>JAIRKH010000103.1 GCA_031260245.1 Treponema sp. | reverse complement strand
GAACCATGAGTTTCGGTATTCGGACCACAACCCGGTGGTATTGAAAGCCGTCCTTAAAGCGGAATTCCCCTAAACGACCGAGCCGTTCGTCTAATCCAAAAAAGTGTCTGACACCCAAGCAATTCTCATAAACGACCGAGCCGTTCGTCTAATCCAACAAAGTGTCTGACACCCAAGCAATTCTCATAACAAGTCCGTATTATAAATATGAGAAAACCACGAATACTTATCGAGGACGTTGCGTATCACGTTACGTCGAAAATAGACCACGACGACATGAGCCTGCTTGAACCACAATTCAAGCTATTATTCCTCTCATTCGTCAAGAAGGCGAAACGAAAGTTCCATTTCCAGTTGTGGGATTTCTGTATCATGGGGAATCATATCCATTTCTTGATTAAGCCGGGGAAAGGCGGTAATCTATCGGAAATAATGCAGTGGATAAAGTGTAATTTCGCGAAGGCGTGGAACAAGGCGCACGGACGAAAGGGTCATGTGTGGGGAGAACGCTTCTATTCGCGCATAATCAACGGGATAGAGGATTTTTTGCGGACGCGGAACTACATCGCGGAGAATCCCGTGAAGGCAGGGCTTGTAGAACGAGCCGCGGAGTGGGCGTTTGGGAGTTTATATCGCCGATTGCACCGGCAATCTGATTTACTAGACGAACCTATTCTCGGCGACGACGTATGTGTCTGACGCCACAGGCTATCCACGCAGGCTCCGCCATAGCTTCCTAACGGGTATTGTCCGAAAGGGGGCGCCGCACCGCAGACCCGCCTGAAGCCAGGGGGTAGCGGGAACTCCGCAGGCTTCGCTGTTGCGTAGTCATGCCGCGTTGTAGTTCACGGATTATAGTTCGCCTATTCTTGCCGAAAATCCTGGCTAATTTTGTCGAGCTTCGCTCTTTCCCGTTCCAGAGCCATTCCATCATGAGTCTCTGCTCATAGGCAAAGCGGCTTCTTTATTTAATCCCGTACGGATTACCATATCCCATTTGGCGCTTCTTATGCGTTTGTTCTTCACATTATCCGTACTTTATGGGATTCTCTATCTCCCTTCTGTGTCGTTTGTCCTGTCCCTTCACAATCGTTCTTTTTTACAAAAGAGCTTGACAACTTCCATCTTTTGAGCAACTATATTTCTATGCAGAAACGACGCGGGAAGACCGCGTACTTCGTGGTGATAGTGGAAAACGGCGGAAAACAGGGTTCGCCGGGACCCATGGTATCGGCGCTGATACCATGAACAGATAAAAGATAAGAGACGTCCGATGAGAGGGCTTTATCGCTTATCAACGTTTATTTGAAAGGAGACGGATATGCATATACAGGCATGAGCGCCGTACAAAAATGTGGAGGGAGTTCCACAAACGTCCTCTTCGAGGATAAGGAGATGTAGAAAATGAAAGACATCTCAAGTATTAAAACGATAATTATGTTCATGATTGTGTGTGTAGTTTCTTGTGAAAATGAAGTAAATAATCCTCAAAATAATAGTGAAAACAACGGCTTATCCGCCCCACAGCGTATCACTGCGCAAACGCTTTCATCAACCAGTGTAAGAATCGCATGGACAACGGTATCAGGCGCTTACCAATACCTTATATATCGTAGCGTTACCAGTAACGGATTACCGGCTCCTGTTGATTATACATTTGATAATTATTTTATTGACAGTGATTTAATTCCCGGTGAAAAATATTTCTACCGGGTTGCCGCAATTGATTTGGACTATAATGCAGGCGCTAGTTCAAAGTATGCCGAGGCGATGACTGATATGCCGCAAGCGCCGACAAAACCTTCATCTCAAGAAATATCTTCAACTCAAATAAAGGTGTCATGGACAACCGTTCCCGGCGCGGTAAAATATCAGGTTTTTCGTAGTATTACCGCTGAAGGGAATTATGGGAATATTCCATTAGCTGAAACAGAAGAGAATACATATTTAGACAGCGGACTTCAGCCGGATTCCACTTATTACTACAAAATAACCGCCGTAACAAAAAATGGAACCACAAGTCCCATGTCGAATTATACTTATGGAACGACTCGCGCCGCTGAATCGACTGAATTACTTCCATCGGCGCCGCTTAATTTAAATGCGGCGGCTCAATCATCAGGTTCCGTTTTTATCACATGGAGTCCGGTAGCGGGCGCAATCAGTTACCGGGTATATCGCGGTTCAGCGTTGCGCGGCAGTACGACAGGTACGTCATTTACGGATACAGGGTTAAGCGCGGGAACATCGTATACATACTCGGTATCCGCGGTAAACGGTTCAGGCGAAGGCGCAAAATCAGCGTCAGGATCGGTAAGAACCTATTATGTGGTAACTTTTGACAGCGCCGGCGGAACAGACGTACCAAGTCAAGATGTGGCTTCGGGCGGCAGGGCGACAAAACCCGCCAATCCAACCAGAGTGGGTTTTGATTTTGTTGAATGGCGAAGAAACGGCGCCGTTTACAATTTCTCGTCAACAGTAGCCGCAACCCTTACATTAACCGCAATATGGACGCCAAAGACGATAGCCGCCCCGTCCATTTCCGGAATTGTAATGACTTCGGATGTTAACGGGTATCGTATTCAATGGAACGCTGTTTCCGGGGCGGAATATTACAAAATATACAAGTCAAACTCCAAAAGCGGTATTTTTAACTATTTGGGGTCGGTTACCGGCACGTCTTTTGAAGATAAGGGGGCGTCCATTGTACAGGTGGGAGCGTCGTCATTTTATCAAATTACCGCTTTTAAGAGAGATCAGGGTATAGTGGATATTGAGAGCGCAAAGTCGACAGCGCGGGGAGTTACCACGACCAATCCGAGAATATTAGTTACAAGTTCATTTGGCTTCTATGCATATTGGAAAGAAGGAATGTATTCGCGATCTGGTTGTTCTGAAGTTAGGGTAGTTATTGGAGATGTAGCTCTGGTCTTTTCCGCGCCGTCTATTAATTCTAGTTATCGTGAAATAAGTCCAGGAACATATAATAGTGTTTATGCCTATGGAGTATACAATCCTTTCAATAGTCCTGGCTATCATTTTTCAGACAGAATCACCTATGGAACACAAAACTTTAATGTTAATACTACTTATACTTTTTCTGGTTTTCCTGTTTCAATCAATTCTAAAAGCCATTTGACGATCCAATAAAAAATACCCCCAAGGGAATAAATATATAGAGAGGTTTTGTTTTTAAAAAATCCATAGTTCTATCTGTAATCATCGCCTTTTTCTCAATCAATGGCGTATACTCGCAAAGTCCAATCAACCTGGACAGAGCCATTGAAGAAATCGTTGGCTATTTGAATAAAAGGCTTCCCGCGAACTCAATCGTGGCGGTAGTGAAAATTAATTCAGAACATCAAAATCTTTCAAATTATATCATTGACGAACTCAATAAATATATTAACGTCTTGGGAAATTTAACCCCGGTTGTTAGAAGAGATTTATACTTAATCAATGAAGAAATGGATTTTCAGTTTTCTGGAGAAGTTAGCGGCGAATCATTACAATCAATCACACAAAAACTTGGGTCTCAAATAATCATTTTCGGTGAAATTTTCCCTTTAGATAGAATGTATCGACTTAGAATAAAGGCAGTATCCGTAGAAAAAGCCGTTTATGAGGAAATAATATCCAGAGATATAGTTATAGAAAATACATTGAGGGTATTAATCGGAGAGCGCAAAAATTTTATCATAAGCGTTGGGGGCGGTTTGTTGCTTGGCGGCGTATTTAAAACTGGGACATACCGTGAAGAAAGAAAAACTTCCGCATTTACCCCTGATAACGGAATTTCCTGGAGACCAGCCGACGCTTTAAAATATACGGAAACTCTAAATGAAAAAGAATTTGATATTGGCGCGTATTTTTTCTTTGATTTAATGTATGCGGAAATAAATATGTCCATATTTCATGCGTCAATAAACAATAATAATATATCAAAAAATGAATACGTTTTAAATGGTAACGTAGTATATAGTAATGATTCAAATACAGGATGGGAAGGCGCGCGAGCGTTATTAAATATAGGTATTTTAGGTAAATATCCGTTTATGATAAACAGATTTACTATTTTCCCGACTTTGGGAATTGAATATCAATTATGGATAACGGGAAACAATAATAATTCAATAACTTCTGGCGATATATCAGGAAATAATTCGCTTTGGATAAGAGCGGGCGGCGGTTTTGATTATGAAATAAATCGCTCCCTGTTTTTGCGTAGCATGATTCACTGGAGTTTTAAAACATATAATAAAAATGAAGCCAGCGATAAGTTTGACTATTTTACACATGGTCCATCAATACAAATAGGTATCGGATATAAATTTTAATGTAAAATTGTTGTATAGCCGTCATTTCGCCTAACAGTCCTGTATATGCTCGCCGTTAAAGCGTCTACGGTTTTACTAGTTCAGTCGCTACGCTTCCCACGCTGTTACTCTGTCGTATTTTGCCATCGCATGGTCTTTGTTGCGCAAAGCCCTTATCCGGACGGACGGGAATAATCGGTATCTGACGCCAACGGCACGGATTGACGCCGATACTTTAGCGATGCGGCTTCGCTAAATAAAAATTTGTTTTTTCGCCGATATTTTCGTATATTCTTAATATGAATATAGAGAAATTTACTATCAAGGCGCAGGACGCGCTCAACGAGGCGTCCGTTATCGCTCAGAAGAGCGACCATTCTCAAATTGAGACGGCGCACATACTCATGGCGCTTTTGCGGCAGGAAGACGGCGTCGTTAGGGCTGTTATTGAAAAAATAGGCGTAAATCCAGACAGAATCGCCGCAGACGTCGGCGCGTTGCTTGAGAAAACGCCTAAAATGTTCGGAGAAGCCGCGCAACTCTATCTTTCATCGAGCGCGGGCAAGGTTTTGGCGAAAGCCGAGTCCGAGGCGCAGGCGCTCAAGGACGAATATGTGTCCGCCGAACATATACTACTTGCCATAGTCGCAAGCGACGGCGAGGCGGGGCGGACGCTGGTCAGGAACGGCGTTACCAAAGACGCGGCGCTGACCGCTCTGAAAGCCGTGCGCGGCAACGTCCGCATAACGGACCAAAGCCCGGAGGACAAGTATCAGGTACTTGATAAGTACTGCCGCGATTTGACCGCGCTGGCGCGTCAGGAGAAACTTGACCCAGTTATCGGCAGAGACGAGGAAATCCGTAGGGTGATGCAGGTGCTGTCGCGGCGCACCAAGAACAACCCGGTACTGATAGGCGAGCCGGGCGTGGGCAAGACGGCTATCGCCGAAGGGCTTGCGCGGCGTATCGTCGCGGGCGACGTGCCCGAAGGGCTGAAGGGCAAGAAATTGCTCGCTTTGGACCTGGGCGCTTTGGTCGCGGGCGCGAAGTTTCGCGGCGAGTTTGAGGAGCGGCTCAAGGCGGTTATCGGCGAGGTGCAGGCGTCTAGCGGCAAAATCATCCTGTTCATCGACGAACTGCATACCCTCGTCGGCGCGGGCGCGGCCGAAGGCGCTACGGACGCCTCGAATCTGCTCAAACCCGCGCTCGCTCGCGGCGAACTGCGGTGCATCGGAGCGACCACTCTGGACGAATACCGTAAATATATTGAGAAAGACGCGGCTCTGGAGCGGCGTTTCCAGCAAATCTATACCCCGGAGCCGTCCGCCGAGGACACGGTCGCCATCCTGCGCGGCTTAAAGGAGCGTTACGAGGTTCACCACGGCGTCCGCATTAAGGACGAGGCGCTCGTCGCGGCCGCGAATCTATCCAACCGCTACATCACGAATCGTTTCCTGCCGGATAAGGCGATAGACTTGGTCGACGAGGCGGCAAGCCGTCTGAAAATGGAGCTGGACAGCCGCCCTACGGAACTCGACAAGCTAGAGCGCCGCCTCTTGCAGCTCTCCATTGAGCGGCAGGCGCTTTCCCGCGAGACGGACGAAGGTTCCCGCGAGCGTCTCGCCAAACTGGAAAAAGAATTACGTGAAACGACCGCGGAGCGGGACGCGATGCGGATGCGGTGGGAACGCGAAAAGAGCGTGGTTCAGCAGGTTCGCGGCTTGAAGCAACGTATCGAGGAGTTAAAGATAGAGGAAACGCAGCAGGAGCGGGACGGCGACTTGAACCGCGCCGCGGAAATCAAATACGGCAGAATTCCGGAAGCGCAGAAGAAGCTTGCGGAACTAACCGCCGCTATGGAGAAACGCGAGGAAGACGCGGCGCTTCTACGCGAGGAGGTGAGCGAAGAGGATATCGCCGCGGTGGTCGCTTCGTGGACCGGGATTCCTGTGTCCAAGATGCTTTCCGGGGAAATGCAGAAGTATCTTGACTTGGAAAAGGTACTTGAACAGCGGGTTGTGGGGCAAAAGGCGGCTGTGAACTCGGTCGCCGACGCTATTCGGCGCAATAAAGCAGGGCTTTCAGACGCAAGCCGTCCGCTCGGCTCGTTTCTGTTCCTTGGTCCTACGGGCGTTGGCAAGACCGAGCTTGCCAAGACCTTGGCGGATTTTCTTTTCAACGACGAAAAGGCGCTAACCCGTATTGATATGAGCGAATACGGCGAAAGACATTCGGTGAGCCGACTCATCGGCGCTCCGCCGGGTTATGTAGGCTACGAACAAGGCGGGCAGCTAACCGAATCGGTACGCCGCAGACCTTACAGCGTCGTCCTTTTTGACGAGATTGAAAAGGCGCACAGCGAAGTCTTCAACGTCTTTTTGCAGATATTGGACGACGGTAGGCTCACAGACGGACAGGGGCGGGTAGTTGACTTCAAGAACGTCATCATCGTCATGACGAGCAATCTTGGCTCTGACGTTATCTTGGAGGCGAAGAATCCGGACGCGCTGAAAGACAGTCTAATGGAGTTGTTGAAACAGAACTTCCGCCCGGAGTTCCTCAATCGTATCGACGAAATAGTAACGTTTAACAGGCTTGGTCTGTCGGAGATTCGCAAAATCGTTGACATCCAGCTTAAAAATCTGGGAAATCGGCTGGCGGAACGCAAGATAACGCTGTCCCTCGCCGAAAGCGCCAAGAATTTGCTGGTTGAACGGGGCTTTGACCCGCTTTTCGGGGTGCGCCCGCTCAAGCGGACGATTCAGACGGAACTGGAAAACCCGCTCGCCAAAAGCGTCATTTCGGGTAAGATAAAAGACGGCGACAAAGTACAGGTAGACGCGGCGGCGGACAGGTCGGGACTGACGTTCCGTCTGGAACAGGCGAAGCCCGTTTAAAGTAAAAGGCAAGAAGCCTCCTCTTCCCTTTTTATCTTTAAAGTGAGGAAGTGTGAAATGAGAAAGTATCTGGTATGTATAACTGGCGCGAGCGGCGCGAGATACGGAATACGGGTCATACAGGCGCTTGTTGAAAGCGGCTGCGAGGTTCATGCGATTGTCTCGCGATGGGGAGAAAGAGTCGTAGCGGAGGAGACGGGCAGAGCGTTTGCGGCGTGGGCGGACCTTACGGGCGTCGCGCAAGAGCGCGTCTACGACGCGGAGGACTTATCCGCGCCGCCCGCGAGCGGTTCTTTCAGACTCGACGGCGCGGTAATCGTCCCTTGTTCTATGAACAGCGTCGGCGCGATAGCTTCAGGCGTCTGCGGCAATCTTATACACCGCGTTGGGCTGGTATGCCTCAAGGAAAAACGCCCTCTGGTTCTCGTTCCCCGCGAATGTCCCCTCTCGCTCATAGACCTGAAGAACATGGCGACCCTTGCGGCCGCGGGCGCGGTAATATCGCCCGCGGCGCCCGCGTTTTACTATAAACCGAAAACCATAGACGACTTGATAGACTTTGTCGCTGGGAAAATCCTCGACAATCTGGGAATAGAACACGGCTTGTTCAAACGATGGGAATAGAAACGCCTTTGAGTTTGTGTCTATACCAGCAAGATAGGCGTCTATCACAGCAGGGAAAAATAATTGTTGACGTTTAGATAAAGATGAATTAGCATAATCTTAACGCGTTGACGTTTATGGGGAGAAACATGATAGACGACAGCATAATAGACGGCCGTAAAACCATTATACTGGTTGACGATAATATAGCGAATCTCAAAATCGGCAAAAACGCTCTGATGGAACATTATGACGTATTTACCGCTCCTTCAGGGAAGAAGATGTTCGAACTTCTTGAGCGCAACAAGCCAGAACTCATTCTCCTCGATATTGATATGCCAGAGATGGACGGCTTCAAAGCTATCAAAATCCTGAAAGAAAACGATTCTACTCGGCGAATCCCCGTCGTGTTTCTAACGGGCAAAAGCGATACGGAAAGCGAAATAGAAGGCTTGAGTCTCGGCGCGGTTGACTATATACCAAAGCCGTTTTCCCCGCCCATACTGCGTAAGCGGGTCGAGATTCACCTGCTCGTGCAGTCCCAGCAGAATATTTTGAGGAAACAGCAAGAGGAGTTGCGGAAATTCAACGAGGGCTTGCAGAAACTAGTAGACGAGCGGACCAAACAGGTCTTGGACCTACAGGACGCCATTCTTAAAACCATGGCGAACTTGATTGAAAGCCGCGATAATATCACCGGCGGTCATATAGAGCGCGTCCAATTTTACTTGAGAATCTTGGTTGTAGGGCTATTGGACAGCAGGTGTTACGCGGATAAGACGAAGGGCTGGAACGTGGACTTGCTTGTTCGTTCTTCGCAACTGCACGACATAGGCAAAATCGAGATAGAAGATAAAATTCTCCGAAAAACGTCGGCGCTTACGAGTGAAGAATTCACCGCGATGAAACAACATCCGGTTCTCGGAGTAAAAATTATAGAAAGGATAGAGAGCGAGGTTTCTTCCAGCGACTTCCTGAATTACGCGAAAATCTTCGCCGGGACCCACCATGAGAAGTGGGACGGCAGCGGGTATCCCAAAGGACTTAAAGGCGATGATATTCCTTTGCTTGGACGGATTCTCGCAATCGCCGACGTCTACGACGCTCTCACGTCGCAACGTTCCTATAAGGCCTCCATCAACCATGAATCCGCGGTACAAACCATCGCAAGAGCGAAAGGGACTCACTTCGACCCCATCCTCGTCGACGTATTCTGCTGTCAGTCCGATAAATTGAGCGAGGTACAGCAGACGTTGAAAGAAAGCGACTGGGTCGCCGCGGAATAGGTTCAAGGCGCGCCGATTCGATTGAGAGGCCAGTAGCGAAAGAGCGCGCGTCCTTTGATACTGCTGATGGGAACAGGTCCCCAGTTGCGGGAGTCGTTGGTGTTACTACGATCGTCGGAAAGAAGAAAACACTCGTCTTCCCCCATCACGACGGGGTCCATGTTGCCGTGAAAGGGCAAGGATTCGTCCCACAGAGCGGGTACTTGGGGGATGGTTATGTCGTAATGTTTTTCGGATATTTCAAATTCCGTGCTTTGATAAGGACTGTCCTTGGGTCTCACCCTCATGACGAAATTCGTCATAGATACTTCGTCGCCCGGCAACGCGACAACCCGCTTGATATAGAAGCTGTTTTCCCGTTTGCTTATACTTACCCGCTGAAAGGTGAAGAAGCGGGTAATTCCGTCAAGCGCGATTTCAAAGAGACCGCGTCTTTTCCCTGCTTCCATATCAAAAAGCACAACGCTCCCTCTCTGTATGTCCGGCGAATAAAGCAGATATGAGGAAAAAATGAATCTGTCTCCTGCATGTATACTGGGCTGCATACTATCGCTTTCCATACTCCGCATCGAGAGAATAAAAGAGGTGAAAGAAACGTAGAGGACGAAAAAAATCAGTAGGGAAACGAGAACCACGCTCCCCCGTCGACTCTGTTCTTTTTTCTCAGCATAAGAGTATTTTAGCCTTTTGTCCATAGGATTACTTGATACCTCCAACGCGCGTCAAGGGCCAGTAGATGAACGCGCCCTGTCCCAGTACCTTGTTTTTGTTGACGCTTCCAAAATATCTGCCGTCGCGCGAGTTGTCGCGGTTGTCGCCGAGCGGCAGGATGTGGTTTTCCGGCACGTACCAACCCAAGTCGTAACGGGCGAGCGCGGTACGGTACCGCTCAACGCCGGGTTGCGCGCCGCGCAGGACTTGGAGGCGCGCATGGTCGTACGTTAAGTAGTCCGCATACCGTAAGTTTTGAGCGGCTTTTGCCTCTTCGAGCAGTTCCTGCGGCGGTTGTAAGCCGACGTCCGAGTAGCCAACCGCCTTACCCGCCGCAAGCAAAGCCGGGTAGTCGGCTTGGGACATCAAACGGGTCAAGCGGTGGGTTTTGCCGATTTGTCGGTTATACTCCGTTTCCGCTATCCACGAATCGGTTCCGGGAAATTGTATGTAGAAATCTCCCTTTTCCATCTTGAATCGGTCGCCTCCCATACCTGCGGCTCTCTTTATGAGAAAATGCGCCTTTGGTTCGCCGTTTTCATCGCGGTCTATGTCAACAAGGGACAAGGTGAGCATATAGATGATACGTTGCGCCACGTCAAACGCCGGCCCCCGTGAAATGTAGGAAGGGTTTTCAAAGATAACGACGTCGTCGCGTTTGGGTTTTATGGGACTCGGCAATTTCCACAACCCAGGCAGTAGTTCCGGTCCAAAAACCAGCTTGTTGACGAAGATTCTGTCGCGTATAAGCAGAGTGTCTATCATGGAACCCGACGGTATCTGGTAGGCTTGAAATAGATACTGGTTTATGAGAAGCACCACGCAGGCGGCCCAGATAAAGGACTCCACCCAATCAAGTACCGGGTTCTTGAGCTTCTGCTTCTCCCGTCTAATCCTCTTGAGCGCCCTGCGGCGGGACAAGAATTTCTCTGTTTGAATCCGTACGTTGCGAAGAAAACCGTTTTCTTTTTTCACTATTGTTTTCATTTGTTACGAGTGTAACATAAAATAGAGTTGTATTCAAGATACCTTAAAATAGCGGTTTGAAATGGTTGCGGCTATGCTTGCGCCGTCGAGTCCGTTGAGGCGCAGCAGTTCCTCGCGGGATCCAAGGGCGGCGGCGTTTCCCGTGGCTCCAATAGTCAGCAAGCGGGTTGAACAGCGTTCCGCAAGAGCCGCCGCGTATTCGCCGAAACCGCCCGCGCTTATTCCTTCCTCAACCACGGCGAAAACCTCGTAGGCGTTTACTAAAGATACCAGGTAATCCTCGTCTACGGGCTTGAGAAAGCGGAGATTGTAGAGGTCCGCGGCGACGCCTTGAGCGGTGAGCAGGTCGGCGGCATCGAGAACTTGCGCGTAGAGGCTGCCGGTGAACGCGACGCAAACCGCGCCGCTGTTTCGCCGCGCAAACGCTCCCCTGCCCGTCTCTATCGGAGCGGACAAGGGAGGCGGATCTTCGGGGTAGACCGCTTTGGGATACCGTATCATCACCGATGCGGAACGAGACAAGGCGTAATGAAGCATAGCCTTAAGCTCCCTCTGGCAGGCTGGCGCAAGGATGGTCATATCGGGGACGGGGCGAAAGAGAGCGACGTCGTAAAGTCCTTGGTGGGTTTCGCCGTCTCCGGGAACGAAACCCGCGCGGTCAAGACAGAATATTACACCCGCGTCTTGCAAACTCGCGTCGTGAATAACCTGGTCAATCGCCCGTTGGATGAAGGTTGAATATATGGCGACGACAGGCTTGAACCCTTGCAGAGCGAGCCCCGCGGCGAACGTTACCGCGTGTCCCTCCGCGATGCCTACGTCAAAAAAACGGCTTGGGAATTTCTTCTTGAAAGGCTCCAACCCTGTGCCGTTCTCCATAGCCGCGGTCACGGCGACGACCCGCTCGTCGCGGGAGGCGAGTTCCACGATACCTTCGGCAAAGGCGTCGGTAAAGAGGCGCCCTTTGTACTTTTTTTCAGTTCTTATAAGCTCGACGCCTTTCTCAATCGAGAAAGAGGGGACTCCGTGGTAAACATCAGGATTTTCCTCGGCGAATTGGTAGCCCTTGCCTTTTTTAGTAATAACGTGGACCACGACCGGATGGTCGAGCTTTTTCACGTCTTGGAGGATTTTTTCTATCTGCGGTTCATCGTGTCCGTCTATGGGCCCCACGTACTCAAAGCCTAAGTCTACGAAAAAATTATCTGTATAAAAAGCGGCTTTGATTGCGCGTTTCATACGGTTCACAGCTTTGAGCAGAGATTTTCCGAAGCGCGGGGTATTCTGAACGATGGAATCGAAGCTTCGGCGGAAGCTTTGGTACTTCGCTTTCATGGAGAGACGGCTGAGATACTTGGAAAGACCGCCCACATTGGGACTGATGGACATCTTGTTGTCGTTGAGGATAACGATAAGCGGGAGCGCGAGCTGTCCCGCGTGCGCGAGAGCTTCGTAAGCCAAACCTCCGGTCAGCGCGCCGTCCCCGATGACCGCTATCATTCTACCGTTACCGCCCTTGAGTCTTTCGCCCGCCAAAAGACCGACGGCGGCTGATATAGAAGTCGACGCGTGCCCTGTATTGAATGGATCGTGGACGCTTTCGCTCCGCTTGGGGAAGCCGGACAGTCCGCCTAACCGCCTGAGGCGCGGAAACATTTCTTGCCGCCCTGTAAGCAATTTATGCGTATAGCATTGGTGACCCACGTCAAAGACGATTTTATCTTTCGGCGAATGAAATACGCGGTGTAAAGCGACGGTTAACTCCACGACTCCCAGATTCGACGCTAAATGCCCGCCGTTTTCGCTCACCGCCGCTATGATAACTTTACGAATTTCAACCGCAAGTTCCGTAAGTTCCACAGAAGTTAAGCGTTTCAAATCGTCAGGACATCGGATGGTTGGTAGAATATTTATCATTATTAAAAGATTAAAAATCTCCCACAAAGATTCGGTCTATAGACGCGTCTTTGTGAGAGACGATTTGAGAACTCCCGGCTTCCACTGTCCGTTACTTGCTTTTATGACGGTTTTTCCGAAGCTTCTTCTTTCTTTTGTGAGTCGCAATCTTCTGCAACTTACGTTTTCTTCCACAAGGCACAATTTTCTCCTTAATGCGTTAAATTAAGTATCGGTCGTAAAATATACGTTTAACGACTGAATTTCATCATAAAACATATTCGCCATAAAGGTCAAGAGGGGTTTTTATAAATCAAAGGGGTTATTTCTGCATCTTAAAACAGCGCGGCGTTTTCGGTGTCAGACACTTTCGCGGCGCCAGACGCTTTGTAGGTCAGACGTTTTCGGGTGTCAGACACTTTGTGCTAGACACTTTGGGGCGCCAGACGCTTTGTGGCGTCAGACATGGTTGGTGTCAGACACTTTCGCGGCGCGGCGCTTTTGACGTCAGACGCCACAAAAAATCAGTATAATCTGCGTAATCTGTGGACATTTTTTCCAGACGCTTGGTGTCAGACACTTTCGAGGGCGCCAGACGTTTTCGGGTGTCAGACGCTTTCGCGGCGCGGCGTTTCGGTGTCAGACACTTTTGATGTCAGGCACTTTGTGGTGCTAGACGCTTTATCGGCGTCAGACGCTTGGTGTCAGACATTGTTGGCGCCAGACGCTTTATCGGCGCGGTGTTTCGGTTTCAGACACTTTCGATGCCAGACGTTGTTGGTGTCAGACATCTTTCCGCGGCGCTTTTGACGTCAGACGTTTTATCGATGCCAGACGCTTTTGACGTCAGACGCCACAAAAAATCAGTATAATCTGCGTAATCTGTGGACATTTTTTCCAGACGCTTGGTGTCAGACGTTTTCGGGTGTCAGACATTGTTAGTGTCAGACACTTTGAGGCGCCAGACGCTTTGTGGCGTCAGACATTGTTGGCGCTAGACGCTTTATCGGTGTCAGACACTTTCGCGGCGTCAGACACTTTCGCTTTCGCGGCGCGGCGTTTTCGGGTGTCAGACGCTTTGCAGCGCCTCAAATAAAAAGCCTGCTCAAAAACACGTGGTCTTGAAGCAGGCTCGCTGTAGGAAGCCGTCAGCGGCGTCCCTACAGATTCAACCGCGCGCCCACGCTGCCGTTGCCGTCGAACGCATTCTTGCCGCCGAACTCATCGGTTGCGAATAATTGCGAGACGTCCAAAGGCCACGACAGATTAGCCGCGAGTCCGATTTTCTTGAAATCAAAAAGAAGAATCCACCGATACCCGAAGTTGTCATAGGTAACGGAAAGCGTCATATCGCCCGCGGGCATAGCGAACCCCGCGCCGATATTGTAAAAAATATCGTCCTTGTATTGCCTCGCGAAATAGGGTTCTCTTTCAAAGAATTCCCGGTATCCTCCGTCCAAGAAAATAAAAGGATAATAATTAGGCTCGTCATAATCGCCAAAGATATTCCAGCGCGCCTGAACGCCGTAAAGCCGATATTTCGCTTCTTTATCGTAATTTTCACTCGTAATATAACTCGCTAATTTGATAAAGCCGAAACGCGATTCAAGCGCCTTGAATCCCAGATTAAGCGTCCAGTTAAGCATAGAAAGAAACGTATTGCTTTTCTCTGTTTTCGCGCCCGTTCCTAAATAACTGGTAATGCGGTCAAAGACAACGTTTAGGACGGGAAATTTTTTTGCGTTGATAAGCGGCACGAGCGCGAATTTAAACTTGATGTCGTCGGCGTACACTTTATCCTTGTAATCCCCCCAAGAAACGCGCCGAGAAACACCCTCATTTAGGAAGCCGTCAAAGCTATGATGGTAAGTATCTTCGCCAGTTCCGCCAAAGACTCCGACAGAGCCGAAATTTCCTTCAACAATTAAACCCGATCCCCAATAGATACTCTGGTCCGTTATGAATACTTCACCGTTGTGTAATACCTCGCCGTTGTAAATCAAGGATCCGGGGTCGGTCGGTCCAAGCGCCTCGCTTTTCGCGAACGCATGAAAAAACGCAAATCGGATATGGTTGGTTATTTTGAGCGAGCCCGCGACTATAACGTTGAATATCTGATTGCTGTAATCATAAGCAAACTTATCGTCCCACGCGCTACCTACCTTCGTGCGTTGATAAAACATTCCGCTTAAAAGAAACCGTAAAAACGGTTTCTTTTCGTCTCCGTAGTCTCCGAAAACATCAAACTTTTCGTTGGAAAGAAGATAGGGGATTTCGTTTTGAAAATAGGTCAACACATCGGAATTAAAGGTCAATTCCTGCGCCCTTTGCGCGTAAAGCGTCGGCGCGGCGTACAGAAACAGCGCGGCGCAAAAGATCGCCGCTCCGCGTCCGCTTCTCTTAAAAAAATAATTCATAAATAACCTCCATAAACAGGCGGAGCCTGTTTTAATACTTCTTAACGGGCGTTGTTCAAAAGGAAGTACTGCTGTCCCCGTCTTGACGGCTACGCTTGCAAGTAAGCGGAGCCTACGTCTTTGTTACAAAGCGCGGGTTTGCCCACGCCCTGTCTTGGTAACAACCCGCTTGGCGTCAGACATTGTTGGCGCTAGACGCTTTGCGGCGTCAGACACCACAAAAAATCAGTGTAATCTGCGTAATCTGTGGACATTTTTTCTAGGCGCTTTGCGGCGTCAGGCGCTTTTGCCTTGAAGCCCAGCGCGCCCAGTCCCCCTCGGAGAGGGGCGGCATCTTAAAGTAGCGGTCTTTGAAGAATCGCATCTTCGCGGTCAGCGCTTTGAAAGCCGCCTGGAGTTCCACGGTGATTACGTGGGTTCGCTCCGTCTCGTCTTTCTTTAGGAGGGCGTCAGCCGTATCGTAGAGGGTTCCCAGTATTACGAACTCCGCGTTCGGCACGCCCCAGAGGGTTCGCCGGGCTTCAGTCATGTACGCCAGCCAATTCCGGCACATCGCCAGAATAACCGCGCGCGACCCCGTAAGCCAATCAGTACTCATTTTTCTCCTTTATTCGTTATGACGAATGTCTTTAAAGTTATAACTTTTGTCGCCAAAGTTATAACTTCCGACTCCAAAGTTTTGACTTTGGAATCGTTTGTAAATAATATGAAAAAAGCCGCGCCTTCTGATAGGGCGAAACAGCTGTTTTTCCTGAAATGAGAATACCCGCCTTTTCGCGGACTTGCCTGTATCTGTATGTTCTGTATAAGTCTTTATAAAAGATTCTACGGGGGGGGGGGTATAATGAACTCGGACAGTGGATCCGCAACTTGCGGCAACTGGAGACGAGACAGGTTAACGCGTTCTTGTCGTTTCTGCATAAAAATATGATTACTTATGATTTAAGAATTGTCAAGGGGTCTCGTGTAAAATACGCCGCGCACGCCGCGCTTTTATGTAAACAAAACAGCTTGCCTAAAACCTGTTTCTGATAAACCATGCGTTACAAGTTTTATTTTGTTTCTCTTAATCATGGGTTAATCGAAATTATTTTTGTCGGCAATTCTAAATAAAGTACCGATAGATTGACGTTCATCCATATTCTGTGCGATGATAATACCATGAAAATCACAGCGGACCTGCACATACATTCGCGGTTTTCGAGAGCGACCAGCAAGAAACTGACCCCCGCATCTTTAGACCGATGGGCGCGGATTAAAGGTATAGACCTCGTTGGAAGCGGGGATTGTACTCATCCCGCATGGCTTGCGGAACTACGCGAGCAACTTGAGCCAGCGGAAGACGGCTTTTTCGTCTTGAAAAAGGACGTCCGCGCCGCTTTTGACAAATATCCCGCAAACATGGAAATCCCCAATCCCGCCAGAAAACCGCCTCGTTTCGTGTTGACCGGTGAAATCAGTACCATTTATAAAAAAGGCGACCGAACGCGCAAAGTCCACCACGTCGTGATACTGCCGCATTTTGAAGCCGCGGCTCGCTTTCAGGCTAAAATTGAAGGCGCGGGCGGCAACATCCGCTCTGACGGACGCCCCATTCTCGGCATGGACTCCCACACTCTGTTCGCATTGCTTTTGGAAGCCGACGAGCGCGCCCTGCTCGTCCCCGCGCATATATGGACGCCGTGGTTTTCCGCGCTCGGCGGCAGGTCTGGATTTGACAGCGTTGAGGAGTGCTACGGAGACCTTACCCCGCTCATTCCCGCGATTGAAACAGGACTTTCGTCCAATCCGCCGATGAACTGGGCGCTTTCGTCGCTCGACCGTTTTTCAATCGTCTCTAATTCGGACGCGCACTCGCCCGAAAAACTGGGGCGCGAGGCGACCGTATTTGAAATGGAGCTTTCTTTTTCATCGCTGACGCGCGCTTTATTCAGAAAACAGCCATTGGCTGGTTTATCAAACGAAAGACGCGATTTCGCCGACATTCTCTACACCGTTGAATTTTACCCGCAGGAAGGAAAATACCACTACGACGGACATAGAAAGTGCGGTGTGAGCCAAGTATCAAGCGGGGTCTGTCCCAAATGCGGCAAGCCTTTGACCAAGGGCGTCATGGGGCGGGTGATGGAACTTGCGGACAGACCTGTCGACGAATGGGCGCCCTGTCCACCGGGTTACGGCGATACGAACCGTCGTCCTTATGTATCGCTTATTCCTCTCAAAGAGCTTGTCGGCGAATTACTCAACGCGGGAGCGGCGTCAAAGAAGGTTGACGCGGCTTACAACGCGCTAGTCAATGCGGCTGGCGGAGAACTGTCCCTGCTGGTAGACGCGCCGCTTGCGGACGTTGAAAGAATGCGCGCTCCGGGTATCTACGGCGAGCGTCTCGCCGAAGCCGTCTCCCGTATGCGGACGGGGCAGGTCTTTATCCAAGCTGGTTTCGACGGCGAATACGGCGTGATTAGGGTGTTTCCGCCTAAAGTTAAGAGTAGAGAAAGGAACAGCGAGGCGGCGGTTTTTCAAGAAACTCTCGCGCAAAAGACCGACTCTCTAATCCCGATTCTCAACCTCCCAATATCGCCGCCTGAATGGATAGGGTACGAGGGCGAGGCGGCGCTTGTCGTCGCTGGACCTGGTTCAGGCAAGACTTCCGCGCTTGCCGCGCGTATCGCCCGACTTTTAGAAAACGGAACAGACCCTTCAGCGATTCTGGCTATCACGTTTACCGTCAAAGCCGCGCGGGAACTACAAGAAAGGACGAACAATTCTACTGCGGGGAAGATAACAGCCGCCACTTTCCACTCGTTTTGCGCCGCGCTTCTCCGTGAATTTTCCCCTGACCGCGACTTTTCCATTCTCACCGAAACTGAAAAGGAAGCGGCGCTCAAGGGAATATGCGCGGAGCGTCGTATAAAGCCTCGCGGTTTGAGGGATTACATTGAAAGGCGTAAGCGTTTCTTACTGTCGCCTGGCGAAGCCGCGCCTGATTTGGGCGACGAAAGGCTCGCTACGCTTGCGGAAAGCCTGGGTTCGCCGAAAATTGAGGCGGAGAAAGAGGCGCTCTATCATTATTACCAGAAAAAACTACAAACGCCGCCTTTGTCGCTTGACTTTGACGACTTGATAGCTGAAACAGCGCGGCTCTTGGCTAAATCGTCGGAGATACGCGCCGAGTGTCAGAAGCGCTACCAATTCATCTTTGTCGACGAGTATCAGGACGTTAATTTCGCCCAATACGCGCTTCTCCGTCTTTTGTTTGCGGGCGGGCAGGCGGGGCGGAAGCTCTGGGCGGTGGGAGACCCGAATCAGGCGATATACGGATTTCGCGGCTCGGACAAGCGTTTCATGGATAGGTTTCTGACTGATTATCCGTCCGCCGCGCAATTCAGCCTGACGCGGAGTTTCAGGTGCGCCGCGCCCATCGTTGCGGCGGCTCGCGCTCTTGTGGACGCGGAGTTGCAGAGCGTCAATTCGTCCGCGGAGGCGTTCTTATACAGAGAAGAATTCCCCACCGATAAATCAGAAGCTGAGGGGGTCGCGCGCCGCATTTCCGGGCTTTTGGGAGGCGCGTCTTTTTTCGCTATGGACAGCGGGGACGCAACAAGTGGAACCGAAGCAGTAAGTCTCGACGACGTCGCTATTCTGCTTCGTTCCTCTGGGCTTGCTCCGCCTTTTATCAAGGCTTTGTCTGACCACGGCGTTCCGTACAAGCTCGTGGACGAAAGTCCGTGGTGGGAAGAGGAGGAACCCGCGTCTTTGCTGTCCGCGCTGCGGGAATTTACAGCAAAAAGGGGCGCGGATGGAACGTGCCCGCAAGAGGCGGTTAAGCGTATAGCGGAACTGCGTTTTGGGAACGGGGAAAAACCGCTGTTTGTGGAGCGGCTTACCGAGTCCGCGGCTTTTTATAGCAGTGTCGGCGCGTTCTTGGACGCGCTCGCGGTGAGTAGCGGTGGGGACGATTCCTCCACGCGGACTCACGGAGTCCGCGTTATGACGATTCACGCCTCTAAAGGGCTTGAATTCGCCCATGTATTCATACCCGCGCTTGAGGATGGGTTCTTGCCTTTGACCCTATACGAGAAAAAGGACGCGCCTGAGTTTGCGGAGCGTATTGAAGAGGAGAAGCGTCTTTTCTACGTCGGCGTGACGCGGGCGAAGCGCGGGCTTTATCTTTCATGCGCGAAACGGCGGCTGTTTCAGGGCAGGCGGTTTGAGAATCCGCCGAGTCGTTTTCTGGAACAGCTCTCGGACCTTGCGCCGTTAGCCGAAACGCGCCCTCGACGTCCCAAAAAGCCCTCCAACACACAGCAGGCAAGCCTGTTTGACGATTTTTCAACAAGAGGAGTTAGCAAACTAGTTTGACCCAGACTTGAAGAGCCCGCTTTGCGCGGGCAGTCAGGCGTTTTGTGGCGTCTGACGCCCATATATGCGGTGTCTGACACTTTCAACTCCGCTCATTACGAAACCGTCGAACAAACACCGTTTTTGCAGTGTCAGACACCCGCTATGGGTCCAAACAGGTGCTCTCGCGCTTCGATGGGTGTCAGACACCCATCGAGATGAATGAAAAATAAGTTGACAGTACAGTATATATGCCTTATATTTTACTTATGGAGGATAATACGATGCGTTCATTAGTAACCATGCAAAAAGTAAAGGCGGTAACGCCTATACCTAACTCGGATTTTCTTGAGGCGGTCCATGTTTTAGGGTGGAAGTGCGTCGTCAAGAAAGGAGAATTCAAAGTCGGCGATCTGGGCGTCTATTTCGAGGTTGACAGTTTCCTGCCGATAGAACCGCGTTACGAATTTCTGCGTTCTTCCTCGTTCCGCGATAATGTAGACAACGGCCAGGGATTCCGCATAAAAACCGCCAAGATACGCGGAGAACTTTCCCAAGGCTTACTGTTGTCTTTGCAGTCGTTCCCGGAACTGGAGGGTTTTCACGAAGGGGACGATGTAACGGAAAAGCTCGGCGTGAAGAAGTGGTACATTCCGGAGACGAGCTCCGCAGGCGGGACCATCATAGGCGATCGCCCCTACGGGATTCCAGTTTCCGACGAAATCCGCGTCCAGTCCGCGCCTGAATTACTTGAAGCGCTCCGCGGTAAGCCCTACTATATCACCACAAAGATGGACGGTACGTCGGGGACCGTGTATTACATCGACGGTAAAATCGGATGCTGTAGTCGGAACAAAGAAATAAAAGACGAAGCCGAGTCTCTCTACTGGCGTCCTGTCTATAAATACGGACTTAAAGAGAAACTCGCGCGCTGCCAGAAAAATATCGTGCTTACCGGTGAAATCTGCGGTCCCGCTATCCAGAAGAATAGGCTCCGTCTGCCCGATCATGAGTGGTACGTCTTTGACGTTCAAGACTGGGACTCCGGCGCGTATCTTCCCTACGACGACGTGGTCAAGCTCTGCGCGGACCTCGGTTTACCTACGGTACCGCTTGAGGAACGGGGCGAGGAATTCGCCTGTTCTCTGGAAGAATTGCTCGAAAAAGCCAAAGGTAAGTACCCAAGCGGACTTGATAAAGAAGGTATCGTGGTACGTCATGCGCCGTCCCCCAAGTCTATTTCGTTCAAGGTTTTGAATAACGACGCGCTCCTCAAAGAGAAGGGGTAAGGAGAGGTTCTTTGGGCGTCTGAAGCGCTTTTGAAATTCTGTTTGTCGGCGTTAAAAAGTCTCATGGGAAACAGCGTATATTCTAAATGAAAGCGCGCCAAGTCGTTTCCATGGGTTCTTTCAGAGATTTTCAGATGTGTTCTTCCACATAAGGATCGTGCGGTCAACGGTTTATTAATGCTCATCAAAACAGCGTTCTTGAGTAACATTCGCGGCTAGACTGTACCTCTTCACATTCTCGTCCAAATTTGCTATACTTTTTCAACAACAAAATACAAGGAACGAATATGCCAAAGATTGAAGTAAACGAAGAATTATTTTATTCTCTCGTGGGACGCAAATGGGACGCGAAAGAGGATTTTGAAACCGCGCTCGCGTGCGCTAAGGCGGAATTGGACGCGACAGACGCCGAGAGCGTTCCCGCAAGCGAGCGGATTTTGAAAATTGAACTGAACGACACGAACCGCCCGGATTTATGGGGAACAGCCGGGTGCGCTCGACAGCTCCGCGTGTATCACGGCGGCAAGCAAAGCGAATACCCATTCTTTTCACGAAAGGGTAAGAATTTAAAACCGCCTATGGCGCATACGGTGAAAGTCCAAGAATCCGTGCGGAAAGTGCGTCCTTTTCTCGCCGGCTTTATCGCCAGCGGCAAAGCCGTTACCGACGCCTCCTTGCGCGATATGATTCAGACGCAAGAAAAACTAGCGTGGAACTTCGGGAGGAAGCGGCGTACCGTGTCAATGGGGCTTTATCGCATCGCCATAATTCAGTGGCCTATCATCTACAAAGGCGTTGACCCGGACGAGGTCTCCTTTACGCCGCTCCAGTGGGGCGTTCCCCTCTCCTTGCGTGAAATCCTGAAACAGCACCCCAAGGGCAAGGAATACGGTTTTATTCAGGAGCATGAACCCATTCATCCCTTGCTCGTCGACTCGAAAGGCGGCGTCCTCTCTTATCCGCCTATCATCAATTCGGCGGACTTAGGCGCGGTGCAGGTCGGGGATGTGGATTTATTCATTGAATTGACCGGCACGGATATCGAGTGCGTTACCTTGTCCGCGTCTATCATGGCTTGCGACCTTGCGGACCAAGGCTACACGATTGAGCCGGTGAGTGTGGAATACGAATATGATACGCCGCACGGTAGAAAAATTACTACACCCTTCTACTTTCAGGAACCAACGTTCTGCTCGTTGGCGCGAGTGGAGAAGTTTTTAGGTGAAAAGTTGGGCGCGGACGAATGTATTACCGCTCTCGCCAAGATGGGCGTCAAAGCCGAAAAAGCGATTGCGGCTGAACAGGATGAAACTACAGTCGGAGAAGGCGTCCGCGCGTTCCCGCCAGAATACCGCAACGACTTCCTTCACGCCGCGGACGTTGCTGAAGATGTGATGATTGGCAGAGGGCTGTCAACTTTTACGCCTGCCCGCCCCAGCGAGTTCACCATTGGACGGTTGTCGCCCATAACGGTCTTCAGTCGTAAAGTGAAGGAAATCCTTGTGGGAATGGGCTATCAGGAGATGATGTTCAATTACCTCGGCTCCAAGAAAGACTTTGTCGATAGGATGTTGGGAGACGGCGCAAAAATCATCAAAATCGCCAATCCTATGACGGAAAACTATGAATATGTGCGCGACTCGGTTTTGGCTTCCCTTTTGATAAGCGAATCCGCGTCTGGCAATGCGATTTTCCCGCACCGTATTTTTGAAACAGGTAAGGTCGCCTATCGGAATCCCACGGAGAACTACGGCGTAAGTACACGTCAATTCCTCGGTTTCCTCACCGCGGACAGGGAAGCTAACTTCAACATAGTCTCAGCGCAGATTCAGACGATTTTCTACTATCTTTCTCGTGAATACGCAGTGGAACCGTCTGACGTCCCTCATTTTATTGCGGGTCGGTCTGCAAACGTGCTGTTCCACGGCGTCAAAATCGGCGTTTTCGGCGAGATTCACCCGCAAGTACTTGAAAACTGGGGCGTTGCTACGCCGTGCGTCGCGGCCGAACTAGACATGGACGCTCTGTTAAGCGAATAAACTAACTACATACCATACTCCCTGAGCCGCTGTTCAAATTTGTCTATGTTCGTCCATGTAGTCAGTGGTTAATCAATAACGTATTTAAGAGGGAATAATGTCTGAAATAAAAGAATTAACGCTTTTGGAACATATTGAGAAGATTGTGGAAATGTCGGAAACGGATGGGTTTAGCGATAGCTTCTTTGAGAAAGCGAGTCGGCATCTGGCGGCGGCGTCCGAAATACTCGATATAACGCCGGTGCAAGTTGCGCTTTTTTCACATTTTTTGAATAGAAGCGACGACGAATGTATAAACGTTGGTGAAATAGCAAAAGCCATCAAGTGCAAGCAAGTCAAACTCATTCAATATATGAACGATTTTGACGTTCTTGAGAATAAAAAGCTCCTATGTTGTAGGAGAAGCCGGACCATGACTTACCGTGTGCCTCTGGACGTCATAACCGCGTTGAGGAAAAATGAAAATTACAAACCTTTGAGCAACAAGAATCTTTCTATAGACGAATTTTTCACCATTACCGAGAATCTGTTTGACCAAAGAGAAAACGAGGAACTTACCTTTGCGAATCTCGGTAGTGAATTGAAACGCCTACTGGACGATAATACGCAACTTCTCTTCGCTCAGAAAGTTATCAGTTATAATTTCTCCATCGACATCCTCACGCTACTGTTGTGCTTCTGCCATTTCTTCGTCAACAACTACGACGATAATATCGGGTTTCACGACTTTGATTTTTTGTTTGAAGACAGGTACGAAATGCGGTCCGTAACACGACTCTTCAAGGATGGACACCATCCTTTAATAAGCGGTAAATTCATTGAGAACACCAATAGCGAAGGATTCGTGAACAGAGAGTCTTTCAAACTAACAGACAGGGCAAAAGAAGAATTACTTTCCGAAATCAACCTGAGCGATAGACAGGCGTTCCGCGGAAAAGACTTGCTTCTCCACGAGACCATAACGCCGAAAAGAATGTTTTATAACGAAAAGGAGTCAGAGAAAATCGGCGAATTAACCGAGCTGTTACGAGAGAATAATTTTAAGAACGTGCAATCGCGGCTTTCCGAAACAGGCATGAGAAAAGGCTTCGCCTGTCTTTTTTCAGGCGCGCCTGGCACTGGAAAAACGGAAACTGTGTACCAGATAGCGCGGGAAACAGGGCGCAACATCATGCAGGTTGACATTTCCGCCACAAAAAGCATGTGGTTTGGCGAGAGTGAAAAGCGGATAAAGGACGTCTTCGATCAATACCGCGCTTCGGTTAAGAAAGAGTCTATCGCTCCAATACTACTATTCAACGAGGCGGACGCGGTTATCAGCAAGCGCATGGAAGTTACGACAAGCTCGGTCGCGCAGACCGAGAACACCATTCAAAACATCATCCTCCAGGAGATTGAGAACTTGACAGGCATCCTCATCGCCACGACGAATCTGACGAAGAATATGGACAGGGCTTTTGAGCGGCGGTTTTTATACAAGATTGAGTTTGAGAAACCATCTTTGCCTGTGCGCAAGGCGATTTGGCAATCCATAGTGCCTACGCTGTCCATATTCGATGCGGAAACGCTCGCGTCCCGCTTTGATTTTTCAGGCGGACAGATAGAAAACGTCGCGCGCAAGAGAGCTGTTGACGTGGTGATTTCCGGCAGAGAACCATCCCTTGAACGACTCGAATCCTTCTGTAAAGATGAAACAATCGCGATTGACAGCGCGAAACAGATAGGCTTTGGAACGAGAAAATAAAGCGCCGCTTCTCGGATTATCCACCTTGATAAGAATCAGAATATATGCTATGTTGTTTTCAAAGAAGGCGCGGAAAACGCCGTCTTCATAAGACGACTTTTGATTAAGGAGGAATTTATGACATTTGCTGAAAGAATGAAAGAACTTGCCGCGAAAGCAGGCGGAGTTGCGCAAGATTTTGCGGTGAAAGCCGAGGATGCGGCGCAAGATTTAGGCGCGAAGAGCATTGCGGCGTCAAAGGAATTCATTGACAAGGCCGGAGATAAAGTACAGGACTTGGGAGCAAAGGGCAAACTTTTGTTTGAAGTCAAACAGCTCGAAAACAAGGCGGAGAAACTCATGGAAAAGCTCGGCGCGGAAGTCTATAAGGCGCTCGCGGAACAGAAACTCGCAAACGTCAGTCAGACGACGCCCGGCGTCAAAGAAGTTTTCACCGAACTGGACGAAGTGAGAAAAGAAATTGACAAGAAAGAAGAGAAACTAGGAAAGTAGGAGAGTGGAGAATCGGGGAGTAGAGAGCGTGTTAGCAACCCCCTGTTCTCGTTCCATACATTATGAAAACTCGTTCCATATTCCAAAACATTTCTCCCATTGACCACCGATATTCCCTATCTGAGGAAGCGATTTTTGACAGTCTTGCGCCGTTTTTGTCCGAATCGGCCTCGGTTTCCGCGTGCATGAAAGCGGAAGCCGCTTTAGTCAAGGCGCATCTCCGTATACACGGACGGCTGTCAGGGGAACTGGAGACCACGCTCGACAATATCGTCATAGACCCTGAAGAGGTTTATGCGGAAGAAGAGAAAACTCGCCACAATATCCGGGCGTTAGTCAACGTCTTGAAGACGAAGGTTCCGACTGATATTGCCCCGCTCGTGCACCTCGGCGCGACAAGCGTTGATATTCTCGACACAAGCCTTGCCTATCGCATCAAGGGAGTAACCAACACGGTTGTTCTACCCTTACTCAAGAAACTGGAACTTTTGCTCTGCGATTTCGCAGAGCGAGAAGCGGAAACCCCGCAAGCAGGTAGAACCCACGGACAACAGGCCGTCCCGATTACCCTGGGCTTTGCCCTTGCCGAATACGTATCCCGATTAGGCAAATCCATTCTGGAAATTGAAGAACGAGGAAAGGCTCTGAAGGGCAAACTCGCAGGCGCGGTGGGCGCGTACAATGCGGTAAGCATGATAGTCAACGACCCTGAAGAATTGGAACGCCTCTACCTTGAGGAGCTAGAACTTGAACCGTCCGAACACTCGACCCAGCTGGTTGAACCCGAATACCTACTCCGCCTGCTTTTGGAATTCAATACCGCTTTCGGCGTTTTGGCAAACCTCGCGGACGATTTACGCAACCTACAACGGAGTGAAATCGGCGAGCTGAAAGAAGGTTTTACAGACGTGCAAGTCGGCTCGTCAACCATGCCTCAGAAGCGCAACCCATGGAACAGCGAGCACGTCAAGAGCCTATGGAAAGCGTTTTTCCCGCGTGTGACGACGTTTTTCATGGACCAAATCAGCGAGCACCAGCGAGATTTGACTAATTCAGCAAGCCAGCGTTTTGTCGCAGACTACATTACAGGATTTTGCATGGCGATTAGCCGTATGACCGACGTGATAAGCAATATTGGCGTTGACCGCGACCGCCTAGTAGAGAACCTACGGCGCGGGGGCATCCCAGGCGGCGTCATGGCGGAACCAGCCTACATCCTACTCGCCGAAACCGGCGTTTCTGACGCTCACGAGGTCGTCCGCAGAATCACTCTTGATGCGGAAGAAAACGGCATAAGTTTCGCTGCCGCTCTATCCAAGAACACAGACGCCATGTCCCGCATCGCCAAGAAACTAGAAGAACTAGGACTTGCGGCAAAAACGGATACTCTATCCTTCTTTGAGAACCCAGAAAAGTATTGCGGTCTCGCGGTCAAAAAGGCAAGAAGGCTTGCAGAGAAATATAGAAGACTAATGGAAAAATAACGCGGACAAAAGCCGCCGGTGGCGGGGAGAACTCGCCCCTCTGTAGGCTTGCAGGCGTATCCTGCCTGACGGTATCAAACTTCGCCCATAAGCCGTCTGACATCCCGGCTGTTTACAGCTCGCGTTTCTGCGAATAGACAAGCCGAACGATACCGAATTGTCGCTCGAACCCGGTAACGGTCCCGCAAACGCAAACCGCTTTTTTCCATCCTTGCAAGTTCGAGACTTCCGCCCTTGCAAGACGATGCTGGAGTTGATAAAGCGCAAAACCATGTCGTGTTCAGGTATTGAATTATTCACTCCAGAAAATCCCTGTACACGTAGAACTTGAGTTTCAAATCCGCGGCGGTTTTGAGCAGGAATTCGAGTCGGTCTGGTTTTATGCCCCAGTCCGCGTGAACCGAAACGTCGTGAGTAGTAAGGGGCAGAACGCCGCCCGTGAGCTTCACGGTTCTCAACATAAGCAGAATCAACGCTTTAAACTCGCCGTCGTTCTTGTAGAGGGTATTGTCGATGGCTTTGCTGGCGACGAAGCCGCGGACCGCGGATGCGTCGTAAATATGAAAGGTTACGCCATAGCCGCGGAGTATCTTGAAATGTCCGAGTAAAACGTCCGACATCCACGGCTCATAGAGTCCAAAAGGATAAGCAAAGGAATTAAGCGGAATCCCCGCGCCGCGAAACGCGTCAACTTCGGCTGTACACTCTTCCAAGAATTTAGTCCTTGAAACCCGCGGTAGGTTGAGATGATTAATGGTATGATACCCCACGTCATGCCCTCGTTCTAACGCGGCTTTACAAAAAACCAAAGGCTTGCCTTGAACAAAGAAAGTTACCTTTGCGTCGAACTTGTCAAAAAGCCCGAAATTGCGCTCCCAGTTTTCGTGATAATCGTCGTCAAACGCGAGGAGAATCCCCGCATCCGGCGCGCCTTCGTATTCAAAGACGCCTGTCCACGTTTCATGGGTTTCCTCATCCTCAATGGAAAAAGGCGTACGCAGAATAGAACGGCGCAAATCGACTTCCGCGCGATCCACATCGTAAATCGCAGTGAACCGTCTGTTCCCTACGTCAACATCGGCTTTCACGGCGATGTTGTCCTTTTCCGCGACAAAGTACCTTTTTGTCGCGCCTTGTTGCACGGTCTCCAAGGCCTGTTCCATCGGCGTTTTTTCGACAGGCGCGGGTTTCTCCTCCGTTAGAACTTTAGGAGCGGCCGCCGCTACGCGCAAAGGCGAAACAAGCGGCTGTTCTTCGAGCGACGGCTCGTCAATTTCTGGCGACCCGTCGACGGCCGCCCGCGGCGGATGGGCGCACGCCGCGCAAATAACCCAGACGGCGCATACGAACCATAAAACAGACGGACGTTTTTTCACTGCGGCGCCTCGCGGCATTTTGAGCACCCGAAAATTTTAACGCTTGTCTTTTCATTACTTTCAATCATGCGGGCCGTAAGCGCATCGTCGACAGAGAGAACCGCCGAACAAACAGGACACGTTCTCCGCCGCTCCCCATGTAGACAATGCGGGCAACCCCGTATACTCATGATTTTTTCATTGACGAAACGAACGGGCTGGGGAAAAACCGTGGACCGAATGTTCTCCCCGTCTTCCAATGTAGCCGAACAGAGTGGACAAACAGGTTTTCTTGAGACTGCGGTTTCTACAATTTCTTTTGCCGAACTTTTCTTCCGCTTAAAGAAAAAAGACAGTCCAAACCAAATAAGCATAACGCCTACCGTTATCAATAACAGCGAAAGTATTTTCGGATACATATCTGTAGTGTATTCAACTTTTATCGAATTTTCAAGCCGTTTCTTTATTACGCAGAAATTTCGGGTAAATACTTTTCTTCTCTTCCTTCTTTCGCCATAATGTGATATAATTAAATTTACCGCGGTAGAGACGTGGTTTCTAACGAACTGGTATTGAGAGGGAAGTATGATTAGACGCTTTTATTGGCTGTTCTTACTGTCGGTCGCGAGCTTATCCGCGCAGGAAGAAGCGCGGGTGTTCTTTGCCCAAGGCGCCGATTTTGCGCTTACGTCGGACGGACAACGCACGATTTACCAGTTAGAGAATCTACAGGACTTGCCTGTGGGTAAGATGGATATGATACAGACGGGACCAGGCGGTTCTGTAGAGCTGAGATTGTCTCCGTCTGGTATATTGGTTAAGGTTCTTGAGAATACCTCTCTTGTTTACAATGGGGACACACTGGAAATCCTCTATGGGCGCATACGAGTAAAAACGCCGGAAAGACAACAAAAGGGTTTGTTCATTCAGGCGCGCGTCATTCTGACGTATATGGCAAAAGGCGATATGGGCTTTGACTTCGTCGTCAATCCGGATACGACGATAGAAAACGAACATCCTGTTTTACACGTCTACACTTTTACGGAAAAGGCGCGTTTGAAATTTGAGAATATTCCTGAATTACAAATAGACGAACACGAATTGATTTCGGTACATAGTTTTCCGCAGGTTTCCCTCGTGGAACGGAAGCCGCTTGATGAAAACAGCGTCAATTATTGGAATAGGAATAACTTCAGAGACGGGAAGCCTCTTATTTTTTCGTCGCGTGCGGGGGGACGCATGAATGACGTCGTTACTTTGCCGTCCGAAAAGGCTCCCGTCATTCAGAGTCCTTTGTATAGCGCGGAGGAGTACGCGTCTTATAGAAACAAGATGAAATGGAAGAACGTCGGTTTTACGCTCGGTTCGCTTCTTCTTACGCTCGGAGCGGGCGGTCAAGTCGTTTCAAACTACCTTGTCCAGCATGGCGATCGGAATTCCGCCGATGTTTTTACCTATTTTGGATACGGCTTTATATGGACAGGGCTTATCGCGGTCGTTACGTCCGCCGTCATTAATCCTCCGTTGCCGTCAGAGAAGTGAAGATGCCGAAAATAGAGAAACCTGTTTCAATCTTTAACGACAATGGAAAGGCCATACGTTTCGGGTGGGCGCGCGCGCCTCTCTTCGTCTACGACAGGACCCTTCTGCTCGTACCGCGTCGCCGCATAAGCGAAGCCGATCGATACATCATCTCTTCACCGACTCATCTTTTTGTCTTCGAGGTCGCGGACGACGGATACCTTGGTTATGTAAGCATCCATATGGTTTCCCTCAGAGATCGTAAAAAGCTTTCCAAGACGTTTCCGAGTCTTTTTTCATTGGGAAGTTTTGAGATGCCGGATTCCGTTGAGAAAGGTTCGGTACGGTTACACAGAAAGCAATTTATTGTTGATTTTATCGTTATGAAAAGTGGAGCGCGCGTCATAAAAGTCGACATTCCTCGCTTTGACCGGCACAGGACATTGCGGGGGGAAGTCGTACTGATTCCTCCGCCTCACTCGGAGTCTATTGCAACTGTTATGCCGTGGGCGAAAAACAATGCGTTCCGGTATTCGGTTCATGCGCCGCATTTTTCTGTGGAAGGCGTCATACAGATAGGCGTCACGGAAATCGCCTTTATCAAAGGCAATGCGTGGGGCGTTTTCGGCCGCGTCCGGGGCGTCCGTCCGAATACCGACATTCGCTACTGGGCGGCCGCCTGCGGCGCAAGCGGAGGCAAACAAGCGGGCTTCAGTATCGGATACGATTCCGCTGATTCGAGACATGGAACGGAAAACGCCTTCTTCCTTGACGGCAAACTGCACAAACTCGACCATGTTACCTTCCACATATCCCCTACGAATTGGCTTCTGCCCTGGCGCTTCACCAGTAACAACAATAGGCTGGAAATGGTATTCACACCGGAAGTAGAGTGGACGGGAAGTAACCGCGTGCTTTCTTATTACTCGGCGCGAAAACGCTTCTGCGGTTTATTCGCGGGTAGAGTCATTCTCGATAACGGAGACCCGTTTGAATTTAAGATAACCGGTTTAGCGGAGAAGAGAAAAACACGTTTCTAAAATGGGAATAAATTTCTCCAAACCGCCTTTTAATCCAATGGTTCCATTAATCGCTCTGTGGACAGCAGTTGTTCCCATTCCGAAGGTTCGAGCACGTCTTTGTCGATTTCCACGTAGATATGCGGTTCAAATTCTGGTTGATGCGAGAAGGCGTTTTGAGAGTTGAGGTACGCGAGGTTTACGCCCGGCGCGGAGATGTCCGTTATTCCGGCGCGGACAAACGTTTTCGGATTGCGAGTGAAGCTGTCCCACGCGCGCTGGGAATCGATGTAATAACCCAAGGCGCGGTCTTTGTAAGACGGGTCCCCGGTGCGTTCCGCGAGCGCCTCCATCACGACGCCCATGTTATTTTGGGCGACCACGAGCCGGTCCGCAAGCGCGGAATGGTCGGGGCGCGTCTGAGGAGAGAGTTCCGGAAACCGGGCTTTGTCCGCGTTTAATATGTTCAGAAGCCTGCCATAATAGCCCTCTGCCGTGAAATAGTCGCCTCGTAGGAAAGAAACGTTGCCTAGCGTGTTGAGAATGCGTCTGTTCAGCGGTAGTTCCGCGGCCGCGTCCACGAATTTCTCTTGGGCTTCCGCCCATTTTTTCTGGCGATAGAAAGCCGCGCCCATGCGGTAGAGCATCTCCGGCGGCTTCCACCCACTTTTCTCCGCCCGCCTATAGTATTCGAGCGCCATATCCCAATCGGTTTCCTTAGTGAAGTAGTCGAGGTCCCCCATATCCGCGTAGAGTCTCGCCAAATCCGGAGACGGAACGAAAAGATTCCGAGAAAGCCCGTTTTCATAGAGATGGATACCTTTTTGCAGATGCTCTTCCGATGCGAAAAATTCCTTGTTTTTGATGAGAACTTGAGCGTATCGGCGTTCCGCATCGATGCGCTTCTTGAGCCGTTTTGGCGTTTCGGACGCGGAATCAAAAAGCGGCAAAGCCTGCTCAAGCGCGATTCTCTCCTCCGCCGTATTGTTAAAGTAATGATAATAACGGGAAAGATTATAATGGGCTTCTGGAATACCAGGACCCTTTTTAACCGCGTTAAGCAACAGGTCGCGTACGCCGGTAATGGCGCTTATGTATTCGTCGGGGACGCCTTCGGTTTTTGAAAACTGCTTGTCAAAGAGATAACCGCCCAATTCCGTCAGAGTTTCAAGCGAAATATTCCGTTTCTTTTCCGTTGCAGGATCCATAAAGTAGTTTTTCAATGAAAGGGTTTCTTTGAGATTATCCGTTCTGATAAAATATTTCAGCATACGCTCAAGCATCTGCGGAGACTGTCCATAAGCCTCCATATATTGAGCGTAAGCTTCACGGGCCGTCTCAAACTTGGACGGGTCAACTTCTCCCCACAGGAGAGCGTTGTCGCCCACTGCGAGCAAGGCGTCCTTGTCCTTCACGTTAAAATTGAGAATATATTTTCTGAGAATATTGTCCGCCTTCTCGTAGTTTTGGAGTATATTCGTTTCAAGGGACGCGTAATCCAACGCTCCTTGTTTTTCTTTGGGATAATATTTAAGGAGACCCTCATATTTCTCTTCCGCGTTGATGTACTGGCGTTTCGCGATGAAAGCTTCCGCGTACATGGGGAACCATTTCTTGACCGGATGCAGTTTGAAGGCCTGGTTAAATTTAGCGTTTGCGTCTTCGTATCGCCCCTCGTCGATGCGCTCATAGCCGTCTTTGTAGATGGACTCCGCGTAGAGGGGTATCCAAACGAAACGATAACCGAGGTAAAAGAGAGAGGCGATAACCGCTCCGATAAACAAAGTCCATCCGAAAATAGGCAGGAATTTATGGACGAAAAGATACGAGAAACTTGATTTTTCCGCTTCAAGCTCTGCTCCGCTCTTCTTTTCAAAGTCTTTGGGTATGTTGATGATGCGCCCTTGGATCTTACCGGCAAGGTCCGCGACCTCCTGAATGGGCGCTTCTTTTACCAAAAGCTTTATGAGCCGCGACATGAGTTCTGGCGCGACAGCTTGCTCGGCTATAAGCTCTTCGCAGATAATACGTAAGTTAAGTGGAAAACTAGCAAGCGAGTTTTTCAGATGTTCGTATTCTTCTTCGGTTAGATTGATTTCTTCAATGTTGTCAGAAGCGGCGAATTTCGGCTTTTCGCCATCTGCTCTATCTTGAAAGTCGTCGAGTCCCGGAACGACAAAGTCGTCAAATCCCGCGTCCAGAGGCGGAGGTTCGTCTCCCTCCATTACTCCTGTATCGAGCGCCGCGTTACCCGACACGCTGTCAGCGTTTCCGCCGACCTGTCCATCTGCGCCGGACGAGGACAGGTCGTCTATGTTAGGTATGTCCGCTTCTGCGTCTTGCGCGGAAGAATCGTCGCCGAGAGGCGGCAGGTCGTCGAGCGAGAAATCGTCTTGGGGATCGAGGTCGTCTATGTTAGGTATGTCCGCTTCTGCGTCTTGCACGGGAGAATCGTCGCCGAGGGGCGGTAGGTCGTCGAGCGAGAAATCGTCCTGGGGATCGAGGTCGTCTATGTTAGGTATGTCCGCGGGGATTTCCGGTATATCGCCAGACACGGGCGGTTCGGCGGCGGACTCGGCAGGCGGACTCCGCCCGTTTGAATCGACGGATTCGTCCGTCGATTCAATTATAGGCGTATCTGCAAAAAGGCTATCTATATCAAAATCATCCGCCATGTTAGCCTGGGTGGAAGAGTCTTCAAAAAGATTGTCGATATCGAAATCAGGAACGTTATCAAGGTCCTGTTGCGTTGTTTCATGTTCAGCGTCGACCGCGTCTGGCAAAGGAAGTTCCGTAAAGGTTAATCCTCTTGAAGCTAAATCTTTTGCTTCATTGCCGATATTACGGAACAAGTTTCTAAATTTTTCAAGATTGTTTAATGACGGCACTATTTCCTCTTGACTATAATGCTATATTTTCCGATAATTGTAAAGAGCTTATGAAAGCGTTTATTTCTACAGTGTTCCTTGTGTTTATTATCGGCACAATTGGGGCGTTGAATACAGAATCTTATCAATTTATTAACCATTTAGTTAATCTTACTTCGGCCGGACAGCCCGAAGTATTTGAAGATGGAGTTCTTTGGACCGCGCCCTCTCTTTATAAAAGAGTAGGCATTGCCTTTGCCCACGAGGGCTTTGCCAAGGTGTATTGGTTTAAGAAACTTATGACGCCGGACGACAGTCCTAAACCGCAAAAGCAAGAAGTTAGGGGAGTTCCGTCCGTCGCCTACAAGGACTCCGGCATCCTGTTCTTCACCTATACGGTTCCGAAGGGTATCGACTCTCTGGAATACCGGCTTGTTATTGACGGTCTTTGGACCGCGGACCCCGTCAATCCGAACAAGCGGATAAACGAATCGGGAATAATCGTATCTATCGCCCCTCTGCCCCCAGTCAAAGACGAACCTGCCGCCGCGATGGAAGGCGCGCCTTCCGGCGGCGTCGTTTTTTCCTATAAAGGGCGGTCCGGTCAATCGGTTTATGTGGCGGGCAGTTTCAATAACTGGGACCCCTTTATGTACGAACTAAAAGAAAACTCTCCGGGCAGTTACGGTCTCACCCTCTACCTGCCCAAGGGAGTCTACTACTACGTATTCTTCGTCCAAGGAGAGCGCGTCCTTGACTACAACAATTTCATCAAACTATACCGCGACGGTCTCAGTGTGAACGAACTGGAAATAAAGTAACTTATTCCACCGCTTTGATGTGAGCCGCGAGGCGGCGGTCCTCCGTCCTGATGTGAGCGACGATGACTTCGCCGACGTCGTGTCCCGCTCTCGTTATCAGTTCATCGGTTATACCTCGCATGATGAATTCGTGCATAAGGTTTCGTACGACCTCTTTGTAAGAGTCGTGAAATTTCTTATGGTCTTTATAATACGGATAATCGTACTTCATCTGGAGTTGTTCCTCGTCGCTGAAATGTTTGATAGTGTAAGAATTCAGAAAACTCAAGACTTTCTGAAAATCGTCCCTGTTGATTTTTTTGTCGCAAGCGTCGAAAAAATCATTGATAGCTCTGACAAGCTCTTTATGCTCTGAGTCGATAAGAGCGTTACCAGTCAGCAGACTATCGTCCCATTGGAATGTAGGCATTATTCTCCTCCTTAATATAAATGGCTATGATGAAATCTCAAAACCTCATTAATAGTATATCAAATACGCTCTCGGTTGTCAAACGATTCCTAGATTCTTTTTGTTGTTTTTTAAGCCTTGACAATATCAAATACATTAACTATAATATTTTTATGATTTTGGACGCCGCGTTTTATAACGATTCTTTTCAAAAATTACTCTCATTATGCGTTAAAGCGCTTGCGGCGTTATTTTTCCCCCTCCCTGTATTATATTTAACTATTATAATCGGTTACAAAATATTTTTCTTCTCTATAAGTAGGCCTCCGACGCTCGAAAAGGGGCGTTTTTATTTTATCAGACATATTTAGGAGGAATTTGTGAAAAAGACGATATGGTTTGCGATAGCTCTGACGGCGATGAACTATTGCGTGTATACACAAGAAGCGACAACCTTAGACCAGGCGTTGCAGGCGGCGAATCGCTATCTTGAGGGACGGTTGCAACCCGGCTCCAAAGTCGTGATATTGAATTTTCAGACGGAATACGTTGACTTGTCGAATTACATCATCGACGAATTGACGACGTATGTAGTAAACGGAGGGGTCATAACGGTCGTTGACCGACAGAATCTGGAAATAATACGGCAGGAGATGCATTTTCAGACGTCCGGCGAGGTGAGCGACGAATCCGCGCAAGCCATAGGAAGAATGCTGGGAGCGCAGTCCATCATCTCCGGGACTGTTCAAAGGCTTGGTACAGTGTATCGCCTGCGGGTGCGGGCGATATCGGTGGAATCCGCGGCCATACAGGGGATGCAGAACTACAACGTGAAAATGGACGCGATGCTGGCCGCGTTGATGAACATGGAACACGCGGAAACGGCAAGCGCGGCGCCGCTCCCCGCGTCGACTCCTACGCCTGAAAAGACCGTTCCCATCGCCGCGCCGAAACGGGA
>JAIRKH010000094.1 GCA_031260245.1 Treponema sp. | reverse complement strand
TCCCTCTCCTTGCCAAATATTAACGCTCTCTCTTCCGCGTCCATCCTCTCTTAATATATCATACCTCTCTCTTTTTGTCAACCCCTCTTCCTCACTTTTCTCCCTTTTTCTCTCCTTTTATTGACGCCTTTTTCTCATCGTCTGTTTTTGAAGTCTGAATAGCGTCGAAATAATTGTTCTTATCAGCGTTGACTTCAATATAATGTATTCCACCGCAAGGCGTTAGTTATACGTCAAGGGATTATCGCGTTTTAATATATAAGCTTTTGAAACAAGGCGAGACTTTCAATTTTTGGTGAGATATGCTATCATTTACACGTGTCACTCATCACACAGAACAGCATACAAGAAGTTATAGACAAGATGGACGCGGTCGCGGTCGTGGGCGACTACGTAAGACTTGAAAAGCGGAGCGGCCGTTACGTGGGACTTTGTCCTTTTCACAACGAGAAAACCCCATCGTTCACTGTGAACCCAGACAAAAAACTCTACTACTGTTTCGGGTGTGGCAAGGGCGGCGCCGTGCTGAATTTCGTCATGGAAATGGATAAAATCAGCTTCCCGGAAGCCGTCGAGACTATGGCAAAACGACTCGGCGTGGAACTCGTTTACGAAAACGCCGGCCGCGGTAAAGAAAAAGACGACAAACGATCCGCAACGGACGCCCTCCAAGAGCTTTATACGCGAGTCGCCGGCAGTTTTCATTATTGCCTGACGCAAACAGACGCGGGCAAGTTCGCTCTGGACTATACGCTGAACCGGGGCGTAAGCGCGGAAATGATTGAAAAGTTTCGTCTTGGATATTCGCCGCCAGATAGGCGGTGGTTGTTTGATTTCTTGACGAAGAAAGGATATTCGGAGGAATTTTTGCTTGCATCCGGGCTTTTTCTGGCAAAATACCCCAAAGTCAGTTTCTTCGGGGATAGGTTGATGTTCCCTATTAATAATTGGCAAGGCAAGACCGTGGCTTTCGGGGCGCGGCTATTGCGCGGAGACGGACCCAAATATATCAACTCGGCAGAATCGCCGATTTATAAAAAAGGACAGACCCTCTTCGCTATGGACTTGGCTCTGCCGGAAATTCGTAAAACCAAGCAGGCGTATATTGCGGAAGGCTATATGGACGTAATAGCCCTGCATCAAGCTGGCGCGACCAACGCAGTTGCGCCCCTCGGCACCGCGTTCACAGACGAGCAAGCGCGGCTATTGCGTCGATTCGCGGAGAGAATAGACATACTGCCGGACAATGATAGCGCGGGGCAGTCCGCGGTCGTCAAGGAGATACTCATGTGCCGACGTAATGGACTTGTCGCGTATATCGCGACTCCTGAAGAAAGCAGTGGAGAAAAAGCTATGCAAATGAAGGATCCTGCCGATATCTTAAAAGAATTTGGAAAAGAAAGCTTGACAAATTACACAAAACATGTTATAATAGATTTTGACTTTCTTTTATCTCGAAGTAAGTTTTTTAATAACGCTAATTATGAAAGAGAGAAAGCCATAGCCTTTATGTTTCCTTATTTGGATATCCTAGATTCGGAAATTGCAAGGGATGCCGCATTTGGGCGAATAGCAGACGCCTTTCATGTTGATAGAGAATCCGTGAGGAATGATTTCAACCGGCGAGACTGGATGTCGGCGCAAAACGCTGCGGTTCAACCCGGAATGGCTCAAAAGCCTGCGCCTCAAAATGTCTCTGTTCGACTAAACGACGAACTTTTTCTGCTTGCAGCGATAGCGGTGAATGGAAATTACCCTCAACTTAGGCCGTTGATCTCTATTAAAGAGATAGAAGATTCGGCGGCGAAGGACCTTTTTATCGCACTGGAAGACTGTTTTTCACATGACGAGGTCGGCCCTGACAATAAAATCAAATTGGACATCCTTTTACCGCGTATAAATTCAGCGAATGTGCGGAGGTTCATAAGTGAACGCGGTATTTCAGATGAATTTTCTTCAAATAGCGAAAAACTGATTTCAGACGGTATAAAAAGAATCAGACTGAAGCGTATTGAACGTAGAAGAGCGAAGATCGTAATAGAATTAAGCATCGCGGCGTCAGAAAAAGACGCCGCTCGAATCGAAGAACTGCTCCTTGAAAAGGAGCATCTCGATGTCGAATTGCAGAGCTTTAAAGGTTAATCATAAGGAATTTGAATAATGGAAAAGAAAAATCCCTTAAAAGAAGATATCGCCCTTGACCCTGCCGTCGTAAAATTGCTTGAATACGCAAAAGAAAAGAAAATCCTCTTTCAAGATGATGTGAATGAACGTCTCCCCGACTATATCACCAACACCGACAAGATTGAAGACGTATGGTCTCTGCTCGTTAAAAATAACATCCAGCTCATCGCGGAAGAGGCTTCGGGCGAGGACGAAACTGAAAAGGAAGAGCCGGTTCCCGAAAAGAAGCGTATACTTGCCGCCGGCAAAGACTCGTTCGGCGACGACCCCATCAAACTCTACCTCCGCGACATCGGCAGAGAGAATCTTCTCACCGCGGAGCAGGAAATCATCCTTTCCAGGCAGATGGAGGACGGCGGCAATATCATAAAGGGCATCGTCAAGAAGTCCGGTCTCATCATAAACGAATTCTATCAAATCGGTAAGAAGGCTTTCTCAAAGAAGGATTTCAAGGAATTAAGCCTGTCCAAAAAAGAGATGACCGAACACCAAAGCGAACACCGAAGACTTAATCAGTCTTACAAAGAATTGCTCAAGAATGTGTTCCCGGACATCAAGGTTTATATTGACGTGAAGCGTAAGTTGTTGAATCGAGGCGCCAAGGGCGTTACTCTATCCGAGGACAACGAAATTTCTGGACTCCGCGCGCGTATCATGGGCGCCATAAACGAAGCCGAGATTCAGCCGGAGGAAATTTTGGCTTTCTCCGACAAATTCATCGCGGCCGCGACTAAAATAAAGCATTACAAGAAGGAACAAGAGTGTCTTGAAAAATACCTGCACATCCAATCTTTGCGCGAACTGCGCTCATTGGGACGCGCGCTTGCGGTCAATAGCCAGCGGGAAAAGCTCGAAGCTGAACTGGGACTTTCGTCCGATGAAATAAAGGAAAATATCAGTCTTATACAGCGCACCGAAAAGAAATTCGAGAGTATAGAGGCTGAATTTGAGGCGTCCATAGACGAAATCAACGAAATGGCAAGGAGAATCAGCCGCGGCAGGGGGATGCTGAAAAACGCCAAGGACAAGCTCATCAAGGCGAATCTGCGGCTGGTTGTTTCTATTGCCAAAAAGTATACCAACCGCGGCTTACTGTTCTTCGATTTGGTGCAGGAGGGTAATATCGGTCTCATCAAGGCGGTGGAGAAGTTCGAATACCAAAAGGGTTTTAAATTCTCCACTTACGCGACATGGTGGATTCGGCAGGCTATTACTCGATCCATTTCAGACCAGGCGCGCACCATCCGCGTACCTGTCCATATGATTGAGCAAATCAATAAAGTGATGCGGGAGTCTCGACAGCTCATGCAAGTTCTGGGCAGGGAGCCGACTGACGAGGAGATTGCCCAGCGGCTCGGATGGACAAGCCAAAAGGTGAAGACCGTCAAGAATGTAGCGCGGGATCCTATTTCCCTAGAAACGCCCATCGGCGAGGAAGACGATTCCTTGCTCGGCGACTTCATCGAGGATAAAGAAGTGGAAAATCCATCGAATCTCACAGCGTTTGTGCTTTTGCAAGAGCATCTCGCCGAGGTTCTGTCGACCCTGCCCCGTCGCGAGCGGGAGGTTTTGGAGATGCGGTTCGGTTTTGGAGACGGCTATTCACTCACCCTTGAAGAGGTGGGGCTTTATTTCAACGTTACTCGCGAACGCATCCGGCAGATTGAAGCCAAGGCTCTCCGCCGTCTCCGCAATCCTCGTTTAAGCAATAAGATTAAAGATTATTTAGACCATGTTTAGGAGTTAGGAGTTGAGAGACGATTTCGTTCAAAGGACATCGCTTAAAATGAACAAGCGGAGGTTCGCTGACAAAAAATCCACTCTCTACTCCACTCCAGAAAAGGAGTATTATTGTGGCAGTGGATGAAATTTTCGATAAATTGCGCGGATTACAAGACATATTATTGGAAAGAGTCGAGATTGAAAAAGAAATTCGGGAGATTCCTAAAGTTCTCGACACTCAGGAAGACGTACTGGCGCGTCTTAAAAAGAGTTTCATTGATAAGAATCAGGAATGCGAAAAAGTGAGGGCCTCCGTAGGCGACCTTCGCAACCAACTTTTCGAGGCTGAAAACTCGCGCGAAAAGGCGGAAAGACTCCTCGGTTCAAGCGAAAGCTTCAATATGCGCGAGCTCGAGATTCTTGACCGGGAACGTCGCGAATCGGCAGACAAGGAACAGCGTTTCCGTAGGGAACTGCAAAAAGAGGAACGGCGCTTCTCAGACTTGACTGAGGAAATCAAGCGTTCTACCGGTCTCATCGAGCAACAAAAGCAGGACCTCGCTGGGCGTAGGCTATTCGTCGACGAGGAAGTCGCCGCGAAGAAGGAACAACTTGTACGGCTTGAGGAGCGGGAGCGGGAAATTTCCGCCGGGCTTGATAAGGACTTACTTTTCAAGTTCGACCGCATCATCAGACATAAGATGGGTAAAGGCATTGTGTCCATAAAGGGCGGGGTCTGTACCGGCTGTCACATGATTCTACCCGCGCAGTTCGCCAACGAAGTTCGCAAAGGCGAGGAAATCGTATTCTGTCCCTACTGTTCGCGCATCCTCTACTACGAGGAGTCCGATCAGAATCTCGCGGAAAAAGATTACTTTGACGCCGAAGATGCGGGCAGTCTCGCGGACCTCGATGATTTGGACGACGAAGAAGATGAGATTGTCAACATCGACTACGAGGAATAAAATGAAAGCAGGCGTCATTGGGGCAACGGGCTACGCGGGCGCTGAATTGGTCAGACTTTTGGCGGGGCATCCGAATGTTGACGGCTTAGAACTCTCGTCAGTGAGCTATGAAGGCGACCGTATTGAGAATGTGTATCCAAACTTTTTCAAGAAGGCGTCGGCCGAGCTGAAAAAGGCGGATGCGGTTATTGAAACTGCCGATGTGGTGTTCTCAAGCCTGCCCCACGGCGTAGGGGAGACTTTTGCTAAAGCCTGCATTGAACGCGGCAAACCTTTCATTGATTTGTCCGCGGACTTTCGCTTTGGGAGCGACGAAGCGACTTTTTCCGCATGGTACGGTAAGAGCTACCAATACCCGGAATTGCGCGAATTGTCCGTCTATGGATTGCCCGAATTGAATCGGCAGGCGATAAAGGCAAAAAACGGACGGGTGATTGTAGGCAATCCGGGCTGTTATCCGACAGCCGCGATTTTAGGCGCTATGCCTGCGCTGGCAAAAGGGATGGCAGGACCAGGTACTATCATCGTGGATGCGGCGTCCGGGATTACAGGGGGGGGGCGCGAGCCTACTCGCGCCTACCATTTTCCAGAATGCGCGGACGCTTTGTCGCCTTACAAGGTGGGATGCCACCGACATACGCCGGAAATTGCCCGTAATTTCGCGGCTGTCGCTGGAAGAGCCGTACCCCTCGTTTTCACTCCGCACCTTGCGCCCATGAACCGCGGCATCCTGGCAACCATTTACATCCCACTCGTCGACGCCCAGCTTCTGGGTCCACATCGCCCTCCTTCAGAGGAAATCGCGGCAAAAACAGCGGCGATTCACGCGCTTTACGCCGAATTCTACAAAGACGAGCCTTTTATGCGGGTTTTGCCGATGGGAAGCGTTGCTGTAACCAACCGCGTGAGACAATCCAATTTTTGCGATATTTCCATTCACCTTGACCAGACCGGATCCATGCTCATTGTTATAAGCGTCATCGACAACATGGTAAAGGGCGCGGCTGGGCAGGCTATTCAAAACATGAACATCGTGTACGGCTTTGCGGAAGACGCGGGCTTGTCCGCTGTACCGTCCCTGTTTTAACGGGCGGCTTACGCCCAAAACCTTTACAGGATAATGGGTTTAATTTAGCGCTCCTCTTGAATTTTATAATAAAAGAAGTTATGCTATTATATTCTTTCTTTATTAAGAGGCATATATGAGATTATTAACCCGTTCCGATTTTGACGGCTTGGCGTGCGGCGCTCTTTTGGAATACCTGGGCTATGTTGACGAATGGAAATTCGTCCATCCAAAAGATATCCAAGACGGTCTCGTAACCGCGACCGACAACGACATCCTCGCAAATATCCCTTACATCAAGGGATGCGCTCTATGGTTCGACCATCATTCAAGCGAAAGCGAAAGGCTTGGACACAAAGTCTACTTTGAAGGCGTGTCCCGCAAAGCCCCAAGTTGCGCCCATGTGGTCTACGACTTCTACGGCGGAGACGCCAAACTAGGACATTTCAGACGTATGATTGAGTATGTTGATAAAGTGGACTCCGGCGACCTAACCGTTGATGAAATTCTGGACCCCAAGGGTTGGATTCTGCTGGGTTTCATCATGGACCCTCGTACTGGACTTGGTCGGTTCAGAGATTTCACCATAGGCAACTACGATCTTATGAAAAAGCTCGCTAGAGCGTGTATTGACATGAAAATCGACGACATCCTCGCTCTACCTGATGTAAAAGAGCGTCTTGAAGTATATTTTGAGCATAGCGTTCCCTACCGCGAGATGCTCAAGCGTTATTCCCGCATTGAGGACAACGTCATCGTCATAGACCTGCGAGGCGTTGATACCATCTACGCGGGCAACCGATTCATCATCTACACGCTTTTCCCTGAACAGAATATATCGGTGTGGACCATAGACGGTAAGGGAAAAATAAACACGGCTGTTACAGTGGGCTACAGCATCGTCAACAGAACCGCGACCGTTGACGTGGGCAGTCTTCTCCTCAAATACGGCGGGGGCGGTCACCACCAGGTCGGAACATGCCAAGTCGCCTACGAAGACAGCGACAGGGTTATACGAGAAATCATAGACAAGTGTAAGAACGTCTGATACGTCTTCGATTATGTAGTTCTAAAAACTGTGGGTTTAGCGACGCCAACGGCAGGCAGAGAAAGCGCCGTCAATGAATTCCGTAACGAAGGCGCGTTATTCTTCTTCAAATTTTGAATCGAATAGCTTGGTTAGGGCGTCCAAAGCCTGTTCAGCGTCTTCTCCGTCGGCGGTTATATTCAGACGGCTTTTGTAGGTTGCGCCAAGCATTAAAAGCCCCATGATTGACTTCGCGTTCACGGTTTCGATCTCGGTCTCAATGAAGACATCTGCTTTGAAGTCTTTGAGCAACTGTACGACCATTGCTGAAGGGCGGGCGTGAAGTCCGCCTCTGTTTGAAACGATGATAGTTCTCTTCATGTTTTCCTTCCAAATTGATTTATATGATATCTTCGCCGAAATACACCAATTTGGCGGTTCCGCTTTCCTGCCATTTCATAATGTTTTGGTTGAATTCCTTTGCCGCGTCATAACCCATCTTTCTGAGCCGTTCATTCATAGCCGCGGTTTCCACGATAACCGGGACGTTGCGCCCGATTTTCACCGGAATTACTATCTTTGGCACGCTTACTCCCAGAATCTCGATTGTTTCTTTATCGAGACCGAGTCTATCGTAGTTTTTGTCCAGATTCCACGTTTCGAGTTGTATCACCAGTTGTACCTGTTTTTGGTCGCGTACCGCCCCTATGCCGAAGAGATGCGTGATATTGATGACTCCGAGTCCGCGTATTTCCATGTGATGCCCAATGATTTTATTTCCCCCCATGCCCAGGAGGATATTACCGTTTATGCAGTGAATATCGACGATGTCGTCCGCGACAAGCCTATGTCCTTTCTTGATAAGTTCCAAAGCGGTTTCGCTTTTTCCAACACCGGAATCGCCGGTGAGCAGGACGCCGAGTCCGAATATTTCCATCAAGACTCCGTGAACGCTCTTGCGCGGCGAAAAAATATTCGACAGTATGCGAATCAGACGCGACTCGAACTCAGACGTACTGAGCGCGGTCTGAAGTACCGGACAGCTTTTCTTTTCCGCCTCGGCGAGAAAAAAGGCGCTGGGCTGTTGCCCATAGGTGAAAATACAACACGGAATAGAATAGGTAAACATCTCATGGATGCTTTCGAATCTCTCCTCCCACACGAGTTTTTCCAGATAGGCGGTTTCTCCGCGCCCGAACACCTGGACGCGCTGATACGCGAACCACTCGAAAAAACCGGACAGAGCGAGCCCCGGCCTGTTCAATTCTGGAGTGGGTATACGCCGATTCAGACCCTTCCGTCCGCCAAGGCAGATGATATCAAGCGAATTATGCTCCTTGAGATCTATGTCAATGAGGTCAAGTACCGTAAAATTAAAAACCGCCATTTTGAAATAATAAATCAAAACATGGATTATGACAAGCCCTCTTATGACGCAAGAATATGAAATGGCGTAAAATTATTGGCAGGCATAGTTAACCAAGAACAGTAAGGCTCCTAAAAGTATGAGTAATGACGACGACGTTGCATACATTGATAATTTAAATGGATTTGCGGGACGGCCGCGCCGGCGGCGCGGGCTGTAGCGTAGGGGGCGCAACGAAAAACGTCCTGCCTGCTAACTGCGTTGTGGAAAGCGCGCTCCCTTTTTAAAATTACTTCACAATAAGAATGGTTTATTATCTGTCCCCGTCTTGACGGCTACGCTTGCAAGCAAGCCTGCGCGGGTTCTATCTGAAAGAGACAGCGGAATTTTCTTTCGGCCCCATAAGAAGTCGTCTAACAAACTTCGCCTGCCTGCTTTCTCGAACCGGGTTTCACCAAAGGGACGCCCTTACCGCAGAGCGGGCATTCTTCGGCGCTCCAGCTTACGGATTCGATTCGAGCCGCCGCATACAACGGAAAGGGAAGTTTTAGTCCCCTATCGCTCCGGTCCACAACGCAGGCAAGAGCCGTAACCTTCGCGCCTAACGCTTCCAGAACCGCGGCGGTCTCCAGAGACGATTTCGCAGTGGTAACGACGTCTTCCATGATGAGAACGTTTTGTCCCGCGCTAATCTCAAAGCCGCGTCGTAGCGCCATCGCTCCCGAATCGTCCCGCTCCGTCCAAAAAGCCCGAACTCCTAGCTGTCCGCCTATCTCATAAGCCGCGGTTATACCGCCGATAGCAGGTCCCGCAACCGCGTCAACGGAAAGGACGCGACTCTCCATGTCGGCGCGGATTCTTTCCGCTACAGGCGCTATGACTGCGCGCGCCTTGTCCGTATATTGCAGGAGCCTCGCGCATTGAAAATATATGTCCGAATGCCGTCCTGAAGACAGGAGAAAATGCCCATTGAGCATAGCGCTTGTCTCTTTTAATAAAGAAATAATCATAAAACCTTCTAGTTATTGTTTAAAAGCTGGCGAATGGCGTCATTCTGCTGTTGAAGCAGATCCGCTCGTTGTTGCAAAGACTCATTTTGGGTCCGCAAATCGCTGATGGTCGTATTGTTCGCGGTTATGGTCTGCTGAAGCCCGTTGTTTTGGGTCCGCAAGTCGCTGATGGTCGTATTGTTCGCGGTTATGGTCTGCTGAAGCCCGTTGTTTTGCGTCCGCAAGTCGCTGATGGTCGTATTGTTCGCGGTTATGGTCTGCTGAAGCCCGTTGTTTTGCGTCCGCAAATCGCTGATGGTCTGCTCTTGCGCCGCGGCTGTTTTTTCATATTGAGCGTTCTGTTTCTTCAACGCCGCGACGTTTTTTTCCAAATCCGCCGTTCTTTTCCGACTTTCAGAGTCCCTTTCGGACGATATATCCGGCTCGGGAGTAGATTGGACTATAACTCCACTGGATAGATTAGCCGCGACGAGGATGGACAGAGCGTCAAGGCTTGCGCGGCGGCTGTCTTTTTGCGCCTGAAAAGAATGATTCCCCTGTAATGACGGCGTTTCCAATAAGTCTCTCATTGCCGAAACGGTTTCGTCCGCGGCGTTCCAAAGCCCGGATTTCACCTGTTCGTTCAAAACGGCGTAATAGCCGCGAAACTGGTTTTCAACGAGGAACGCTTTTTCACCCTCGCTTGTTATTTTCTGGAGCTGCTCTTGAATTGCGGTCAAATCGCCTTTCATCTGCGCGTAGAGACGCTCCATCTCGTCGTTCTTGTTTTTGAGGCTGTTCTCTTTCAAGCGGGCCGCTTCCAAGATTCTGCCCTTCTCCGCTTGTAGTTGGACAAGCCGCGCCTGATATTCTTCCTTCTGTTGCATGAGCGCCTTTATTTTTGCTTCAATGGCTTCGGTAACGTTCTCTTTTTGCAGATTTTCAATTTCAACGTCAATACTCGCAAGCTTTTCCTTGATGCCCGCGATTTCCATATCCTTCTCGTTCAATTGTTCCGCGGTTTCCTTGCGGATTTCCGCGATGAGCTGGCGTTCCGCGCCGTTAAGCTTCACGTCTCCGGCCGTCCACGCTTCTTGTTTCTGAGCGTGAAGGGTCCCCAGTATGATTAGCCCGGTCCCTAGAACAACGGCCGCTATTGCGTTTACTAAAAGGGGGAACAGGAAACCTCGTTTCGCGGCGTCCTTTCCCACAGAAACCGTACTCGCCAAATTGTTCTTGGTAAGCGTATCTAATTCATCGAGAATCTCTTTTTGTTCGTCTTCGGAAATTCCTAATGTCTTATCAAAAGTTATTTCATCCATAATTCAGGAGTATACCGCAAAATCGCCTGTTAGACAAGGGAATCGCTTGAAAAATACGTTTGTATCCGTTATAATAGGCTCCAGAATGAAACAATACACGCTTTGCGAAACTGTTGAAAATACGGCGTTAAGCGGCAAAATCTTTCAAATCGCTTTTGTATGGAAAGGAGAAAAACCACAGGCGGGGCAGTTTTTTCTCATAAAACCCAAAGTTTCCTCAGTATTTTTGGCGCGCCCCATAAGCGTTGCATGGGCCGACGCCGAAACCCTTACGTTCCTCATCGCCCACAAAGGGATAGGCGCCGAAGAACTCTCTCTCTTGCGCGAAGGGGAAAAGGCGTATCTCACTGGGCCTCTGGGAAATTCATGGAGCTCTTTTCTAAACGGTCTGTCTTCCGCCGAAAAAATAGCTTTAGTCGGCGGCGGATTAGGAATCGCCCCTTTGTTGGGCTTCGCCTTTTTGTTAAAAGACCTCGGTCGCGCGTTTGACTTTTTCGCGGGCTTCCAAACAGCTTTGCCTCTTGATTGGCGGGGACTCGAACCGTTTGTCGTTACCGAGTACGGGGCAACTGATAGAAAAGGTTTAGTGACGGATTTTCTGCGTCCCGAACAATACGGGACGGTTTTTGCCTGCGGTTCTTTTCCCATGTTGAAAGTTATAGCGAAATCTTGCCGGGCGCAGGGGACGCCTTGTGTCGTCAGCATGGAGAAGCGTATGGCGTGCGGCGTAGGCGCGTGTTTGGGGTGCGCGGTGGAAACGGTAAACGGATACCGGCGTTGTTGCTCTGACGGTCCAATTTTCCGGGCGGAAGAAATTTTTTATGTAGAGCAACTGAATTACACGAAACTTGCATAAATCGTTGAGACTTTTAATTTGGGGGAGATTTTCATGCTTGAAACTGTCATTGCAGGCGTTCGCTTCAAGAATCCGGTCATAGCGGCGTCCGGTACATTCGGGTACGGACGCGAATACGCCGAATTGGTTGACGTGAGCGCGTTAGGCGGAATCTGTTCCAAGGGGCTTACTCTGCGTCCGCGGGCGGGTAACAGCGGGACGCGGCTCTACGAAACGCCGTCCGGCTTGCTCAACTCAATTGGGCTTGAGAACCCCGGAATCCCCGCCTTTATTGAAAAGGAATTGCCGTCAATGAAACAACTCGGAACAGTGGTCATCGCAAATCTTTCAGGTTCCGACATTGACGAATACATTGAAGGCGCAAAGCTGTTGGACGCGGCTGATGTGGATATGGTGGAACTCAACATCTCCTGCCCCAACGTCAGGGAAGGCGGCATGGCGTTTGGGCTTGAACCAGAAACCGCCGCGTCAGTGTGCCGCGCCGTCCGTAGGGTCTTGCATAAGCCCCTTGTGGTGAAACTCTCGCCTAACGCGCCCAGTATTACCGCGGTAGCCCGCGCTTGCGTGGACCACGGCGCGGACGCGCTCTCCCTCGTGAACACGTTTAAAGCAATGGCGATAGACGTAGAAACACGTCTGCCTGTTTTTGACAATGCGATTGCGGGTCTTTCTGGTCCTGCGATTCGCCCCATAGCCCTGCGTATGGTGTGGGAATTGGCGGAAACGGCGTCCGTCCCCATCATAGGCATGGGCGGCATTGCCTGCGCCGAAGACGCTCTGCAATTTCTTATGGCCGGCGCGGACGCGGTACAGGTGGGAACCAACACTTTTGTTCATCCGCGGTCAATAACGGACGTCATAGACGGCGTCGCGGCTTATATGAAAAAGCATAGCGTCAAAAGCGTCGGAGAATTAAAGATAAGGCGACGAGCAAGAGGAGAGGGTCATTCTTGAGAATCCAGATGCGATTTCAAGATAAGGTCCCTTGTTCCTAATAACCATATTCCGCGATATACGCTGTATAATCCCCGTGAAGACATATTTTTTCTCTACATAGCGGCGCGAAAAAGGCGCTCTCGCCCTGTTTGAGGGTGATTTTGTCCTCGTTTTCGGAAACAGTGAGCGTTCCTTCCGTAACAAGGATAACGGCGGGGCCGTTTCCGCTTAATTTCTCTGTATTTTTCAGAACGGAAAGTGAAAATTCCTTGGTTGGCGCGGGATATTTTGTGGGAGACGGATGCAGGACGTCAGGCTTAAACGGCGAGAATTTCAGGATATTTAGCAATTCCTCTATATCAATGTGCTTGGACGTGAGACCTCCCCGCAGAACGTTATCGGAATTCGCCATAAGCTCGACGCCGAAACCGTAAACATAAGCGTGAAGCACACCTGACGGCAGAAACAGCGCCTCTCCGGGCTTGAGGTCTATGAGGTTCAGATACAGCGGGGAAAGTACGGAGGGGTCTTCAGGGTAAAGCGTTGCAAAAGAAGCGATTGTTTTCAAAATTTCAGCGAAATTTGGACTTCTCGCGCAAAGAATCCGACAATTTTCCGATATGTGAGCGCTTATCCGTTTCTTTGTCTCTGCGGGAAGCCCAAAAAGCGCCTGCAAGAAAAACCGTAAACCATTATCAAGCGCTGTTTTTAGTCGGATAAAGCGGTCGTCGTTTAAGCCGAAAGCGTCTAACAGCAGACGGATTTCGGCGATTTCGCGGAAGCCGACCATTGCTTTGAACGACGTCAACGCGCAGATGATTTCTGGCTTATGGTTGGGGTCTTTGTAGTTACGTTCTGGGGCGTCAATAGGAATACCGTCGCGGTTTTCCCGTTCAAAACCGACTGTAGCCTGCGCCTTGCTAGGGTGCGCCTGTATAGAAAGCGGCTTGCCCGCGGCAAGCGCCTTGAATAGAAAAGGCAGAGGAGACCACGAGTTCCGCGCCATGAAAGCGTCCAGGCGTTCGCCGCCGTCCGCTATTGTAGACGTTCCTGACGGGTGAACGCCCATCCACATCTCAGCGAAGGGAAGCAAGCGCGGGTTTTCAACGCCGAGCAATGTGGGAATCCAATTTGAATCTCCCCATTCGTAGTGTTTTATTTGATTTTTCAGTTTGAATAAGATCATTATCCTAACAAGCGGTTATTCTAAAATCTCGTCAATATAAGTTATCAAATGAGCGGTAATTTCTTCGATTTCTTTTTCGGTATGAGCGACTAGTTCGTTGTCAAAGGCTTGCTTATCATAGATTCTTTGTAGTTCGTCGCAAATAAGATAACCCGTTAATATTGCAACTCTTAATGGATCTTTCAAACCTGTTTCTTTTTGAGTAGTCTCGATTTTCAACTTAAAATTTTCCAACAAGCGGTTGAGGTAATCAGAATCCTCTTCCGCCGCGATGGAGAAAGAGGTTCCTAATACGTCAATACACAGGTTTGTTTTTGCCATAGATTCATAAAGGATTATCTGGATTATATCCGCTATTTCCTTGAAAGCCGCTATGAAACATATCTTTATTATGATTTCCGTAGTTTTGAGCGGGCGGCTGTTGTTCCGCCCTACGCGTAACGGCGGCTTGACCAAGACTATCGTCCAATTGGTTCAGCCTATCCATAACCGACTGAATGCCGGACTCTATATGTTGTTGGTCTTCTTTATAACTCAAGACGGCGAATTCAAGATCGTTTATCTTCTCCTGAAGACCAACCGTTTTATCTCTCAATTTTTTATTTTCTTCGGTGAGTTGTTTGATGATCTCAACGGCTTTTTCAATTTTCGTCTCCAACAACTTCACATTATCGAGTGTTGACATTACGCCTCCAGAGCGGCTTTAACCTTTGCCGCCACCGCTTTAAACGCTTCAATATCCTCTATCGCCATGTTTGATAAAGCTTTTCTGTTAAGAGTGATTCCCGCCTTGTTGAGTCCGCTTATGAAACGCGAATAAGACAACCCTTCGGCGCGGCACGCCGCGTTGATGCGCGTTATCCACAACTGACGAAAATCGCCTTTTTTATCTTTCCTGTCGCGGTACGCGTAGGAAAGCGCCATAGCGACGGCGTCTTTCGCCGTCTTATAATTCGAGCGCCTGCGCCCCCAATACCCTTTTGCCAGTTTAAGTATTTTTTTACGGTGATTCTTCCGTTTTAACCCATCTACTGCTCTTGACATGAAACTCCCCTTTTTTTACCCGTATGGCAAAAGATATTTCTTAATCACGGATACATTATCTTTTGAAAGAATACCCGTATGGCGCAGATTCCGCTTACGTTTTGTCGATTTTTTAGTAAGGATATGGCGAAGATTCTGTTTTTTGTATTTCACCTTACCTGTTCCCGTAAAAGAATAACGCTTCGCGGCGCTCTTCTTTGTTTTCATTTTCGGCATGATATTTACCTCTTATTTTTTAGTCTTTGGACTTAAAATCATGGACATGAAACGCCCCTCCATTGTGGGGGGCTTATCCATTACATATTCTCCTTCTATCCGCTTCAGAACATCGTTAAGCACGTCTCGTCCCAACTCAGTATGGGCAAACTCTCTGCCTCTAAAACGGATAGTAACCTTTACCTTATTTCCATCGGACAAGAATTCTTTGACGTGTTTGGACTTGAAATCCATATCATGGTCGTCGATTTTAGGCTGCATTCTGATTTCTTTCAGCTTGAGCAATTTCTGCTTCTTTTTTGAATCGCGTATTTTTTTTTCATTTTCAAACTTGAACTTACCATAATCAAGTATCTTAACTACAGGCGGAAAAGCTTGCGGCGCTACTTCAACGAGGTCAAGCCCCACAGTCCGCGCTATTTCAAGCGCGGACTGGGTAGACATTATGCCCTGCTGTTCGCCTTCGTCCCGTACAAGACGAACCTCCCTCACTCGAATCTGTTCGTTAATACGTAAACCTCTGTCCGACAAAAAGCCTCCTTCAATAAAAACATCCCCTACGGGAATCGAACCCATGTTGCGAGAATGAAAATCTCGTGTCCTAACCCCTAGACGAAGGGGACAATAAAGTTAGACAGAGTTTAACGAAAAAAAAAAAAAAAGTCAAGTAGATAAGAAAATTTTTTTGTATAAATTCGCTTAATGAAAAATGGATTCTCGTTTCTTCTCCCACGGCGGGGGAACTCCCCCTCTTACCGCCCTGTTTTTTCGCTTTCATGGATTTTTTTCTCCTTGTCTTGATGATTTTTGGCGCGAGGACTTGTTTCTTTGAAAGAAATGCGGTATTATTAAGATAATTTATAGAGAAGGCGGATTTGAAGAACGGCGGGTTTTTCAGACGGGCTTCTCAAAACAAACTTATAAACAAGGAGAATTTATGAAGAAAATTCTTGCGATTTTGGCGGTTACAGCAACCGTCATGGCGTTTAGTACGTGCGGCGATGTGGATGAGGTGATATCCAATATGGCGGACGTTGGCGTGTATGTGGGACTTCTTTCCTTTGACGGAGCGGAGGGCGGTACTTTATACGACCTTATTGACGCTAAAGCGTATGGAGAAGGCGCGTTCAGCGGTACTTTGACGATTGGCAGTTATTCCAACACCTTGAGCAGCAATAGCCTCATCTATCTTAACAACAAAGGGAACAAAGTTCTGGCAAACGACCTGTTGACGAACCTCGTGGACGAGGACAATAATTTTAACACGACCGACTATAAAGGAACGGATGTGTTAAAAGGGCTTATACAGGCGCGGTATAGAGCCGGCACGTCTGATTCAAATGATTCGACGCCTCTCTTTTCCGCTGTGAACCAGAGCATTAACATTATGAAAAACGGCGAAGCCAAGCTCCCCGCCACGCTGAACAACGTGACCATAGTTACCTTCACAGACGGCAACGACCAAGGGTCGGAGGATTTTGATGGTCAGACCGATGAAAAAATACAAGACAGAATCAGAGGGACATGGAATGGAGAGACTAGCGTATACTCAGGCGGAGAGACTGTAAAGGGACAAGGCATAAACGCCATAGCCATCGCTGTACCGGGAGATAGTTCTTTTGCGTCTTCAAGAGACGCTAACTTGGCAGCCATAACAAGCGGGACAGACCCGCAGGATAAATCCGTCTACGAAGCTACTAATTTCAATAGTTTGAATACGGTTTTTGAAGACGTGGCGAATTCTTTGAAGGCGGTTCAGCAGATTTCTTCGTTCACGCTCACTATTTCCGGCCCCAGCAAGGTCGTTAATTCGGGTAAATTTGACAACGACGGTATAAACTTCGCCGCAACATTTGACGGGGCGGGCTCTCTGGAAGCGTCGCAGAAATTGCTAAAAGGCAAAGTAGTAAAAAATTCGGACAACACTTACAGTATCACCGATATTACATACGAGGGAGGAATCGGTCCCTCGTCTAATACCACAGCGAACCAGAGCGGTAAGCAGGGCGCGCGCGTTGAATTCTATTTTGGCGGATTTACAGGCGCGGACGCCAACAGCCAAATCACCGAGTATTATGTTGACAGCAATGGCGCGTGGCAACAACTTGAAGCTCTAGAGAAGGGCAAAGGATTTAGTTTTGCTAAAGCCGAACCTAAATCAGCCATCGTCTATCTGGTGCTTGACGCTACTTTAACGACCGAACAAGTAACCGCTGTCAGAACAGCGGCGAATACGTTTATCGACAAATTGTACAACTTGGCAACAACGAACCAATAGCGTTTCGTCTAACCGCATAAAGGGGGGCGAAAGCCCCCTTTTTTTAAGATTATGCAATAAGGAGACTTTTATGAACAAGAAATTTTTGACGTGTCTGGTTGTGGTATTGACGTTTATTGGGTCAATACTCAACGCCCAAGAAGGTTACAAGGGACCCAATGCAAGCGCTGTAACAGTTAAAGCGGCAAAGAGTATGAGGGACGATTATCCGGTAACCTTACAGGGGAAAATCGAGCAATTTTTGGGTAATGAAAAATATTTATTCACCGATGATACGGGAAGTATTATTATTGAAATCGACAATAGACTCTGGCGTGGGCTTTCGGTGGATCAAAATGATACCGTTGAAATAACCGGAGAAATTGAAAAGGGTTTTAAAAGAACCGAAATAGAAGCAAGCAGTATCAAAAAACTATAAAAAAGAATACCCCCCGCCGCTCTGCGCTAAACTTGACCCACAAATTTTTTATGGCGGCAATGGAACACGCAGTGGAATTGTTCCACAAGGAGATGGCTTACCGACTCTGCGACGTGTTCTCGGTGAACACGGGCTGGTACTCCACGCATATCAAAGGCGTGTTCACCAGCATCACGGAAGCCTTCAACCATCACTGTCAGAAGTGTTTGCACAGCGCTATTTTTAGCAATGAGAAAGGAGATTATATGGATGGTATGCGGGCGGAGCCTTATATATTACCCAACGAGAGAGAGTTCCAGATTGAAGACGGCGTACTGGTGAAGTATCGGGGGAATGAGGTGGCGGTAACTGTGCCTCAAGGCGTTACTGCCATAGGAGAGAGCGCCTTTGAGGGGTGCGAGAGTCTTGTTTCCATAAACCTGCCGGAAGGTCTTACCACTATAGGA
>JAIRKH010000076.1 GCA_031260245.1 Treponema sp. | reverse complement strand
TGCCCTTGATAAAGTTTAGTTCCGCCATTAGACGCCTCCTTGTATAGAGTCTTCATTGACTTGTCATAGCGTTGTCTGCGGGTTGTTCTCTGCCGTCCGCATACGCACGCCACCTTATAAATTATCGGTGTTTTTGCGCGTTTTTATTAGAGGGGGCGGGGCGCAAGCCCTGCCCCCTGCCTCGCTCGCTTGTTGGCGCGGCTCATGCCAAGGGCGGAGGGCTGTAAGCCTCCCGCCCTCGCCGCTCCGCTTTCAAACAACAATCAGACGACGACGAGCGCGAAGAGGCGGGCCGGCGTAGCCCTGCGCCCGCCTCACGACAAGCTCGCGAACGTCAACGGGGAAAGGCGGCGGCGGGACACACGGCTCGACCCGTAGTCGCCGCCGATGGGATTACGCCCCGCTTGCTGTAGCGCTCGCTACCTGCAAACGCCGACGCGGGCGCCCGCTTAAAAAGGCTCGTAGCGGCGCCGCTTTAAGAAACGACACCGGCGTTTTACGAAGTTTTAGGGGCGACGGAGGCAATGATTGCCCAGAAATCTACTTGACTAAATATTCAGTTTATGGTAAACTAATATTTAGAGTTGGGAATGTACTGCCTTTATGCGGTGCGCCGGGCATTTTATTGGCCCTCCTAACTCTCTTTTTATATGGAGTTATGATGTATTTGCTTTATACAGACGATTCAGGACTAGCCACAGATAAATCCTGCCAACACTGCGTTCTGGCAGGATTCGCCATTCATGAGACGCAGACCTATTGGGTTCAGCGAGCTATAATATTTAATATGCTTATTTAGTAAAAAAGGAAAGCCATACGCAACCATTTTTCCCTTGAGTATCTGTCGCCTTTTATTATAATATTGAGTTTTGAACGTTTCTTAAATCAGGAGTCTGATATTTAATGAACATATCTTTATTCTGAACTCTTCGGGGATTCTGCCCCGCCAGGCGCCCGCTTAAAAAGGCTCGTAGCGGGGCGTAGGATCCCATAGAACACGCGCCGGAGGGCTTTCTCGTGTTTTCCCCATACTCAGACGGCTCGAAACGCGCCCGACAGCCCGTTTTTGCCCGTTTTTACGTGCTTTCCACCTATTTCACTACGCCGCGGCGTTCCTTGAGCTTTTCGAGGGCTTGCCCTTCGGCGGCGAACTTCCGCCGCCGTTCGGCGGTACCAATGGAACGCTCGAATATCTTCCGCAATTCCTCCAGCGTCCGCTCCATAGTATATGCTTCGCCGCCAGTAGGCGAGTCGGGCAAAACCGCTGTCGGCCTTGCGTCCTTTATGCATCTCCACCCCCAAACTTCGCAAATAATCGGAACGTTATATACAGAATCCCCATTCGCGCAAGATATCTTCCGCTCCGGCGACCGTTCTGACGCCGTCTTCGGCAAGCTTCGCGCAACCCGCTCCTCGCGGCGAGCTCAGACTCAATCGCGTTACGAAAAGGTCGCGGTTTTGTTCCGCGGCGAAACGCGCAGTGATGAGCGCGCCGGATTTTTGCGGCGCTTCAATCACCAACACGCCCCGCGCAAGCCCGGAGATAATCCTATTACGCGCCGGAAACCGCCATATATCAGGTTTGGTTCCAGGCGGATATTCGCTCAAAATCCCGCCGCCAGCCTCAAGAATACGTTGCGCCAGCCTTCGGTTCGCCTTGGGGTACATTTCGTCTGGACTTGAGCCAAGAACGGCAAGAGTCGTCCCATCCCCTTCGACGCATCCCTTGTGGGCGATAGCGTCTATACCCAAAGCCAGCCCGGAAACAACTGGGAAACCCAGCTTGCCGAACTCGCGGGCGATATCGAACGCGGTCGAGACGCCCACGCCAGTAGGCTTGCGAGTTCCCACAATGGCGATGTGGGGGAGGGTAGGGCGCGAAAGCTTGCCGCGATAGAACAGTACAGGCGGCGGGTCAAATATTTCGCGGAGCTGAGGCGGATATTCAGGTTCAAGACAAGAAACAAAAGACACGCCCCGTTTCTTCGCAAGCAACGCATCGTTTTCAGCCTGCTCCCGTACCTGGTCTAGGCTCCACGACTTACGAAGAGGACGCCCAAGGAGCGTTTCAATCTCTAAAAAGTCGGTAGAGAAAAATTCGGAAGGACTATCGGCGAAATGATTACACAGGAGGACTTTTTCATTTGGTTTTAATCCTGGCAGACGCGTTGTCGCCAGAGTTAAGATTATCTGGTTTTCATTCATAAACGCGCGTCGAAAGTTCCCATTCGGCTTTCGCCGTTATAACCAATCTTTCCACATCCATCCACGAATCCGCGCGCGGCTCCGCCATATCGCGGTTTGTCGAATTGGTGAAGACGATGGTTTTACAGTTCTGTTTTCGGAGCTTGACGATATTTTCAGGCGCGTCGTCGACGTAGATATGCGCGCCCACAGCGCCCTTATCTTTCATAAAGCAGATGTCCCAATACGGAATGTCCCAGGAATCCAGCCAATCGACCGTTTGAATGATAGATTCCTTATGAACGTATTTGAGGTAGAGGCGGTGGGTTATGATACGAATCCTTACGCCTCTGGAAGAGAGCTTACGAAGCGTAGAGGGCGCGTCCCGCATGGGACGCATATCTCGGAACAGCCGTCTTTGAGTCACCGCGAAGCGGTGAAGACGCTCATAACCCCCGTATTCCGCGACGCCCCATTCTTCTAGCCCGTAACCCACATCTACAGGCAGTTCCGCCTCTTGTTTGTTCAGCCATTCAGCCGCGATTCTCCGCATAGACGTGTAAAAGTCTCCCACAACCCCGTCCAAGTCCACGCCCAAAATAAAACTACTCTCGTCCAAACTAACCTCCTCTTTTTCAATTATAAAGGGGGGGACGGTTTCCATACATCCTCGTTACCGCGGCCAACTTGTCCGTCCCCCCCTCGCGCGCACGTTGTTGCGCGCTCCCCCCAATAGCGCCGCCTCCGTCTCATTCATCGGCTTTCTCTTGAACTTCCTTTTCTTTCTTGGGAAGAGGCGTTTTCTTCTTCACAGTCTTCTTCTTTACGGATTTATCTCCGCGTTTTTGCTTGAACTGCGCCACATAGGACGCTAACATTATGTAAAGCACGACCACAACCGTTACCGCTATCACTTGCCAAGAGGTGAATATCTGTACAAGAAAAGATTTGAGTTCCATAGACATTTTTGTATTCCTTTATACGTTTTTCATCTTTTGAATTTCAAGGATTCAAGCTCGGAATCGCCGCGAATAAAGGAAAATTGCAGTTCTTTTTCCGCGCTTTCGCGCAAGACTTTGTAGAAATCCGCGAAATCCTTTACTTGTTTGCCGTTGATGCTCAAGATGCGGTCCCCACGTTTCATTCCGATGATAGCCGCGGGCGACTGGTCTATGATTTGAGCAATGTAAATCCCTTGGGCGTTTTTGTCGAGATTTAGGCTGTTCTTGACTTCATCTGTGAGCGGAACGACGTAAAGACCGGGCCAGAGTTTCTTGTTGTCCGCGGCGACCTCATTGGCGCGCTCCTCTATGGTAACGGTGAAGTCCTGTTCTCTGCCGTCCCGAATAACCGTGAATACGCTCTTGTCTCCGGGCTTTAGTTCTCCCACCATGCGGGTGAGTTGATTCGTATTCCGCGCTTCCTTGCCGTTCACTTTGGTAATGAAGTCTCCGGGTCTGATTCCTCCTTTTTCCGCGGGAGATCCTATGAATATGTTGCTGGCAAGCGCTCCGTACTTACCGTCAACGCTCAACGCCTTTGCAAAATCCTTGTCCGCGTCGGTTAGAGACACGCCCAGCCACCCGTAGCTGATTTCGCCCTTGCTGATGAATTCGTCTATAGAACGTTTTGCGTTGTTTATGGGGATGGCGAAGCCAAGTCCTACAGAGCCGGAATTGACGCCGTTGCTCGCAATCCATGTGTTAATACCGATGACCTCTCCGTGAATGTTCACCAGCGCGCCGCCGGAATTACCGTGGTTGATAGAAGCGTCCGTCTGAATGAAATCGTTGATGTTATTCGCCGGGCCGCCGGTACGCCCTACTGCGCTCACCACGCCAATCGTTACCGAGGACATATAGCCCAGCGGGTTGCCGATGGCGATAGCCCAGTCTCCGACTCTTACCGCATCGGAATCGCCTAGCGTCGCAACCGGATACGAATCTCTCGTTTCAAAGGAAATCATAGCCAGGTCCTTGCGCTCGTCTCTGCCGACTAGTTTCGCGCTGTAATCTTTGTCGCTGTTCACCTTGACGCTTATTTCGTTGGCGTCTTCTATCACATGGTTGTTGGTGAGTACATAATAGACGCCTTTCTCAAGCTTGACTATGATGCCGGACCCCAGACCGCTGGAGCGGAATTCGCGCCTTTCACCTCTTTCATCGGGCTCTCTGTTGCGGGGACCAAAAAAGAAATCCCACGGAACCCCGTTGAAGTTAGGGGTTTGTTGTTGTTTGATAGAAACTGTGTTGATTTCTACAATTGAAGGCAGAACTTTGTCTGACACGCTACGGAAGGCGCTTTGTAGACCTTCTGCAATACTAAGAGCGTTTGCATTTGAACCCGAAGGGTTTTCCTCCGCCTGAACCGTTTTGCTTGAGCCGCTTGTCGGCGATGCGCGAACGAAAGAGAAAAACGCTAAAGAGAATCCGAAAATGACGCCAATCAGCACAAGATTAAAAACAAGAATGGATTTTGAAGATAGTTTATTCATAAGATTCATTTTAAACTCCTAAATTTGATGTTTATAAATATAATACTATCTTTGTTGAAAAAGTTACAAGACGTCGAATGATTAAATTTTCATCTGGAAAGCGATATGTAAGACAAACCGTTTCCTCTATCGGAAGCGCGCTCGGTCAATCTTTTCCATGTGGGAACGGAGCTTATCGGCGGTAGGTTGCTCGAATACATGGCGTCTCATTTCTCCCGAAGGGATCGACCCGAAAACCGCGAAGGCGCGTCTCAAAGCGGGGGAGGGCGAGTTGTTTGACATCGACGCCCTTTCGCGCGTTTGAACCGACGACGGGATGAATGGCGGTTATTACGAGCGACCGTTACGCGATTCTGCCAATGGTTATCAAAAGTCCGGGCGCTCAAGTACCGGACGTGTTCATCGTTCATCATCGCCGCTTAGACGGATTGCGCCAACTTTTTAATACGGCAAGCATTTTGTAAACAATAGAAAGCGTCTCGTCCGTTATACCCATTATTTCTTTTAACACAATAGCATCGCCTAATT
>JAIRKH010000013.1 GCA_031260245.1 Treponema sp. | reverse complement strand
CCAAAGACTTGACAAAATTAATAATTTTTTCTTCTCTGTCGTAGAGCGTAACGGTTAAGATTAAAACGCTTGCTGAATATAATTGAAATTAATGCGCATCGTGTAATTTCAGAATCACGTCAAAAGCGCAGTCAAAATCTCCTGACAATAAACGCCTTTCCATCCCGTAATATAAGTAAAATCAAATTGCTTATGTTTCTTTCGATGACATATCTTGAAATCATGTCTGAGACGCCTTTGGCGACTTCGGAATCCGGTTTTGCCGGGTCATGACTACGCTCCAATCCCAAAGATTTTTCATCGTGTTGCAGACTCAAAGAATCATAATTTCCGCTATAGTCCTCTGCGGAAGAGAATGATTATGGTATGCGGAAATTTTCGAGTTTTAACCTGAAAGGGACTGAGCCGTATCTTGAATAAGCAGACGCGATAGGTTCGCTTCTTCGCCTTCAGATAGCTCTGACGGCAGAACGGCCGGTATACGCGGATTCGGGGGCAAGAGGAGGTTCGCGTCCAGAAATAGGCGGAATATACGCGCGTAAGCCGCATCGTCTAAATCCGTGTGCAAATAGACGCCGTTTTGCTTCCATACACATCCTTCCGTTGATAAACATTTCGTTATTTTTGGGGATATTCTCTTCTCGTCTGGAGCGTTTCTTTTCACGATAAGGTCGTAAACAGCGCGGGCGGCGCCGAAAAGTATAATCGGCGCTATTGTATCAGAAGGCGGTATCTTCTCCGCCATGGCTCGACCTTGTTCCGTTATAACCAAAACCGCGGGCGCAAGGGACCATGGCAGAATAGGCGCAAGCAAAGGAGCCGATGGACAGACGCAGAAAGGCCGCCATAGCGCGACGGTTTCAACGGTCGTTTCAGTCGGTGAAAGGAACGCCGGGTCTGGAATGTTTTCGTCCTTTTTTAGCGCGCCCGCGTATTCCAGCATCGCGTCCAGCCGGGCTCGGTCGGAGAAAACGCGAAAATCGTTGCTTTCCGGGAACAAGGCGGATAGGGATTTGAGGAATCGTCTTTCCGCGGACGCGGGATAAGGCGCGAAAAGTCCGCGTTCCGCGGCGTTTTTCAGTTCGCGGACGACGTTCCGCGGCGTGTGTCCCAGTACCGCGTATCCGCCGTCTTGCCATAGGTCAACAAGCCGCCTTCCGTTTTCCGTGTAGAGTCTGTGCCCGCGCGCCCGTCTTATGTTGGGTATATTCTGTTCCGTCATATTACGCCTATTGATTTATGTACCGTCGTAAGAAGCGGGACGGATTTCCTTCAACGATTTTCTGGGTAGATAACGAGATAAAGTATAAAGAAGCTCGTTGAAGTTCAGAGGTTTCCCAAGATGTCCGTTCATACCGGCGGACAGGCATTGCTCGATGTCTTCCCTGAATACATTGGCCGTCATGGCGATGATAGGTATCGTCTTAGCTTTTTGTACGCTCATGCCTCTGATGAGGCGGGTCGCCTCATAGCCTCCCATTTCAGGCATTTGTATGTCCATAAGAATAAGGTCGTAGGACTCCGGCGCGTCGGCGAATTTGTTAAAGACTTCCCTGCCGTTTTCCACCTGGTCCACAATAGCGCCTGTGGGTTCCAGAACGGAAAGCACAATCTCGCGGTTTATTTCTATATCTTCGGCAAGGAGTATCTTATAGCCTTCGAAACAGCCGTCTGTGGTTATAAGATTCATGATATTTTCGTCGGCGTCGGTATGAGCGTTTTCATTGGGATCTTTTCCCGTGCGGATGGTGAAGATGAAGGACGACCCTTTTCCAAATTCGGATTCCACTCGTATCTTGCCGTTCATAAGTTTCACAATGCGTTTTGAAATCACCAGCCCTAGACCAGTGCCGCCGTATTTCCGGGAGATGCTGTTGTCCGCCTGTTCAAATGAGTGAAATAGCTTCGTCTTTTGTTCAGGAGAGATGCCTATACCCGTATCGGCGACAGTAACCTCTATGACGTAACCGTCTTCGTCTTCCGCAAGTAGTTTCGCGCTGATAGCGATGTTCCTTCCTTCGGGCGTAAATTTTACCGCGTTGGAGAGAAGGTTCGTTATCACCTGGGCGAGGCGTTGCTCATCGGAAACGATAACGGGAGGAATAGCCGAATCGAGAGTAACGTCAAGGACCAGTCTTTTTTCCTCCACCTTGAAGCTCAACACATTGATAACATTGTTAAGCATAGCGGTGAAATTAAAAGACGTCATCGAGAGTTCGAACTTATCGGCTTCAATTTTGGACATATCAAGGATATCGTTGACGACGTTGAGGAGGTGGACGGACGCGCTTTTGATTCTGTTCAAGCAGTAGTCTTTTTTCTCGATGCTGGGGTCGGCGCTACCTATATTCGCCATGCCGATGATAGCGTTGAGGGGCGTACGTATTTCGTGGCTCATATTGGCGAGGAAGTTTGACTTGGCTCTACTGGCTTCTTCGGCTCGTTTAATGGAATTCTGGATTTCCGTAATATCGTGGAAGATCATGATGGCGCCCTCCATCTTGCCGTCGTCGTTAACCATGGGGGTAAAGAGCACCTCGTAATCGCGTTCCTCGCCTTTGCCGCTCAAGTCAAACTTCTCTTCGAGTACTCGCGATTCTCCAATAAGGCTGGAGTCTTTAAATATTAAAGATAATTCTTCAAGTTTTTTTTCCGGGATAAAACGACCGAAGACTTCTCTGAAATGGCGGCCGATCACCATCCCCGCATGTTTAATGCCGGTAATCCGGAGAAAAATATCGGCGCAGTAGAGGATACAGGTGTTTTCGTCAAAAACGATAAGGATGTCGGGGTTGTACTGGAGGATAAGTCTCATGGTGTGATCTCGCCTGATCTGCTCATTCCTGAGAATAGCGCTTACGTTTTCCCGGGAAAAAGAAGCGACCTTTATCCGTTCCAGGGTATTCTGCGTAAAACTCAGATGACGGGTAAGGCGCTTTACTTCCTTGCGCAGGTACGCGATTTCTTCCGCCTCGGAATCAAACTTTTTTTCTTCCGTTGCCATTATCGTTCCTTACAGAAGGCAGGCGATGAACGTACAATTATGGAAGCGGTTCACAGGGCGTCCTTTTTCAGTATACACCGGACAGATTTCACCGCCCGAATAGCCGAAGATATAGCCCGGAAAATCCGCCAGCGTGTCCCGTATCGTATCCATTTCAGCGGTAGTGTGGGCCTCCAGCGCGAAGTAGCGGGTCAGGCAGGAAAACATGAGAAGACATGAACCGCGCTCGTTCTTTTTAAGAATTTGTTCCAGGGTCTCGCGGGTGGTCCGTATTACATCAGAGTAATCTATGCCGCCCACCGACAGAATTGCATTCTCCGGCATATTGCCGCCACAGGCTGCGTAACCTTCTTTGGTGAGAAGGTAAATAGACCGAGCGACAGGTTTTGTACCGTCATTGTAGTCGATCATGAAAGGGAACGCCCCTACCGTCCAAGCGCCCTCTTGTTTCTGGATCCCTATGCTTTGAAGGTAATCAAGAACCGGCATATTATTTACTTCCATAAGGAGGGCGTCTTTCGATTTGGTGACAACCCCCCGCTGTTTTTGTATCTTGTCTTCCGCGAAGGAGGTTACGAAAAAAAAAGGGTGCAGATCGCCGTAGAGAAGGGCGAATGCAACGCTGTTTTTATAGTACTCCCCGTTGTAGACGGTCCCGTTGCAACTGAAGTCCGCCGATGAATCTATGGCAAGGGAACCGAAGATGGGAATTTCGCCGGAGGCTTTGTTAAGGCTTACGGCTATGGCCTCGCCACCCAAGTCGTTTATATATGGCGCAAAGACGAGCATCATAACCGGCTGGCCGGAATGCTTCGCGCAGGTCTCGCTGTAGGCTTTGCAGATGGGGCTGTCTATGTCTTTGCCTATGAGTTCCACTGTGCCGGTGATAAAATTCGTGTCATCGCTGGTAAGAACCAGAAGTCCTAGTCCCATTTCGCCCGCCGCGGCAGGCGTCGCCGTCCCTGCGGTGGTCATGCCGATTACGTCAAAGGGCAATGCCGCGCAGATCGCCTGGGTGACGCCGGAATCAATAAAATCGGTGTAACAGGTGAGGATGCCGAGAGAATTTTTGTACAGGCTTTTGATATCAATCTGTTCCAGAATCTCCGCAGCCGCGTCGTCTGAATCATCGACTTCAAACGTAAAAGCCGTCATCGTTTTAATCATACCGCTTCCTCCATAATAATATTTTACCGTTATTCTTTCTGTGCGCGTTCAAGAATACAATCTCAAAAACACTCCTAATCCTACAGTTCTCCTTAAATTTTAAGTGATTTGATTATACAATTAATTGCGTTTTTGTCAATAGACTTTATTCAAATATTTTCTCTACAACTAGTTTTGAGAGAATAGTCTCAAAAAGTTGTCCGCGTTTGGGCGTTAAACGATTGACGCGGCAAAATTACGGTCCAAACAGAACGGATACGGAACGCTCAATGTTTTGATAAAGTAAATTATTCTGCCCTTGCATAAATTCAGAAATTCACTATAATGAAAAGTCGTTATGGCAGTAAAGACCAAAAAATCGAGTAAAAAAGGCAAAAAGAAGCCTGCGTCAAAATTGGCGATAATTATCGTCGTCGTCATTGCCGTCGTCATATACTACTTGTGGCGCCAGGGCGTCGTCGAATTACCGGACGGCGTATCCGATGCGCTAATACAGGTAATCGGAGAACAATCCCCCGAACCAGTAGAACCAGGCGGCGGGACTCCCGCGCCGCCGCTCGTAAAGGGAAACGCCGAATTTCCCTCCTCGTCCGCGGCGGACGCGCTTCTCGTTTATTCGTTCAATATACAGATATTTGGGGATTCTAAAATGAAGAAGACCGAGGTCGTCAAAGTCTTGGTTGATATCGTTTCTCACGCGGACGTCGCGGCGATTCAGGAAGTTCGGGCTGCAACCGACGAACCTGTGAAGGCGTTCATGGCGAAACTCGACCCGAAATACGGCTACGTGTTGGGACCCCGCGAAGGACGAACCGCGTCTAAAGAGCAGTACTGGATCATTTACGATACAAGCAAGCTCGAAGTCAAGGATAGCGCCAGATTCGACGACGTGAAGGACAGGTTCCAGCGTAGCCCAATGGCCGTTTATTTTCAAACAAGGGATAAGTTCGACTTTATTCTGATTAACAATCACATTCAACCTTCGGATGCGGCGAAAGAAATCGGCGTATTGCCGGAAGTCGTCGCGTATTTTCAGGACAAATGGAACGAGCAGGACGCGCTGGTCGTGGGCGACTTCAACGCGGACGGTTCGTATTATAACGAAAAAAATCTGATAGACGTGTTCCCGGAGACCGATTACCTGATAATCCTGACCAACGAATACGACACAACCGTAGCAGGAATAGAAGACAGTACCACCTATGACCGTTTCATTATTACGAATACGGCGCGGGAGGATTACATGGGCGCTTTCGGCGTTATTTATTTTGACAAGATGTACGACTTCGCCGCGCTCGGCATAGAGCCGAAACAGGTAAGCGACCATTTTCCGATATGGGCGGAATTTTGGACCACTCGCGATACAGATTGAATTTATGACGGTACTGAAATTATCATGCTTTATATGCTGAACTTCAACGAATCGCAGGAAACGTCGACAAGCGCGGACCGCGGCTAATTTGACTTGGAGGCGAAAAATCAACAGACGGCGGCTTTTCGGACAGGCGGCGCGTTACACGGCGCCGGTGCTGTTGGGCTATATGGCAATCGGCATAGCTTTCGGCTTGCTATTGGTTGAGGCGGGCTATGCGTGGCGGCTTTCTCTGGCGATGAGTATCGTCATGTATGCGGGCGCCGGACAATACATTGCGGTGGGGCTTTTCTCCGCGGGCGCCGGGCTTACGGAAGCGGCGCTGGTGCAACTCGTGGTAAACGCCCGACACGCGGCTTATGGATTTTCCATGTTGCAACGCTTTGAAAAGACGGGCCCGTTCAAGTGGTATCTGATTTTCGCGCTGACCGATGAGACTTTCGCGCTCCTCTCGTCTTTGCCGGAGGTTGAAAGCATGAAAGACGGCTTGGGGAAGCATACCGAGTCGGAGCGCGCGTGGTTTATGTTTTTTGTCGCCCTGCTGGACCAGTTTTACTGGGTTGCTGGCTCCGTCATAGGCGCGGTCGCGGGTTCTCTTCTGCCGTTTGACTTTGGGGGCGTCGGCTTTGCGCTGACCAGTTTGTTCATCGTGCTTATGCTTGAACAGATGCTGAAGACAAGGAAGCCGACTATTTTCATCGTTTCCGCGTTTACGGCCGTCGGGACGGTCGCGTTTTTTCCCGCACGGGCTTCCTTGCTTTTGGGTATGGCGATTTCTCTGACAGCGATATATTTCATAGAAAAAAACGTGGAAAAGCGAAAAGTACGATAGACCGCTTGTGTATTATCCCTTGATGGACGCGCCTATAGGTCTTTGAAAAGCTTCTCTACCGCCGTCTTGGGCGCAAGTCCGACTTGTCTTTTGTAAATTTTCCCGTCCCTGTAGATAATGAGACAGGGAATCGCCGTAATGCCGTGCCGCTCCGCCAAGGATTGTTCTTGGTCCACATTTACCTTGCCCACCTTGACTTTACCCGCGTAGTCTTTCTCTATTTCTTCAAGGATGGGACTCAACATCCTACACGGTCCGCACCACTCGGCCCAAAAGTCAAGCGCCACAGGAATAGACGAGCGAATAACTTCAGTCTCAAAATTTTCCTCTGTAATTTGCATCTTTACCTCCATTAAAAATCTGACGTTAAGTACCCGCCTCATTCGGATTTCCTAGCGACTCCGTACCGTTCGCGGATAGAAACGTCTGGTAATAAGAAACCGTCATATCCAAACCCGCCTCGTTGAAGACGAACATTATGTTTTGACGCAACTCGGAATAAATCGCCGGTATCTTCTCAAATTCCTTGACGTAGACGTTGATTTGGTAACCCGCGTAGAAGTCGTCCAGCCGCGTGTAAAGCACGAAGGGCTTTGGTTCCTTCAAGACGCGGTTGGTCCGCGCGGCCGCGTCGAGGAGCAACCTTTCCACCAACTCGTAAGGCGTGCGATAGCCGAAGGTGATTTCCGTATAGAGAATGAGACCATTGTCGTGCTTAGTCTTGGTCGCAAACGTGTAATTGGTGATGCTCGACGTGAGAATGGTCGAGTTGGGGAAGGTAACGTATTCGTTCTTATGGGTGCGGAGCCGCGTTACGGTCGCCGATTTCTCCACCACAAAGCCTACCGTGTCGCCGATTTTTATGCGGTCCCCCATATTGAACGGACGCATATACGTTACCACGACGCCGGCGATTAGATTTCCAATAATAGAGCTGGAACCAAGCGAGAACAGGATGCCCATGAACACGGAAACCCCTTTGAACACGTCCGACTCTGAATTGGGCAACATCGGATAGACGATGATGAGCGTGAAAGCGTAAATCAGTACGCGCAGAATGTTGAACGTCGGTTGCGCCCAATCAGGGTAGAAGCCGGGCAGCACGAGCTTACGCCTTTCAACCTGAACGGTGAGAAACCTAACTAGTCTGATGAAATAGTGGGAAATGATACACGTTATGACGATGGTGATGAGATTGGGAATATATCTGACGATAGCTAACCCTGTATTTTTTAGCGGATTGATAATGTAATTGAGTAAAGTGAAGGCGATGTTCTTTGTCTGTTCAAAAAGGGCGAACGTGGTAACGAGCGTCAGGTATCCGATGATAAGGTAAACCACATATTTGATGATACGCAATAAAAACAATACTATCTTCAAGATTTGTTCCACTCCGAGAAGCTGAAACTTCTTGACGACGATGGGCTTGAACCGCTCCTCTCCGTGTAACGCTACTTTCTGCTCCAGTTTCTTAAAAAGATAAGCCGTTAATTTTATAAGCAAAACCGCCGCGCCTACTATGGCGATGCATATACCAAGCTTCATGAAAATGTTTTCATGCGCCAAATTGTCCACAAGTTCCTCAACGGGCATTTCAGTCTGCTGAACGCCCTCGGCCGATGTTTCCATAAATCAATGATTATACCTTCTTTTGTAAATTTTACAAGCCTCGAATTTTTAACTTTTAAAAATTAAAAAATCAAGTATACTCCAATTTACAGCCGCCCCAGAGCCACGGGGTATTAAACCCTATAGGCTTACGACAAATAAAAAATCCCCCGCGCGACAGCGGGGGATTAAAACTGAACGCAAAGCGCGTTTCAGGCTTTTTATTTATACAAACCTAACTAAAGCGTCAGAATCCCACTTCAATCCGCAAGGGGATGAAAAATTCGAACGGGAGTTCGGCGCCGTCCGTCCATTCAAGCGGGAAACGGGATACAAGTCCGCCCCGCAACGTGCCGGCGCCGAATTTGCGCTCAAGCCAAAGACCCGCGCCCGCCTGCATTCCGTCTTGAATGACAGACGCTGGAATAGCTATATCGCCGGCTATTGTGGGTTTTTGCATATATTCGAAACCCAGGTCAAACCCCAGCTTGGCGAAAGGAAGCTCATAGGTTGGAGTGAGGTACACGACGAAGTCCAGTCCGTTGGTATATTTGCCTTCGATGCTTTTGTAGTACCCGCCGAAAGCCGCGTCTATGTGTCCGGAAAAGCCGAATTCGTAGTACCGATACGTGGCGCCGACCGCGACCTGATAGTCTCGGTATATAGCCCAATCAAACCCTTCCGCCTCGTAGGTATCTTTCAAAGGTATCTTCACGCCGACATCCATCATCAAGTCGCCCAGGGCAAGCACTTGGAAAGCCGCTTCTACGACATTGCGGTAGCCGATGTACTGTACGCGCGCGAGTCCTATGCCCGGAATGTTGTAGCTGACCGCGACTTGGGCGTTCTTGTAGACCTCAAGCGCGTTATGGAAGTCGCTGTCCTGTCCGTATGTGTGAAGCTCCGTTCCCAGCGAATCTCCGGTAAGGTTTATTTCCGGCGTTACCATAGCCCCTATCCACATACCGTCGATGGGTTGCCACACGGTCATGAAAGCCGCAGTGACGGCTGGGGAGTAGAGGTTGATGTTATTGATGAGTCCGTCTGTGGGTTTGTCTCCGTCCGCGCCCCATGGCGCGGGATTGAACTGGGTGAAGATGTTGTTCGCGGAATCGGCGCCGCCTTCCTGCATTCTGGGTTTCGCCGTATCTAACACGTAGTAAGAGAAATTCGAACTACCCACCTTACCCATAATTTTTTGTATGTCCTCATAGTTGTTGCCGACGTTGAACTTGAGCCTTTCGTGGGGTCTAAGCCAGCCGTTTATGGTATAGCCGGCTTTGACGGAACCAGTACCGCCGGCCGCGTTCAACGCGCCGTAAGCTATATCAAAGCCCACGCTGAATCCGGCGAATTCCGACCAGCCGTTGAACGATACGCCCGCGCTCATATTTGGTTCGCCCCAGGGCGCTTGCACGGCCGCAGTGTTTTTCGCGTCTCCCTTTTCAGGAACAGTAGCCCGATAGGGGATAAAGTAGCTTGTCCCATACCCGCTTACGCCGACTTGGGCGAAGACCGCCGTTACCGTTACCACTCCTACCGCCGCTAGAGCTATAAGTTTTCTCATAATTTTTCCTCCTGTGGTAAGAGTCTTTACAAGCTAATTGATAACATGATGGGGATGAAAACATCGGTATTTTGCTCTTTACTCTGCCATTCCAGCGGGAACCTGCCGGTAACTCCGCCTTTCAGTACGCCCGCTCCGAAAGCTTTTTCAAGCCATATCCCCGCGCCGAACTGCGTTCCATCCGTGTTTTCTATGTCAACGCCGCCTTTCTTGTCAACGCCCCTGTATTCAAAACCAAGGTCAAGCCCCGCTTTAGCGAAGCTCAGATTGTATGACGGTACCGCGTATACGACGAGGTCAAGCCCGTTTAGAACGTCTGTGGTTTTGTTGTACCCGTTAAACGCCAGGTCCCCGCGGCACAGTACGTTGAATTCGCCGACCGTGTAATCAGCGCCTAACGAGAACTGATAATCGCGTTGAATATTGAAATTAACAGCGTCGTTCTTCGCGTCGTCTCCTATCCATGGAATCTTCATCCCAAAATCCAAGTTGAGGTTTTCAATCGCGGTCAGTTGAAAGGCTAATTCAACGATGTTTCTCCATCCAACATATTGAGCGCGCGCGAGTCCGACGCCTTGGATAGTGTAGCCCATGCCGAATTGTATATTCTTGTAGATTCTCTCCACATCGTAGAAGTCGCCGTTCGTTCCGTCTCCGAGCTTAGTTCCATTGGAACCGTTCAGTTCCGGCGCTATGAACGCGCCTATAAACAGCCCTTCAATCGGGGTAAGCGTAATCATCGCGGCCGCGGACACCGCGGGCGCGTAAAGATTACCTTTATCGTCGCCGCTACCCTCCGCGTTGGGGTTGAACTGGGTGAAGATGTTGAACTGGGAGTCCCCCAGTTCAAGTCTATCTAGCTTGCCTGGGTCCAACACGTAAGGCGCGAAATCTGAAGCGCCCACTTTTCCCGCCAGCGTATCGTCGGTCATGGTCCCAAAGGAAAGCTTCAAGATATCGAGGGGTTTTATCCACACATACATATCGGGTCTTGCGCGGACGGTCTGCGCTCCGCCCGCCGAGCCGTCCCCGTACGCGGCGCGTAGGGTGAAGTTGAAGCCTGCAAGGTCGGAAACGCCCTTGATGTAGATACTAGTGTTCAGGTCGGGTCCCCCAAAAGAGTCTTGCACCGCGGCCGTTGATTTCACCTTGCCGTCAGGGTCAATGGTCGACCTGAACGGGATAAAGAAACTCGACACGTCTCCGCCCAGGCTCACTTGAGCAAAAACCGCGCTCGCGGTCAATGCGGATACTATAATTAAAGCCATTAGCTTTTTCATAAAATTAATTCCTCCTGAAATAATCTTTAGGGAATCAGGAACTGACTTTGTCGGTCGCCGGCTCCCAACTCTCCGTTATTCTATTTTAATGTCTGTAAGTCCCGGAACGTTTACCGCCTTGATTTCGTCGTAATAGAACGCGGATTCAACGACCCAAGGACTGACGCCGCCTTGGGGGATGGTGTTCACCCACAGTCCGAAATTGGTAATACTCGCCGTGTTGAACTTGCCGTTCTGTTTGCCTTTGAAGAGGCTGAACGGTATGGTGAGGAGCTTCGCCTCGTCGCTTTTAACGAAGTCCGGAAGCAGTTCCTCAAGCCATACTTCAAATTCCTCGCTGCCCGACTTGATTTGCACGACCATGTGCTGGGCGTTGCCGTCTGGTTTCAGCCAAATTTGGAGCGCGTTGAATTTTGACCAGTTGGCGTTCTGTAGCAGAGTTCTGCCGGTCCAGCCTTCGCCGCCCGCGGTGGAGATTCGGTACTTGAACTCCATGCCGTAATCGCCTGCGTATTTACGCTCTTTTGAAAGGCTTACGACGTTCCAGCAGTCCGGTCCCGAATTCTCGGTCCAGTCGTTGCGGAGAAGCGCGTCCTGCCCGTAGTAGATTTCATCGAAGTTGTCCACCACGCTTGGGTCGGCTCTTTTCGCCTTCTCGCCGAAGAATAGGGTCATGGTCTGCAAGGTTTTCGCGCCGGACTTCAACGCTATGGTACCGGACGCTTTGCCGAAACCGTCGACTTGCGCTTGGCTTACGCTTGCGGTGTACCAGTTCGGGTTGCGCGGGTCGACGGAAGCCGGCAACGTTATTTCGTCCGCGCCGTTGGATACGGCAAAGGACACGGAACCGCTTGGGTTTTTCACGCTCGCCAGCAATTTGAACGACTTGGACTGGAACACGCCGCCAGGCGGGGATAAGATGTAGCCTGTTTCCCGCGAGCCGGCCTGCGTCACTGCCGGGGTACGAGTCATTGCGTAGAAGCCGGAGCCGTTGGCGAAGACCGATTTAGGGTTGTTGTAGAAGTCTATGAACGCGTCGGTCATAATCTTGAGTCCGCGGTTCGGCGCGGTTTTGTAGGGAGCGTAGTGGTCGCCGCCTGAAAAGTCGGCCCACACGAGGTAGTAGCCGAGTCCGGACGCGGACACGACTTCCATAACGTCCTCAAACCATGTGGGGATAGTTCCGTCCGCAAGGCAGATATTGCCGTCTTCTGTGGGAATGACCTGTATGCCGGTCTCGGACACGACCGCGACCTTGTTGTGTTTCCTTGCCACGAGGTCGGTGTTGTTTACCGAGGTCTTGAACGATTCTATCCACCCGTCTCCGGGCGCGGCGTTGTTTTGGTAAAGGTCAAAAGCCACGACGTCCACGAATTCATCGCCCGCGTATCGGCTTTCGTACCATTCCACGCTTTCCACAGGACCGTTAGGCGAATACGCGTACAGGAAGTTGTGAACGCCTTTTATGTCCCTCAAATATTCTACCGTGTAGCGCCAAACGCTTTTGAAGCCCTCGTCGGTGCAGAAGGCTCCGCCCCACCAGAACCAGCTTCCCGAATTTTCGTGCCAAGGTCTGAACAACACCGGGACGCCCTCCGCTTCCAGAATTTTGGCGAATTGGGCTATCATATCGAGGTAGGCGAGGAAAGGCGCGTTGAGGTCTCCTTCCGGTAGGATGCGGCGCATGGGGTCGCCTGTGAGGGTGTTCGGAGTGTATCCGTCGAGTTTCCACGGCGCTTTTCTGCCTGACTTGCGGTATACGACGTCCATGTTGGGGATGTGCATAGACAGGGTGATTATTGCGCCCTGGCTTGCGGCGTCTAAACAGACGGCCGCGGAACCCTGTATGGGGTCGGGACCATAGGTTTTGGTAACGCCCGGATATTCCGCGCCGGTAAAGGATAAGCTGTCTATGCCCATGACCGCGGCGAGAGAGCCGGTAATGTCTTTAACGTCGCTGGTCGTCGAGCCTTCATAGAACACGCCCCGTTTGTGATGCAGGTCGTTTTGGTGTCCGAACAGCGTGTAGTCGGTTTTACCGACCGCGTCGAGGTACGCGTAGAGGCGTTTCACCGAATCAATCGCGTTGGGGTCCACGAGCGCGACGCTTGACGCGATATTTAGGGACGCGGGGTTGATTTGCGTCGGCGCGTCCGTGGGGGTCTTGGTCAACTCAACGTCAATCGGCTCGCCTTCGGCGAATTTTATGTTGTCAATGAATATGGGACCCTTGTAATCGGTTCCCGAGCCCACGACGCTGAAGGTGACGGTTTCAGTTGACGTTTCCGGCGGGGTGAATTTGACGAGCGGCGTAACTTTCCTATACCCATTGCCCGCGTCTTGTCCATCGCCGCGGATTCTGGCGTTTGCGTCGAGCCCGCCGTTTGCGAATACCTTCGTCTGGAAAGTCCCCTTTGTTCTGAAAGACGGGTTGTAGTAGAGGTCAAAGGAAAGCTCGTGGTATCCGCCTAGAGGAAGCGGGGGAATGTCTGTTTTGATTTTCGGCTCGCTCCAATCCGATTGATTGTCGGCTTTGGAGAAGTCGACGTCCACGCGCAACATTCCGTTGCCGAAGGTTTTATTGTCGTAGGACAACTTGATGTCGCCTTCATAAGCCCAGAATTCGCCCGCGGCTATATACCATCCGCCGGTATTTGAGGCGTTGTCGAAATTCCATTCGCCCGGCGCGTCTGGTCCGCCGCTTGCGCCGCCTGCTTTAGCCTCTTTTTTCCCGCCGGCGAACGCGAAGCCGCTCATACAAAGCAGAACGCACAAGAAAGCTATCGTTTTATTTCTTGTCATAACGATTCCTTATTTTGGTTTTCCCGCTCACTGCGGGGGGCCGAACTTGAGGTTGTCAATGAACACGGGACCAATATAGTCCGTATTGGAGCCGACGATACTCAACCTGAAATCGGTGAGGAAGCCTGCTTTGACGTCGAAAGGAATGACTACCGCGGTTTTCACGAAACCGTTCTCCATAGTTTCGCCTTCTTCGGGAATATCGACGCTGGCGTGGGGCGTGCCTTGGGTGCCGAAAAGCTGGGTTTTGAAACTCCCTATGGTTCTGGCTTCAGGGTCAAAGTAGAAGTCAAACGACAAGGTCCCGATGTTCCGCATATTGAAGGAAACGGGCAGGTCTATCGCCAGCTTCGGCTCGCTCCAGTCGTTTTGGCTTCCCGGGTCCGAGAAGTCCAGGTCGAGCTTCAGCATACCGTCGCCGAAGGTAGAATCGTCCCAGCTCAAGTTTATGTCGCCGACGTATTGGTAGAACTCGGACTTGGTGAGGTAGAAGGTGCCGCCGCCGTTGTCGACGCTGGTTTCCGCTGTGTCAAAAGTCCAATTGCCGACAGGCGCGCGGTCTTTTTTGCCGCCGGCGAACACAAGAGCGCTTGTCAAACAGAGCGCCAAAATCGTTAAAATCAATTTCTTCATAATTTACTCCTTGATAATTTTATCAGTGAATCTTTAATCGACTCATTCGGTCGGCGTTATATCCACAGGATCAGGCGGTGGATAATCGCCTAGCTCGGTCGCGTCCCAGACGCGGATAGCGGCTGTAATAATGATGTCTTGGTCTATGTCAAAATATTCGTTAGGATTATCCGGGTTCCCCGTTTGTAGATTAAAGGCTATCGAGTTGCTCATTGCTTCATGAGTTTCCGCCGAGGTATCAGCCGTAGGCGTTACCTCCCATGTCAGCGTAGTCGGTTCTGTACCGAGAGAGAACTTTTGTCCCCAGTTTATAATCCAGCCCTGTCCATCGTTCCAGTCAGTAAAACCTACGCATAGCAGAGGAATCTCTCTACTTGCGTATCCCGTAAGCTGAATTATATACTTGTGCCCTTTGAGTAATTGATAGTCTTGTTCGTTTGGAAAGAAATTTTGGTTGATTTGCCCCGGATTTGGAGATCCGCTATGAGCTTTCAGGGTATACGTAGTCTCACGGCATTCCGCATTAAGCGGGGGAGGGGGTATTATTTCGTCTTCAGCGGCGAAATGATCGTAACAGCCTGCTAACAAAAGAATTGCACCAGCGGCGAGCGCCGTCAGTCCAACCAACAAGATTTTTTTCATATATCCTCCTTGAATAAAAAAAATTACGGACGACCATTGCGTCCATGAGCGGGAAATCGTTCCGCGTTCAAGCGGAACGTTTCTTATCGTCTAAAACGTATGTGAGAAGTTTATATAAAATGCGTAAAATTAGTATAGGGAAAATTTCGGAAGCCGTTACTTCCACGCCAGTTTCATCCGCGGGACGCTGTAGAGGGCGGATTTCACGCCGTCTTGACACGCGAGGCAGGTTTGTAGATAAAGCTTGAGCGCAGACCGGGTCGACGTTGTTAGTCGTAGGGCGTTACCTTACGCGTCTAACGCCGTCGACCCGGTATTTCTCCGTGTTACTGTTGTGTCAATGCGGCAAGCTGCGCGCGTAGAGCGGCGTTTTCCGCTTCTATTTGCAACCGCTCCGCTTCCATTTGCGACCGCTCCGCCTGCCATTGTTGTTTCATTTCCTTAACGAAACTTAAATTCTCCATGACGTCCTTGAATTCTTGTGTTACAGCCATACTGCCTATCTCCTTCATCGTCTTGGGATTCGCCTCTACTACCGCATTCAGATATGAACGCACCGCTCCGTCCTCCATCCTCGACCGTACGGCCTTGAATATCTCAATGAGACTCTCTACCTTCACATTCCGACTCAAGTTCTTCAAGAAGAGATTGTCCTCATCCGACAATTCGGGCGTTACTATGAATTGTATCGGTACGAAATCCCCCACGACTTCATATATTCCCGCATACATCCGCTCGACCCTATACCCCCGCGCTCCAGTCAAATGTTTCACGACCTTTTCTGGATAACGCGATTCTATCACCGTCAGCGTCATGTCGCTTATGTCCGCCTCCTTCTTGAGCGCCGCGTAGAGGCACACGTAAGCGTAACATTTGTAAAAGTCATGGATAGAGAAATAATCGGCAGGACTCTTGAACTCAATGATGTTATGCCCACGGAATATTCGGGCGAAGTTCTTATCAATTACCAGCCCAGGACGCTTCTTGATGATAATGCCATCTATTTTGAGGGGTTCCTCCGTGAGGGATACCTCCTCGTGGATTTCGATACAGTCGAGATAGTCCCAGAGCTCGATGTGAAGCGAACCGATGTAGGGTGGATGCCAAGCAATGCGCTGTACGGACGAGTCGCGGTCTTGTTCCATAAAATAAAATTATACTCGAAGAATCAAATTTCGGCAAGCGCTAAATGTATTGTTGCATAATATCGGCGGATAGCCTCTGTGCGGTTGATTATTTCCATGCCAGTTTCGTCCGCAGGGCGCTATAGAAGGCGGATTTCGCGCCGTCTTGACACGCGAGGAGCGCGTCTTCCTTAGCGCGGCGGACGACGACGCGGTCGTCGGCTTGCAACGTCTCGGTCGTCTGTCCATCCATAGTCAAAGACGCGCCGCTTCGTTGCTCGCGCTCCACCTCAATCACAATCTCGTCGTCAGACGGCAGGACGATAGGGCGGTTTGACAGGGTAAACGGACATATCGGATTGACGACGACGGCTTCCATCTCCGGGTCAAGAATCGGTCCTCCGGCGGAAACCGAATAGGCTGTGGAACCAGTGGGCGTCGCCGCTATCAGCCCGTCCGACCGATAGGAACCGAGGGAGGCGTTACCCACGCGGACGTTCAACCGTATCATCTTGGCGACGGTGGACGCGGAAATAATAGCGTCGTTCAGGCAGGGGCTTTGAAAAACAGTCGCCGTTCCTCTCTGTACCCTTGCGTCGAGCATAAGCCGCCGCGAAAACACGATTCTGTCGTTGAAAAAATCGTCGAGAACGGTCCGCCACTCGTCAGGCGGAATCGTGGCGATGAACCCCAAGGTTCCCAGATTGATTGGAAGTATCGGGACTTTAAGCTGGGACACCGTACGCGCGGCGAATAGCACGGTGCCGTCTCCGCCAAGACTGACGGCAGCGTCGACCGCGCCTATCTTCTCCCCGGCGAATACGCTTGTTTCAACGCCTTGTTTTTCCAGTTCCCGCGCGATTTCCCGCGCCAGCCCCGCGGCTTTGAGCGGATTGACGAACAAGAGTATCTTCTTCACGGCAACGTTCCGATAACCTTCGCCGTTTTTTCAACGTCCGCGTTTGCGAGCCGCGGATAGAGCGGAAAAAGCGCGGTACGGAGCGACAAAGACGCGCTTACAGGGCATCGCTCGGCAAGACTCGGATTACTGTCGATAATCGTCCCGGAAAAGGCGTTTGCCGCTTCTATTCCCTTTTTCCGAGCGTAAGCTTTTACGTCTTTCATACCTGTTTCGAGGATGAGCGGAAAGGCGTAGTTGTTGTAAGGGGCGTCGTCGCGGGCGATGAATCGCTTGTGCCGGGTGCGGAGGCTCGCCTGCGTATAAACTTGGGCGATTTCTTTGCGTTTTTTGAGATTCTTGGCGAGTTCGCGGAACTGCGCTATGGCCATAGCCGCGTTCATATCCGGAAGCCCGTACTCCGGCGGCAAGCGTCCGGCGTTTTTTAGCGCAATTCCGTCCCGCCTATTGACCGCAAAGAGCAAAGCGCCGCCGCCCGCAGTGATCATATCCCGTTCCTCAAGCCCCAGAATGACGAATATCCCTTGAAAGGCGCAGGACGCGCCGCTTTCCGCGGCGTCCCAAAAAGTCCCGCAACTCAAAGAGCAGTCCTCGATGACCGGAACGCCGATTTCCGCTATGGCCGCAGACTCAGGCGCAAATCCTAATGTGTGATGAACGACGACGGCGCGGACGTCGTCGAGCGCCGACAAAACAGTTTCCTTGGATATACATGCCTGGCTCTCGTCCACGTCGCAGACGACGGGTCTAAGCCGCAGGTCTTGAATCGCCTGTAAATAGTAAAGAGGCGACAACGCGGAAACCGCCACGCCCTTGCCTTCTTCGATGTTGAGTAACTTGAGGGATAAAGCGAGCGCCGTAACGGGACTCCGCAGGCTTATACACGAATCGAAACCGAGATATTCTTTTGCTGTTTGAATTAAAAATTCGGAACGCTCGCCCGGACCGACCTTGTCTTCGACAAGGGCGGTAAGAACGGCGTCCATTTCACGGCGGCGGACGGTGGGCGCGTAAACCGGGACCATTATTCTTCCTAGCGGTGGAGTTCCGACAGTTTTTGTAATTCTTTTGGGTTAAAGAGGTCGCGGATGCTCAAAATGATGAGGTATCCCTGTTCCTGCCGCACGACTCCATGGACGTATTCGGAACCGATGCCGCTGACTATCTGCGGAGGGGGCTGTACCTGCTCTTTTGCTATGGTAACAACCCGCGACACGCGGTCGATTATCACTCCCAGCTTCATACCGTCGATGTCAAGGATCACGAATCCCGACAGCAGAGCGTCCTCTTCCGCGGCTACCAGTTTCTTTATGTGAAACCGCTTGTGCAGATTGATGATAGGTATGATTTCATTCCGCAGATGGAAAATACCCTCGACATAAGACGGGGCGTTAGGAATCGCCCGAATGTCCTGCGCCCGGACGATTTCTTTTACGTCCATAATATTTATTCCGTAAAGTTCTTCTCCCAGTTGAAACGTTACCAACTGGTTACTCTGTTCAGCCATAATTCCCCCCTAAAAGCTCTTCTTCATTAAAATCTCTACTCTTCTTTACTTTACTATTGAATTGTTTTTTTTGCAAGACGTCAGAGAGTTTTTTTTGTTTTTTAACCGCAGGCTTTCATATCAGACCTTACACAGACGAATGAGTAGTCTACGGTTGCGGGCTATTTTGTTTTCACGCCGTCTATTTCACGGGTTACGAGACGGACGCCGCGCGCTTTTATGTTGTTCACTGCGAAGTCTTGTACATTGAAGGACTCCTGTGTGATTTTGACGCAGGGCTTCACGGCGTAAAATACAGTAAAGGAGAATTTCTTACGCGGATCGATGAGCAGAATTTTCGCTTCGTTAGGCGCAAGCGCGTAATCGCGGTTCATAATCCATCCTTCAATGACGCACCGTTTGATACACGGATAACCTGTTTTCGGTTCCTTGTAGACAATGGTAAAAATCGTGTTCGCAAGCGCCTCTTTGTCGGCCGCGCCAATCCACCATGCGTTCTCGCCGATAAAGAGTTTTTCCGGCAGGTCTTGCACCGCGTATGTCCCATTGTTGCGGATGAAAAGCACGCGGTCAAAGGGCGACAGTTCCGTCACGGTCCCTCCCGCCACGGCGGTTCCCAAATAACCGGTCGCGCGGTCGTATTTGAGCTGAATATTTTTTTTCACCACTTCTTTAACGTCAACCTTGCCGAATTTCGCTACCTCGGTTCTACGCTTGCCGCCGCCTTCCATGGCGCGGATTCTGTCGATGATTCTATCCAAAAAGTCCAGCGCATAGACCGTGATGTTCTTAAGGTGCGCGTTGATTTCCTTGAGTCGCGTTTGAATCGCCTCCATTTCAGCCTTCGCCTTGTTTATGTCGTAAAGGGAAATGCGTCGAATCGGGATTTTGAGCAAGGTTTCCACGTCTTCGGCGCTCACGCCGCGCGGACCGACTTCTTCTTCAAACGCTTCAAAGCCCGCAATCACAGCTTTTTTTACGCCTTCGGAAGTTTTCATTCGTTCAATGACTTTATAAATGCGCTCCTCGATGAAAATCCGCTCCAAATTGCGGATATGCGCCTTGTCGAGCAGTCCTTTTTTTTCGACTTCAAGTTCCCTCTCTAGGATTTTGACGAGCGCGTCCGCATGATGCGTCACAACTTCGCTCACCGTCATTACGACGGGCAGTTTGTTTTTTATCACGAGTAGATTAACCGATATTGACTGCTCGCATTCGGTCCACGCGAAGAGCGCGTTGATAGTTTCCTCAGAGTAGACGCCGCGGGCGAGTTTTATCTCAATCTCCACGTTTTCGGTGGTGAAGTCGTTGATGGACTGAATCTTGATGCGTCCGGCTTTGGCCGCGGCTTCCACGCTGTTGATGAGGCTTTCGGTTGTCGAACCGAAAGGCAACTCGCGTACGACGATGCGTTTGGGGTCGGAGACGTCGAGTTTCGCCCTTACGACAACTTTGCCCAGGCCGTCTCGGTAATCGGATACGTCCACAAGTCCGCCTGTGGGGAAGTCCGGATAGAGCGTGAAGGGCTTTTTCAAGAGGCAGGCTTTTTCCGCTGTCAGCGTCTCGACGATATTGTGCGGTAGAATCTTGGTTGACATTCCTACGGCGATGCCTTCCGCGCCTATACAGAGCGCCACTGGGATTTTCGCGGGGAACAGCGTCGGTTCTTTGTTGCGTCCGTCGTAGGAGTCTATCATTTCGGTGAGTTTTGGATTATAGAAAACGTCTTTCGCCAACTGGGTTATCCTACACTCGATATAACGGACCGCCGACGCGGAGTCGCCGGTGTAAATGTTGCCGAAGTTGCCCTGTTTATCAATGAATAGGTCTTTGTTGGCAAGCACGACGAGCGCGTCCCCAATGGAAGCGTCTCCATGCGGGTGATATTTCATGCAATGTCCGACCACGTTTGCGACTTTGTGGAACTTACCGTCGTCCATCTCAAAAAGCGAGTGGAGGATGCGCCGTTGAACAGGTTTCAACCCGTCCTCCACGTCTGGAATCGCCCTATCTTTAATGACGTAAGAGGCGTATTCGAGAAAATTTTTGTCAAAAAGGTTTTTTATGTATGCCACAGGAAAGAATATAACATTTTAAGGGAGAAAAGACAATCGAACTGCTTCATAAATCGCGCGGTTCGCGGTTATGCGTTATAATCCGATACGAGGTATGTATTTATCAAGTCTGTCTTTATTCCTAGCGGACACAGAAAGCCGGGGCGCAGCCTCCCACTACCACGTGGATCCATTCGCATCGTACTTTATCCGTTGGGTATTACCCCCGTAGTATTCAAGCCAGACCTGGTTTGCAGCGGTCTCCCATCGGGTATGTGAGTACACATTCCTTCCGAATACCTCCCGTTCCGTGGGCAGCCAGAGCCAGTCCGCCAGGGCGTCCGCGGCGCTTGCCCCGGAGCCGCCATTGGCAATGTACCGGGTGGGCGCGTACAAGACCCCCTCCGGCACGCCCGCGGCAAGGAGCCCCCGCATCACCACTCCTCATCACGTAATAAGCAGGAGGGGGAAGTCTCCCCCTCGCTTCAGCCCGCCTCCGGCGGTCTTCCGCTTCCCCCTCTGCGGGGTTCCACCCCGCAACGCCCCGTCGGGGGGGGGTGAACCCCCCCCCCCCCCCCCCGAACCCCCCGCATTACCGCACCGCTTTGTCGACACGCGCCCACGACTGCCGAATCAAGCGCCTACTCGCGTTCCAGCAGGTCGCGTCTCCACTGTCGCGGCAAGACAGAACGACGAAGCCAAGGCGGAATTGGGAGAAGCCTCCCGCCGCCGCACTCCCCCGATACTTGACCAACACACCGTCTTCGATCTCGAACCCTCTCATCTGCATATCATTCATACAATCTTCTCTCTTCTTACTAAAAACAGTGCTATCAGAACACTTCTGACAGTACTGCTCAAACACTTCTGACAGCACTATCAGAACACTTCTGACAGCGCTGCTCAAACACTTCTGACAGCACTGCTCAAACACTTCTGACAGCACTATCAGAACACTTCTGACAGCACTGCTCAAACACTTCTGACAGCACTGCTCAAACACTTCTGACAGCACTATCAGAACACTTCTGACAGCGCTGTGCGCTCTTAAGCCCTAATCATCCTCCTCATAATAGTGCAACTCCACCCCGTGGTCGAACGCCGCGTCCTCCACACTTGTCATTTCGTATAAGGAAACCGAGCGCAAGTTTTCGCACCTGGCAAAGGCACAATACTCTATAGTGGTAAGATATTCCGACAGGTGTAGGGATTTAAGGCTGCTGCACCCCTCAAAGGCGCTCTCTCCTATGCTGCGCAGACCT
>JAIRKH010000123.1 GCA_031260245.1 Treponema sp. | reverse complement strand
AGGAGGGTGAAGTCGTAACAAGGTAGCCGTACTGGAAAGTGCGGCTGGATCACCTCCTTTCACCTTGAAAGGATTCGCTACTTCCCTAGTAGCCCCTCCTCCTCTTCCCCCTCTCCCGCAGAAGGATTTGGGCCAGTAGCTCAGTCGGTTAGAGCACTGCTCTGATAAGGCAGGGGTCATAAGTTCAACTCTTATCTGGCCCATTTCCTTTTTTTGAACAAAATTATAACCTAAATAATTTTGCCCTTATACTTGTCAATGATTGTTATGAATAAATCTGGCGAATTTCTCACTGATTTTGAGGCTTTGCTCTCGTTTACACCTTTCTACCCATGATATAACCGAAGATAAATTCCTGTAGCACGGTAAAGCCGACTTTCTGATAAAAACCAACCGCGCGTTCGTTGTCCAAATTCACGAGAAGATGAACGCCTGAAGTCTTGCCCTTAAGAGACGAAAACAACGCCTCAATGAGCGCCTTGCCTTGTCCTTTGCCCTGCAATGAAGGGAGGAGGTCTATATGCAGATGCGCCGGATAGTCCGCGTAATGCGGCGTTTGAGACTCATTGTCTGATATGGAACCGCATATACGTCCCCGCATCAAGCTTTCTAACTTTGTCTTGGGAGCTTTAGTTACGCCGGTATAGCGCAACGCGAGCGAAGGAAGCCATTCTTTAGCCATCCATTGTTTGAACTTTAAGGTATCGACCGCGCACACCACATAACCGGAAGGAATACTATTCTCTTCTGCGATAAAACAGGTATCTCTATCAAAAAACATGTAAGGCGCGGCGTAATACTGCCCGATAAGATACGGATCGTCAAACAAATCTGTGGCGTCTTTACCGTTATTCCCTGTTTTGAGGCATATTTCATAAAAATACGGAATATCCGAAAATTCCGCTTTTCTGACTATTGTCGTAATTATCTCCTTATCTTAAAGTTGCTTTTCTTTAAATACCAATAAATTCAAGAATTTTTGCGTTCGTTCTTCCGTGGGATGAGAAAACACATCAGCCGGCGCGCCTCGTTCAACGATATAGCCATCGTCCATGAAGAGGACTTGATTGGCGACGTCGCGGGCAAACTTCATTTCGTGCGTAACGATGAGCATAGTCATGCCTGCATCCGCCAAGTCCTTGATAACCGCAAGTACCTCGCCAATCGTCTCCGGGTCAAGCGCGCTCGTCGGCTCGTCGAAAAGCATGACGTCCGGGTTCATGGCCAGACTTCGGGCAATGGCGACTCTTTGCTGTTGCCCTCCGGACAATTGCCACGGATAAGAATTCGCCTTGTCCGAAAGATGAACTTGTTCTAATAACCGCATAGTATTTGTTTCAGCGTCTTTTTTGCTCATCAGTTTGAGATCAACCGGCGCAAATATGATGTTTTGTTTCGCGGTCATGTGCGGGAAAAGGTTGAACTGCTGAAACACCATGCCTATATGCCGCCGCGCCTTGTTGATGTTAGTCTTTTTGTCGGTGACTTCGTAGCCGTTGACAATGACGACGCCCGCGTCTGCTTTTTCAAGACGGTTTATACACCGGAGAAAAGTTGATTTACCGGAACCGGACGGACCAATGATACAGATAACGTCGCCTTCATGGGCGGTCATGCTTACGCCTTTGAGAACTTCCAAGCTTCCAAACGCTTTGTGAAGGTCTTTAACTGTTACTTTTGCTTCCATAATCAAGCCTCTTTTCAATGTAACGCGATAATTGCGACAATAAGGTAATGATGAGCAGGTAAACCCCGCCGACAATGGTCCATACGGTAAAGGATTGCATCGTTCTACCGATGTAGATTTTCGCTTCATAGACGATTTCCGCCAAGCTGATAACCGATACGATTGATGTATCCTTTAAACTGATGATGAACTGATTCACCAGCGCGGGTATGGATATACGGAACGCCTGCGGAATAATAATACGGAACATCGCCCGTGGATAAGAAAGTCCCAGACTCTGCGCGGCTTCCATTTGCCCTTTATCAATTGCTTGAATGCCGCCGCGGAAAATCTCGGCAATATAGGCGGCCGCGTTTATGCTCAAAGTGACGACGCCCGCGGCAAAAGGAGAAAGCCTGAAGTTGACGCCCAAAGACTGAAACAGCTGGGGAACGCCAAAGTAAACAAAGAAAGTCTGCACTAGTAGAGGCGTTCCTCTGATTATCCAAATGTAGATTTTTGCGACGAGGCGCGGTATCTTGCGATTGGAAATACCCATCCAGCAAATAAGCAAACCCAACGCGAAGGCGAAGATAAGCGCCAAAATAGTAGTCTCTACCGTTATCAACATACCACGAGCAAGCAAAGGTGTAACTTCTTGCAACACTTTGAAAAAATTCATGCCGTCCTTTAATTTTGAAAGATAGGAATGAGGAGTAGATTATTTTTACCATTTGCTAACTAACCAAAATCTCCTCCTAATTCGTAATCTTTCTACTTCGTAGCGATGTACTTATCCAAAATCTTCTGATAGTCGCCGTTTTGCTTCAAATTTTTGAGACCCGCGTCAAACTTCTGAAGAAGCTCGGTATTTTTGCCTTTGAGTACAGCAAAACCGTAGGAGGAGCCGCGTTCCATGTCGGTCACCATTTTCAAGCCGTTGCCTTGGGATATGCCGTAGCCTATGACCGGATAGTCTTCAAAACAAGCTACCGAATTGCCGGCTTTGACTTCCTCGTACATAAAAGGCGATTCGTCGAAGTATACCAAGTCGATACCGTATACGTCCTTGACGCCTTCGGCAAAGGTCGCTCCTTCGGTGCCGGTTTTGACCGCGACTCTTTTACCCGCCAAGTCTGCATAACCTTTGATCTCCTCGTTGTCGGCTTTAATCGCCATGACGACGCCGGAATCGTAATAAGGCTGGGAGAAGTCGTATTTGAGTTTACGCGCGTCTGTGATGCTCATGCCTGCGATGACGCCGTCCGCCTGATTAGACTCAAGCGCGGCAACCGCCGCGTTGAAACCAAGCGGTTTCAGGTCGTATTTGATGTTTTGGTCGTCCGCGATAGCCGCGAGCAGGTCAATATCTATGCCCACGTATTTACCGTTTGCGTCTTGGAATTCAAAAGGCGCAAACGTAGTGTCTGTAGCAATGATGTAGACCTTTTCTCCGGGTTTTGCCGTGTCCTTGTTGCCGACGGCAAAAACAGTTGCGGCTGTCAACGCCGCAATCAACATACTTACAACGAATTTCTTCATTTCTGTCTCCTTGTTCTCTATGGAATATAAGCGACGTTGCGCGAAGTATGCTAACATGGAAGCATAACGTGATAAACTATCATACCTTTTGCATCGCTTCTTCAAAAAACTATACCATACTATTACTTTCGTTTCAAGCTTGAAAATGCGCGGACGTCGATTTCTGTCCGCGCTCTGAAAACTTGTGTTGAATAGAGAACTATAATGCCATATTCATTTTTGGGAAGCATGGACCTGGAACAAGTTGCAAAAGCTACCCAAGACGCTTTTACTGCTTGGAAAGTCGAACAGTAATCTGATGGTTTTATAAAAAAAAAGAGGCTACTTAGAGTAGTCTCTTTTTTTTATAATATGGTTAAAATTAGGCGTTGAGCCGCTTCTCAATGGCGTCCAATTCGTCGTAGAGCTCTTGCGGGAGTTTTGCGCCGAACTTGGGATAGTGGTTTTCGCGTACGTCTGCGATTTCTTTTTTCCATCCCTCGATGTCAACCTTGAGCAGTTCCCGCATATCGGCTTCGCTCACGCCGTCCGGACGGACGATGGCGTCGACCTTAGGCAGGAAACCGATAGGCGTTTCCACTGCGTTGTCGGTTACGCCGTTACACCTGTCAAAAATCCACGCCAAAACGCGGGAATTTTCGCCGTAGCCTGGCCAGATAAATTTGCCGTCATCGTTCTTGCGGAACCAGTTGACGAAGAATATTTTCGGCAGTTTATCCGCGGTACTCTTATCGCCGATTTTGAGCCAGTGTTTGAAGTAATCGCCCATGTGGTAGCCGCAGAAAGGGAGCATGGCGAAGGGATCGCGCCGTATGGTACCGGCTTTCACGTCGAGAGCCGCGGCCGTAACCTCCGAGCCGACGATGGACCCCATGAACACGCCGTGCCTCCAGCTTTTCGCCTCGTTTACGAGCGGGACCGTCTTGGGGCGGCGTCCGCCGAAGAGGAAGGCGCTTATCGGCACGCCTCTGGTGTCTTCCCATTCGGGCGCGATGGCCGGGCATTGTTTTGCGGGTCCGGTGAAGCGGGAATTCGGGTGAGCGGCCGGCTTTTGCGCCTTGTTGTTCTTATCCTGCGTCCACTCGTTGCCGTTCCAGTCAATCAGTTTTCCGGGCGCGTCGTAGCCTATCATTTCCCACCAAACCGTTTTATCTTCGGTGAGCGCGACGTTGGTGAATATGGTGTTGCGCCGAATGGTTTCCATGGCGTTACGGTTGGAGTCCATGTTCGTGCCGGGCGCCACACCGAAGAAGCCAGCTTCCGGATTGATGGCGTAGAGCCTGCCGTCCTTGCCGAATTTCATCCAGGCGATGTCGTCGCCGACTGTTTCAACCTTCCAGCCCGGAAGAGTGGGAATCAGCATGGCGAGGTTGGTTTTGCCGCAAGCGGACGGGAACGCGCCGGTGATGTACTTCACATCGCCCTTGGGGTTGGTGATTTTGAGGATGAGCATATGTTCCGCGAGCCAACCTTCGTCGCGAGCCAAAACGGACGCGATACGGAGCGCGAGGCACTTCTTGCCGAGCAGGGCGTTGCCACCGTAGCCTGAGCCGTAGCTCCATATTTCGCGGGTTTCCGGAAAATGGGAGATATATTTCTTGTCAATAGGCGCGCAGGGCCACGTACCGTCGTCTCTTTCGCCGGGTCCCAAAGGTTTGCCGACCGAATGGAAACACGGCACGAAGAAGCCGTCTTCGCCCAGAACGTCGAGTACCTTAGTTCCGACCCGCGCCATGATATGCATATTGGCGACCACGTAGGGTGAGTCGGTTATTTGCACGCCGATTTTGGCGATTTCCGAGCCGACTGGTCCCATGGAGAAGGGGATGACGTACATGACGCGCCCCTTCATTGAGCCGCGATAAAGCTCGGTCATGGTCTTCTTAAGTTCCGCCGGGTCTATCCAGTTATTAGTGGGACCCGCGTCGTCCTTGCTCGCGCTGGCGATGTAGGTACGGGCTTCGACGCGCGCCACGTCGGAAGGGTCGGAACGGAACAGAACGCAACCGGGCAAGAGCCACGGATTAAGAGGCGTCGCCAGTCCCGCGTCTATATTCAATTTAATCATGCGGTCGTATTCAGCCTGCGAGCCGTCGCAGACTTCCACCGCATCCGGAGTCATAAGAGCAACCGCCTCTTCAACCCATTTTTTCAAACTTGCGTGTTTCAAATCTTGTAATTGCATGAATTTTACTCCTTAAAAGTCAGATATTAAATAATTATAGAAAAATTTCCCATTTATGGCAAGAGGGAAGCGTCTTAATGAATAAACGCCTTCTTGAGCAGTTCCAAGTCAAGCTCTGGATACACTGGGAAACGGGAAAGAAGCAGATGTACGCGTTCAAGCGCCTCGTTTTTCGCGGACGGCGTAACCGTATACTTGACTCTACTCTTCTTTGCCGGGTCTTTAGCGTCAGGCGTTTGGGAGGTATTATTCAAGACGAGCGCGATGACCGCGCCGATTTCGTCCATTTCCGCAGCGTCCATACCCAGAGTCGTAACAGCCGCTGTGCCGATACGTAAACCCGACGTATACCAGGGACCGTTCGGGTCAAAAGGGATGCTGTTACGATTCAAGGTAATGCGGCACTCGTGAAGAACGCTCTCCGCCTGCCTGCCAGTGATTCCGAGATTGCGGACGTTGACAAGGAAAAGGTGGTTATCTGTACCGCCTGTAAGCACGTCAAGCCCGTTTTTAACGCAAGCAGACGCCAGAGACTGGGCGTTTCTCACGATATTTGCCGCGTATTCGCGGAATTCGGGACGCCCGGCCTCGCGGAGAGCCGCTGCTTTTGCCGCAATGACATGAGGCAGGGGCCCGCCCATAGTGAGAGGACAGCCCTTGTTCAGAGCTTCGGAGAATTCCGCGGTAGAAAGCACAAGCCCCGCCCGCGGACCCCGCAAGGTCTTGTGCGTAGTTGTGGTTATAATGTGCGCGTGAGGGATGGGGTCGTAGTCTTCGGTAAAGACCTTACCCGCGACAAGCCCGGCGAAATGCGCCATGTCAACCATCAGGACGGCATCTACTTTGTCTGCAATTTCCCGCATCCGCCTGAAGTTGATTTTACGAGGATACGCCGAATAACCGGCAAGTAGAATCAAAGGTCTGATTTGCAACGCCTGTTTTTCTATATCGCCATAATCCAAAAGCCCGGTTTCTTTTGACGCGGAATAAGAGTAAGCGTCAAACATACGTCCAGACATATTGTAACGGTACCCATGAGTGAGATGTCCGCCTGAATAGTAATCCAGCGCCAGAAGCTTTTGATTACCGAGAACGCCCCGCAATTCCCGCCACTGAGCGTCCGTAAGCTTGTAGAGATTTGTTTCTTCAAGTTTCGCAAGAGCGGGAACTTCCACGCGGGTTGAAAGAATAGCCCAGAAAGCGAGGATATTAGCGTCCGCCCCGCAGTGAGGCTGAACGTTGGCGTATTCCGCGCCGAAGAGCTTGCGCGCCTCCGCGGCCGCGAGGCTCTCAATCGCGTCGACGTTCTCGTTTCCCGCGTAGAAACGGTGATTCGGCGTCCCCTCGGCGTATTTATCCGTCAAAAGATTACCCATAGCCAGTTGAACGGGAAGGGAACAATAATTCTCGCTCGCAATGAGTTTGATTCGTTTGCGCTGATTCTCAAGTTCTTTGACAATGGACGCCGCTATTTCGGGCGCGACTTTGGCGGTTTCCCATAAATTACACAAATAAGCCAGAAACCCTGTATTGATTTTATCTACTGGTGTAGCCGCCAGATATGCGGCGACCGGATTTTTTTCCATAAAAATCTCCTGTATAAAATTGACGTTGTTCGATACGACAAGTTCAGTCATTTACAAAACACCGTCGAATAATTTTCTACAGTTTAACAATTTTGACGTTTCGTAACAAGAGGGCGGATTACCCCCTGTTGTCGGGTGGTTTTAAGAAAACTAAACGACTATTTCAGGTATGCGAGGAAGGGAGACTCTCACGCGTAGGTGAGAGAGTCTCTAACGCAGGGATTAGGAAGGCTCTGGCGGGGGAGCGCGCCGACCGTTAAGTCTTTTTCAAAAGTGAAGGTGTATTGACCGCGCCGCCTTCGGCTACCGCGTCCGAGACGACCTGTTTTCCGCCTCCAGCACACTAAACACATCCGAGCGGGTAAGTCCCGCGCCTATCTTGAGGATGCGGTCTACGAGATCGTTTTGTGTAAGGTGTCAGACACTCGCGCCCTACGCCTGTAG
>JAIRKH010000122.1 GCA_031260245.1 Treponema sp. | reverse complement strand
TTTGTAAGGCTTTCATAGTACCTTTGCCGGATTTTTAGATGGGACTGCTCCCTTGTTTGTCCACCATCCAACGCCACGGTTTCCCATATTGCGTGGTGAACGTCGACATCCGCCTCCATACCGACAAGGATTCGCAAGTATCGCCCGCCAATCTCGTTATAAATGCGGGTGAAACCGGAAAAGTAGAAAAACCCGACTAGGAAATCAAGCTGCCTTGAGCCGGGGATATAGGTTTCCAACAGGTCTTTGAGGAGCTGGTTCTGGTTGGTGATAAATCTTGCCACTTTTACTCCTTAGATTAGCGGCAAAGCTGCCTTTAAGCCATATTCGCCTCACACAATGGCGGCTTCTGTTTATCATCGCCCCAGGCATACGCCTACAGCGAGCGCCGCGGCGATCATATAATGGTCAGGCGGAACCGTCTTCGTCTTTCTTGCGGGAACGCTTAAATCAACCGACGTTACGCGGTCGTTTGAGAGGCGGACCATACGGTTGTATTCCCCACATGCGAGGAGGTCGGCCGCGGCTACGCCGAGACTGGTGGCAAGGGCTCTATCGGACGCGCTGGGAACGCCGCCGCGCTGAACGTACCCCAAAACGGTAGTACGGGTTTCCATATTGGTTTCAGACTTGATTTCTTGAGCGACGCGGTACCCTATAGATACGTTTTCACGTCGCCGTTTACGCTCTTTCTTGTCCATCGCCGCCTCTTTACAAGACATTGCGCCTTCCGCAACGACCACGATGGAAAAACCTTTGCCTTCCTGAAGGCGCTTTTTGAGATGTTCGCCGATTATCTTGGCGTTGTAGGGAATTTCGGGGAGCAGAATGACGTCGCCGCCGCCCGCGACTCCGGCGTAGAGCGCAAGCCAGCCCGCCTTGTGTCCCATAAGCTCGATGACCATCACGCGGTTATGGCTTTGCGCGGTGGTGTGGAGGCGGTCTATGGCTTCGGTTGCGATGGAGAGCGCCGAGTGGAAACCGAAACAACGCTCCGTGCCTTGAACGTCGTTGTCTATGGTTTTCGGCAAACCGACGACGTTGAGACCCTCTTGAGCCAACTTGTAAGCTGTGGAATGGGCGCCGTTGCCGCCGAGAACCACGAGACAATCGAGTTTCAAGTCGCGGTAATTTTCTTTTATAGAAGAGATTTTCTCTTCCACTACGTCGTAGTCCGATCCCTCAATCTTGAACGGTTTTTCACGGCTTGAGCCCAGAATGGTGCCGCCTCGCGTAAGTATGCCCCAGAAGTCTTCGCGTCTTAAAACCCTGTAGTCGCCGTTTATGAGTCCGCGGTATCCATTGGCGAAGCCTACGCCGACCATGCCGTATTTGTCGTAAGCGGCGCGGCACACGCCCCGTATGGCCGCGTTGAGTCCGGGACAGTCCCCACCGGACGTCAATATACCGAATCTTTTGGTTGCGAACGTCAATACGTTATTCCCCTTTCCTGATAAGGCGCAAAAAGATTTATTCCTCAAACGCGTTCCGCCACGCGATGGACGACAGCTTCTTTTCCCGTTTTTAAATCACCGTTCCCGGATAAAGTACCGCGTTTTTGGGAATCACAATGATACCGTCGATGATGTAGTAGTTGCCGTATCCACCGTCATTGCGGGTGATATTATCAATACCGATGCGGCAATTTTCCCCGATGGCCGCGTTCTTGTCAATTATCGCTCCCTTGACTATGGCGCCCTTACCTATGCCGATATTCGGTATGTGCCGTTCCGCATTGCTTTTCTTGGCTATCTCGGACTCGTAGTAGTCTGAACCCATGCACACTACCCCGTTGATGCTTGCGCCGTTCTCAATGATGGTTCTGATACCGATGATGGAATTGGTGATGGAGGCGTTTGTGATGATGCACCCTTCCGCGGCGATGGACTGGTTCACGGTGCTGAAGTTCATCTTGGACGGCGGTAGATTACGCCTGTGCGTGTAGATAGGATGTCTTTCGTCGTAGATGTCAAAACGCGGTTTGAGCGCGGTAAGCTCAAGGTTGGCCTCGTAGAAGTTCTTTATGGTTCCGATGTCCTCCCAATAGCCGTTGAATAGGTAAGCGTTTACCTTGAGATTTCCTATGGCGTGCGGGATGATTTCCTTGCCGAAGTCCGTCATTGTATTATTCAAGCAGTCTTCCATCGCTTGGGCGTTAAAGATATAGATGCCCATGGAGGCGAGATACGCCTCTTTCTTGTCGCCGATAAGTTCCTTTGGCGCTTTGAAAGAGGAAATATCCTTTGTGGGGCTGGGCTTCTCTAAAAACTCGGTAACGGCGTTATTACTATTGGCTTTTAAGATGCCGAGTTGACTAGTATCTTCCCTGCTTACCGCGGTGCAGGCTATACTGATAGCCGCGCCGGACTCCTTGTGTTTCTTCAGAAAATCCTGTAAATCCATACGGTAGAGTTGGTCGCCTGACAGAATAAGGTAGTATTCGGGATGTTGAGGGCGGAAGTGCTGGAAATTCTTCCGCACCGCGTCAGCGGTTCCCTCATACCAATCCGTATGTTCCGGCGTCTGCTCGGCCGCTAGAATCTCCGCGAAACCCTTTGAGAACGAGTCAAAAGTATACGTTTTTGCAATATGCAGATGGAGACTCGCCGAGTTGAATTGAGTGAGAATGTATATCTGCCGCAGATTGGCGTTTACACAATTTGATATGGGTATATCAACTATCCTGAATTTGCCCCCGAAAGGAACAGCCGGTTTTGACCTGTCCTTGGTGAGCGGGTAAAGGCGGGATCCCTTGCCCCCGCCTAAAACGATTGATAAGACTTCCGACATAATTATCCTCCGCTTGAGCGCACGCTTTAACGCGCCGTGTAGACGCGCCGTTCACGCTATTTGACGTTAGAATATTATAAACAAAAAACTTGTTTTTGTCGAGACGTTATTTTGGGGGGTTCGGAGCATAGGCGGTACGGGGTGTCTGACACCAAGAGTGTCTGGCGCTACGAGGCCTGTCCCGCACCAAGAAGTCATTTAGCAGGCTTTGCCTGCCACCATGTGTCCAGCCCTACTTCGTATTTGGGACGGATTGCGGGGCGCGCAAATTTGTTGATGTAGGCGAGGCGAAACTCGGAGATGTGCCATAGAGGTATCACGTAGAAATTCCATGTCAGTACTCGATCAACCGCGCGTCCTAGGGACAAAAGCGCAGACTCGTCCTCTTGCTTCTCCATAATCCGCTCAATCAGGTAATCAACCGACGGGTCGGAGACTCCAGGTGTGTTCCATGTTGAGTCGATGTAGGCTGAATGCCAGATAATCGCCATATCCGCGCTCGGATACGCGTTCAGTGGAGAGCCGCGGGCAATCATGTCAAAGTCGCGGGAGCGTAGGCGATTGACGAATTGGCTTGTATCAACCATGCGGATACGCATATCAATGCCGTATTTGGCAAGATTCCGCTGAAATGGAATGGCGATGCGTTCCGAATCAGGCGAATATATCAATAGTTCAAAAGAGAATTGTCTACCGTCTGCTTTGTTGATTAATTTCCCGTTTTTTAGTTCCCAGCCTGCCTGAGCAAGGAGTCTCAAAGCCTCGCGGGCGTATACTCGGATGTACCCGGTTCCGTCGGTCACAGACGGCTGGTATTCGGTGGTGAATACCTCGGTCGGAATTTGCCCGCGCACTGGTTCCAAAATGGCAAGTTCGTCGGGAGACGGCAGTCCGTCTGCTGCGTACTCCGTGTTCTGAAAATATGAACGCGTGCGTTTGTACTGACCATAGAAAAGGTTCTTGTTCATCCATTCAAAATCAAAGAAATAATTAAGCGCCCAGCGTACTCGTCGGTCCGCGAAAATCGGGCGCTGAATGTTAAAGGTAAGCGCTTGCATTGCTTGCGGGATTTCGTGGGGAATCGTCTCTTTTTTGATGAGACCGTTGTCAAAATTCTTGCCTATGTATTTTGTCGCCCAGTTGACCGCGGAAGTCTCCTCTCTGAAGTCGTACTCGCCTGCCTTGAACGCCTCAAGAGATATGGTTTCATCACGGTAATAATCATAACGAATCGTATCAAAATTGAATTGTCCCTTGTTTACAGGTAGGTCTTTAGCCCAGTAGTCTTTCACTCGCTCTATGATAACATATTGTCCCATCTGGTACTCCGCAACGCGGTAAACGCCTGTGCCAAGCGGAGGTTCTATGAGCGGCTCGGAGAAATCTCTTCCTTCCCAGAATCTTTTCGGAAATATGGACAAGGAGCAAAGTCCAAGCATCTTTTCCTTGTCGCCTTTGTCAGCGCCTTCTACCAAGGGTATATCAAAGCGTACTTTATATGTATCCAAGATTGTCGCGGTAACGCCCGCGTAGTAGGAGCGAAACTGAGGCACGCCTTTTGTCATAAAGGTATTAAACGAAAACGCGACGTCTTCCGCTGTGATTGGCTGTCCGCCTTGGTCTTTCGCGTTAGGATTTATGTAGAAGGTGATGAAGGAATAATCCGCGGCATAGTCAAATTTTTCCGCGATGAGTGGATAGTAGCTTGAGATTTCATCGGACGAGCTTTTGAGTAGGGTATCGTAGAAATATTCGTAGCCGTCCGCCGTGTTGCCGCGGAGCGCATATCGATGGAAGCTGTCAAATGTCCCGATGCTTGCCTGTGTCAGGGAGCCGCCTTTGGGAGCGTCAGGGTTCACGTAATCAAAATGCGTGAACGTATATGCGTATTTCGGCTCTCCGCGTAAGGCGATAGCTGTCGCGCCTTTCACTATGGTCTCTTGCGCGTTCAGGGTAAGCGCATTGATAGAGAAAAGAAAAAGCGTTATTTTTAGAAGAAAATTTGAAAGAATAGGGAAAGATTTGATTGTATTCATTAGCCTAATAGCATAATCAATGTGCGGGCGTTTGTCAATAACAGCAAAACCTGTTAGACGGCTTCACAATGGGCATAGTAAGTCGCCGACACAAATTCACTCCCCTATAGCTCGACAATCCTCCCTAGTTACGTTACAATACCGTATGTATAAAAGAAAATACCCGCTTCGTTATACAAAGAGCGGGCTTGTCTACATCGACGAAGAAGACGATCTTGATATGCTGGTTGACGCGCTTGTCGAAACGAATTACTCGGAGGAATTCTGCGTATCCTCAAACTTGGACCCGGTCTTCATTTCGGCTCTTATGAAAGCAGGCTTTCTTGTCATGTCCACGGGATTTCCTCATTATCCCGGCGTTTACATCCTCCTGCCAAAGCTTCACCTTTCCCGCTCAATTCTTTATTTTGACAAACTGCATATAAAGAGAAGCGTAAAGTCTTTGCTCAAGCGTTATGAATTACGTTTCTGTACAGATATTGAACAAATTATGGACCGATGCCTGGAAATACACGGTAACGACTGGCTTACCGAGCCGTTGATGGACGCCGTTTACGCTATGCGTCGCATGACGCGCTCTTATGAACGGTTTTACGCGGAGACTGTTTCTTTCGGCGTATATCGGGACGGCGTTTTAAGAGCCGGCGAGTTCGGCTCTCTTTGCGGAAAGGTATATACGAGCTATTCGGGCTATTATGACGAAAGCAACGCGGGAACGGTTCAGATGATTCTCATGGCGCAATTCCTCAAGGGACAGGGTTTTCCCTTCCTCGACCTAGGGATGCCTCTGCCTTATAAATACGAGCTTGGGGCGGAGGACGTTACTCCGCAAGAGTTTGTCAGGGTTTTTCGTGAAGGACGGATACTTCCGTAGCCAAATCAAGCGCCCACTTGAGCCATTTTTGTTCGATAGGCGCCGCGCCGGTAAGGATAAGACGGCATTCCGCAGGTATCTCTCCGATTTTATCACGGACGCCTTTCTCGTCCAGAACAGTCTCAATGCGGTGAGAGACGCCCGCGATGGAATCATAAATCTTTATATCCGGCGCGGCTACGACGCGGAACACGGACTGTAAAAGGAGGAAATGAGTGCAACCTAAGACGACGGCGTCCGCTCCTGCATGGCGAAATTTTTTGATATATGGTGAAACGATAGTCTGTTTTTCGGCGTCGTTCGCCTTGAAAAAGCGTTCTTCGACGAATTCCACTATATCCGGAGCAGGTATTCGGATAATTTTCGTATCCGCGCTGTATTTCTCCGCTAGTTCTGTAATATATGGGTCGTCTATAGTTCTATCGGTTCCCAGAACGCCGACGCAATGGCTACGGCTTTCAATAATGGCGGGTTTGATTGCCGGCACAGTTCCTATCCAGGGAATATGTGGAAATGTTTCCCTTAGGGTGGACAGGGCGGATACAGACGCGGTATTACAGGCTAATACTACGAGTTTCGGCTGAAACTGATAGATAAGTTTTTCAAAGAAGCTAACAAGGATATATATGATTTCCTGTTTTGTTTTTTTACCATAGGGAAAGTTTATCCTATCGGCTATATAGACGAGACTTTCAGCGGGATTGTTTTGACGGAAATATTGAAAATACGGCAGTCCGCCTACGCCAGAATCAAAGAATATTATCATTTTTCTAATAGGTATGGAGATAAGGGGATTTGAACCCCTGACCTACGGCTTGCAAAGCCGCCGCTCTAGCCAACTGAGCTATATCCCCTCAGTGGAAGAATAAAAAAACGGAGAAACTGGTAAACAGTTTCTCCGAGCGGGAGAGGGGGAAGAGGAGGAGGGGCTACTAGGGAAGTAGCGAATCCTTTCAAGGTGAAAGGAGGTGATCCAGCCGCACTTTCCAGTACGGCTACCTTGTTACGACTTCACCCTCCT
>JAIRKH010000027.1 GCA_031260245.1 Treponema sp. | reverse complement strand
ATGTTCCGCAGCGAATCGATGTTCATCCCCAAGAGCCAGCCGTCCCCGGCAATATACGCCGCCACGCTCACGCCTATCGCGGTGATGGTGAGGATGGTCTTTACCTTGTGCCGCGTCATGTTCCGCAGGGCCAGGCGTTTTAGTTCGATTATGCTTGATACTGTCATTTACTTCACCTCGTCCGACTCGATCTGCCCGTCCCGCAGCCGCACGATCCGGCGGGCAAAGTCCATCACCATGGGGTCGTGGGTGGAGAAGATGAAGGTCGTCCCTTCGCTCTTGTTGAGAGACAGCATCAGTTCCAGAATCTCCCGGCCTATCGCGGAGTCAAGGTTCGCGGTCGGCTCGTCCGCGAGGATCAGCGCGGGGCGCTTTACGAGCGCGCGGGCAATGGCCACCCGCTGCTGCTGGCCGCCAGACATCTCCTTGGGCCGCCGCTTTTCCATGCCGCCAAGCCCCACCTGGGCCAGTACCGTCCGCACTCGTTCGGCGGCCTCCCTCCTTTCCACACCCAGCAGGGTCAGCGGGAAGGCGACGTTCTCCTCCGTGGACAGCACCGGGATCAGGTTGTACGCCTGAAAGATAAAGCCAATGCTGTGCCGACGCAGCAGGGCCAGTTGCTTCTTTGAAAGCCCCGCCACATCCTGCCCGCCTATACTCATGCTGCCCCCGGTCAGGGTGTCAAGGCAGCCCGCCAGATGCAGGAACGTCGACTTCCCGCTCCCCGAAGGCCCGGCAATGGCGGCAAACTCCCCGCCCCGGAATTCCAGGTTCACCCCCCGCAGGGCGTGCACCGCAAGCCCGTTTACCCCGTAGTCCTTCACCACGTTCTGCGCTTTTATTACCGTCATATCAAACTCCTCTTTTTATCTGTTATTTCTTATCTCCGTCAGGGCCTCAAGTCCGAAAATATCCTTCCCCTTGAGTTCCTCCGTGATGGAGTTTGGAACCAGCATCATCGAGTTCCCCGCCTTGAGGCCTTCGTTCAGTATCGAAAGCATCTTGAGCTTCATGGCCGGCTCGTTCTTCGCGTAAACCCTCACCGCCTCCTCCAGCTTCCGGGCGATCTCAATCTCCGCCTCGGCCAGTAGCACGCGCCCCTGTTTCTCCCGTTCCGCCTGGGCAAGGCGGGAAAGCGAATCCTGCAACGCCTCTGGGATCTGGATGTCGGTAATCTCGATGTGCTGTATCGTGATCCCCCATTCGGTCGTCTTACGGTCAACTTCCTCTTGTATCAGCTGCTGTATCACCTCCCCATGTTCCAGGAAGATGGACAGGTCGTGGCTGGAAATGGCGTTTCGCAGGGCGGTCTTGGCGGAAAGGACCACCGCGCAGGTGTAATCCTCGACCTCCAGCACCGCCTTTTGCGGGTCCCAGACCAGCCAGAAACAGAGGGCGTCCACCGTGACGGTTACCGAATCGCGGGTAAGCGTCTCCTGTGCCGAAAAGTCCGTTACCCGTATGCGGATGTCCACCGTCTGAACCACCCGGTCCGCCACCGGGGCCAACAGGAACAGCCCCGGCCCCTTCACCGCGTGGAACTTCCCGAAGCGCAGAACGATGGCCCGCTCCCATTCGTCGAGCTTGCGTACCGATGAGGCGACGAGCGTAAGGGCGGCCAGAAGCGCGGCGCAGGCGATCACGGCTGTGGAATCCGCGATTCCCTGCCGGTCCAGATACGGCGCGGCAAGCGCCCCCGCTATGCAAAACGCTAGGATAAGTACCTTGAGGCGGGTAAAATCCCGCTTCTTCCCCGTATACCGAACCTCGTTTATCAACCGAGGCGGGCGCGTCTCGCCCTGTTTGTTCAGCGTAACCCGATTCTTCAATTCGCTTTCCTCCTTCTTGCTTGGCGCGTAACCCCCCCCCCCGCGCGCCGGAGAATATCATTCCTCACGACGTCGACAAGTTCGTCTTCTTCCACCCCCAGACGCTTCATCTCCTGAACGAACCGATCCAGCACTTCCTGAATCTTCCGGTTAAGCTCCTCTTCGGCGACGAGCGCGTCCTTCAGATGCGGCGCTTTATCCGACACGTAGGTACCGCTTCCCACCTGGGTGCTGACAATCCCGCGGATTTCCAGTTCATTGTACGCCTTGGCGATGGTATTGGGATTGGTCTTCAACTCTACCGCCAGTGAACGGATCGTGGGGAGCTTATCCCCCGGATTCATCCGCCCGGACAGAACGGCATACTCAATCTGCCGTATTATCTGCCGGTAAACCGGTACGCCGCCGGAGTCAAGGGAAAAACTAATTGCCGAACCGTCTATTGTACTATTCATCTAATACAATTATAAATAAACTAGAACAATATGTCAATAGGTTTTTGCAAAAAAAATTCATTTTTTTGCAAAATAATGAAAGTAAGGAGTGAGCATAGGGGAGTGTAAGAAAAGTAGCGAGGAGTATGTATCGTTTCGAAAGGATACATACTCTTCTAAACCAGCGAATAACCTTTTTCAGCTTTAGGGGGTTGAAACAGATTAGTCTATAGTTACGCGGCAGAACCGTTTTTTCCCGGCGCGAAGAACCAATTCTTCCGCAAATCCGACGACGGCTTTTGGGTCCGTCATGGGTACGAATTCGTCCTTATGGCTCACAAACGCGCCGCCTTGCTGAACAAGACGCCGCGCCTCGCTCTTCGTGGGGCAGAGTTTCGCGTCCGTAAACAGGTCCACAACGTTATAACCCGCGTAGAACTTATCCATAGGAAGAGAGACGGTCGGCATGGCGGACTTGTCGCCGCCCGAACCGCCGAAGCTTGCGTGAGCGCCCGCGAGGGCGCGGTCAGCCTCGTCTTTCCCGTGTATGAGAGCCGTCACCTCCCACGCCAGCCTTTCCTTTGCGGCGTTGGGATTCGCGCTTTCAGCGGAGAGGGCTTCGCACTCGTCGATGGGCAGGAACGTGAACATGAGGAGGAAACGCCTGACGTCCAAATCCTGAACGTTCCGCCAATACTGGAAGAAGTCGTAAGGCGACGTGATGGACGGGTCCAGAAATAGGGCGCCCTTTTCGGTCTTGCCCATCTTCTTGCCGTCAGCCATGGTGATGAGCGGGAACGTGAGTCCGAATACTTCCGCGCCGTCCAGCCGCCGAATCAGGTCAGAACCCGCGACGATGTTACCCCATTGGTCGTCTCCGCCTATCTGGAGACGGCACCCGTAGTCGCGGAACAACCGCAAGAAGTCGTAGCTTTGCAATAATTGATAGTTGAATTCGAGGAAGGAAAGCCCTGTTTCCATACGGAGACGATAGGCTTCAAAGGAAAGCATACGGTTGACGGAGAAATGACTGCCTATATCTCGCAGGAAATCTATGTAATTGAGTTCCGCAAGCCAATCCCTGTTATTGACGGACAGAGCGTTTTGCCCATCGAAGCGCAAGAAAGCGTCCAGTTGTTTTGTAATAGACGCGGCGTTCTCGTCCAATTTTTCATAGTCAAGCATCTGACGCATGGACGTCTTGCCAGAGGGGTCCCCAATACGGGCTGTACCGCCGCCGACAAGGGCTATGCCGCGGTGTCCGGCGGCGCGTAGGTGCCGAAACGCGAAAAACGGCACCATGTGTCCGATGTGGAGACTCGCTGCCGTAGGGTCGCATCCCACATAAAACGCGACCGGACCCTGGTCCATGACCGCAGATAACCGTTCTGTATCCGTACATTGACGAAAAAATCCCCTGTCTCTCAAGTTTTCTAACGCAGTGTTCATAAGCCTATTCTATCTAAAAACGAGTCTCTATTCAAGAGCGTCTTGTCCATCCGCCTTTCTTTTAAGTATAATGTTCTATGTTTAACGAAATAGAAAAAGCTTTCAAAGGTTTATACGACATCGTGGTCAGGCTTCGCGCGCCGGACGGATGTCCGTGGGACAGAGAGCAAACTCCTTCGAGCCTTCGCGGAGACCTCGTTGAGGAGGTTTACGAATGCGTCGAAGCCATAGACGAGGGCGACCCGGCGCACGTCAAGGAAGAATTGGGGGATATATTTCTCCTTGCGGTTATGCTGTCCTACATGCACGAGCAGGCGGGACTCTTTTCGGTTTCCGACGTTCTTGCGGGCGTTTCGGAAAAACTCACGCGCCGCCACCCTCATGTGTTCGGTAACGCGGAAGTCAAGGACAGCGCCGAGGTTCTCCGTAACTGGGCGAGAATAAAGATTGAACAGGAGGGGCGTTCCCCGAAAGATTCTCTTATGGACGAAGTCTCCAACGCTCTGCCGCCTCTTGACCGAGCCTGCAAACTTCAGAAAAAAGCCGCAAAAGCGGGTTTTGACTGGGATAAAACGGAGGAAGTCGTCGCCAAGGTCCGCGAGGAAATCGCGGAGGTAGAGGCGGAAATCGATAAAACCGATAGGTCTGTCCTTCTTGAGGAAGAGCTCGGAGACTTGTTTTTTGCGGCGACGAACCTATGCCGTTTCCTCAAGGTGGAACCTTCGCTCGCTCTTCGGCGAACAAACGCCAAGTTCGTTCGCCGATTCAAGTATATTGAACGGCGGATGAGAGAGGCTTCTCAAACGATGAATCACGAGAATCTTGCGCTCATGGAGAAATACTGGCAGGAAGCCAAAGAAAAGGACAATGCAGAGAATGGGATTTTTGTCAGAGAGTCTGACGGAAAATGCGCTGACGAGGTTGTCTAACGCCGACTCTCGATGCGCTTCTCTACTCCATAAACCTCGTGATACGAGCGTCTTCTATGCGATGCGCCGTGAACCTCGCTAGACGAACATAAAGCTAAAATTGCCCCTTGCAATCTTTTTCGGTTTGTGCCATACTTTGTTATGGAAACTTATAGAAATACCCCTCTTTTTACCGAAGCCTTATCTTATGACGACATCCTCTTATTGCCGGGCTATTCGGATATTCTACCTAAAGATTGCGATGTACGGACGGTCTTATGCGCCGATATAGAACTCAACGCGCCGATAATTTCCGCCGCGATGGATACCGTTACGGAAGAGAAGCTTGCCATAGCCCTTGCCCTTGAAGGCGGCTCCGGCGTTATTCATCGTAACCTCAGTCCTTCCGCGCAAGCCCAACAGATCGCTAATGTCAAACGATATCTCAACTGGGTGATTGATACGCCTATTACCGTAGTCGCAGACGCGCTCATCCGCGATGTAAAGACGTTAATGGAAGAATTCAATGTATCTGGTATGCCTGTCGTTGACAAAGACGGCAAACTTCTTGGCATCATCACGAGTAGAGACCTCCGTTTTTGCAAAGACGAAAGCCTGCCGGTTCTCGACGTGATGACCCGCAACGTTATCGTAGAGGAGGGCGAACCGTCCGTGGGGAGCGCCCGCGAGAAGTTCGACCGACACCGTATTGAAAAATTGCCGGTGGTTGATACGCGAGGGCGGCTTACGGGGCTTATCACGGTGAAAGATATGGAGAAACACGCGAATTTCCCCAAAGCGGCGACCGATAAGACGGGCAGGTTGATAGTGGGCGCGGCGGTTTCGCCCCAGGATTACCGCGTCCGAATGCCCCTACTCAAGAACGCCAAGGTTGATTATGTGGTTCTCGACACTTCGCACGGAGATTCACGAAACGTATGCGACGCGGTCGCGGGCGTCAAGAAGGAATTTGGGACGCCGGTCGTCGGCGGGAATGTGGTAACGAAAGAAGGAACGAGGCGGCTCATCGACGCGGGCGCGGACGCTGTGAAGGTTGGTATTGGGCCCGGTTCCATCTGTACCACACGCATCGTCGCCGGCGTCGGCGTACCGCAATTCACCGCTGTATGGGACTGCGCGGAAGAGGCGGCAAAGTCGGGCGTGCCGGTCATAGCGGACGGAGGTATCAAGTTTTCAGGCGACATCGCCAAAGCCATAGGCGCAGGCGCTAACGCCGTAATGATAGGCAATCTTTTCGCGGGCTTAAAGGAGTCCCCGGGCAATGAAATCATTTACGACGGGCGTATCTACAAATCCTACCGCGGTATGGGTAGTATAGGCGCAATCAAAGACGGCGCCGGCGACCGCTACCAAATGTCCAAAGATGAAAAACCGGTTCCCGAAGGTATAGAAGGGCGCGTGCCTTACAAGGGCGAATTGAAGGATTACTTGAATCAACTCGTGTCCGGCTTACGCAAAGGTATGGGTTATACGGGTTGCAGAACCATTGAGGAGCTGAAAAGATACCGTTGTTTTGTGAGAATCACCGCGGCCGGTTTGCGGGAAAGCCACGCGCACGACGTCGCTATCACCCAGGAAGCGCCGAATTATTCGAGGAGTTGAAAGGCGGGGGTAGGGATTCTTATTACGAGGCGCAACTTGTAATTCCAAATATTAAGGAAGAGCTATGTCCAGAAACAAACAGTTATACGCCCTACGGGGCGCGGTGCAATGCCTTAACGAAGCGGTTGATATTGAAAAATGGGTATCCGCGCTTTACCGCGAGCTTTTGGCGAAAAATTCGCTTAATGAAGCGGACGTCGTGTCGGTAATTTTTTCCGTTACGCAAGATTTAGACTTGTTGAACCCATGCGCGGCGTTGCGACGCGCGGGCTGGGCGCGCGAGCTGGCGCTCTTCGCGACGCAGGAGCCGTCCGCACAGGATGGTCTGCCCCGCGTCATACGGATTCTCATGCATTGTTACTTGAACGAAGGAGCGACGCTTCGCCATGTCTATTGTAACGGCGCGGAGGTTTTACGCCCCGACAGAAAAGGATAAGATGACAAACAAATGGGAACGTTTTAAAAAGAACAAGAGGGCGTTTGCATCCCTATGGATTTTCGGCGTCCTTTTTACTATAAGTCTCTTCTCGGAATTTATCGCCAACGACAAACCGATTTTGGTGTATTATGACCACAAATTTTACTTTCCAGTCATAAGAAACTATTCTGAACTTGTTTTTGACGGCGAATTTGACATTGATGCGGATTACCGAGACCCTTTTCTTATTGAAAAAATAGAAGCAAAAGGCTGGATGCTTCGACCCCTCATTGGTTTCAGTTACGATGTCATCAACTATAACCTGCCGAGCCCCGCGCCTTCCCCGCCTACGCGTGAGAATTGGGCGGGAACGGACGACCGTGGGCGGGACGTGCTTGCACGGGCGCTTTACGGGTTCCGCGTGTCTGTACTTTTCGGATTGACGCTCACGTTTTTTTCGTCAATCATCGGCGTCGCCTTGGGCGCTTTACAAGGTTACTATGGCGGCGCTTTTGATATTATTTTTCAGCGTTCCATGGAGGTGTGGTCGGGGATGCCGACTCTTTTCATACTCATCATTCTTTCGTCTGTGGTAGAACCAAATTTTTGGTGGCTGTTGGGCATCACCCTTTTGTTTAGCTGGATGAGTCTTGTTGGAGTGGTGAGAGCCGAGTTCCTCCGCGCCCGCAATTTTGAATACGTGCTTGCGGCACGAGCTATGGGTATGAGACACTCGCGCATCATGTTTATCCATATCCTTCCTAATGCTATGACGAGCGCGTTGAGTTACTTACCCTTTATACTCGGCGGATCAATCACGACGCTCACATCGTTAGACTTTTTAGGATTCGGACTACCCATAGGTTCTCCTTCGTTAGGCGAGATGTTGGCGCAAGGCAAGGCGAATCTCCAAGCGCCGTGGCTCGGCATTGCGGCGTTTACTGTGCTTGCCTTGACGCTCAGCCTCCTCGTGTTCATAGGCGAGGGTGTACGGGACGCCTTTGACCCAAGACAGCGGTAATAGACGAATTGTCCGAATACGGGATTAATTTGTTGTCGGGTTCAACGTCTCCAAAGACGACGGGTGAATTTAAAATATTCGGCGAAAGGCTTGACAAAAATATTTTTTTATGTATAATAAACGACGTTATTGCGGCTGTCGTATAACGGCATTACCCGAGCTTCCCAAGCTCGTGACGAGGGTTCGACTCCCTTCAGCCGCTTAAATTATATTATAGAATTGCATTGTAACGTTTCCCTTCATTGGACTATGTATAGGCTCCGCTTGCTTGCAGGCGGAGTAGTCAAGCCGGAATCAGATAAGTTTGCTAACCATTCGCCGCGTGAAGTATTTAAACAGGCGTTAGCCTGTTTAAATACAAACTTTTTGCGGCATTAACCTCAATTTTGGCCACGGCAATACGAACCGTTAATAGTTTTAAGCTACGTCCTAATCAATATCCGTCAGACATAGCGCGGTTCAGGTCTTTCTGGTAAAGCTCTTGATATATGAAGCTTCTATCCTTGAGCTTATCTTTAATAGATTGGGTAAAGGGAATGTAGTGCCAGAATATATTTCGTAAGTCTTTATCAAGCTTTTGCGTACCTTCGCTTTCCTTTGTTATCCATGTTATATAGTCCTGAATGAAAGTTTCTTTCATATCGCCCTTGAGTTTCTTGGCGTTGAACCACTGGTAGTAGTAACCAGTCAAGCCTTCTTCCATCCAGTAATAAGAGGCTTTTTCTTTAGCGACGTGCCATCTCAAATCGCCTATACCCGCGAGCAAGGCTTCGTGGAGATTCTTGGGGTACATGGGGACGGCTATGCGCCCGCGGCTTGTAGCCCGGTTGAAACGGTCAAAAGATTCCCAACAAAAACCCGAGTCGCCGTAATTCGGCAGGAGAATCACAAAAGGAACGATACGGTTAAGCTTGTTTCTGTAATACCGACAGAACGCCTGCTCGTCTATGCTTTCTATCCACGCAAGCGCGGCTATCACGTTTTCGCGGGAGGCGACGTCGTTTGGTCCGCAGTGGAAATATTCTTTAGAGAGAATGGGATAATGGTTGCCTTGACGACCGACTGTCATCTTTGACATCTGGCGCACAGTCTCGAACTCGGTCTCAACGGCTTTGACGTCAACAGACGCCTCCTTCTGCGCCGCCTCGACTCTAGCCTGCAAAGCCTCAGCGTCAGCCTCCGCGTTGTTCAACTCCCTGGTAAGAGAGGCGATTTCCCGGTCAATACTAAGCAGTTTCTTGACAATATCCTGAATCTCGGTGAAACTCGTCCTTTGAGACGGCGAGTAACATTCACTCACTTCCGGTATCTTGGCAGTTGGAGTATGTATCATCACCATATTTACCGCAGCCGCCAGAGATTTTTCCTGATTGATCCGCTCCATAGCCTTTGCCTTGAGCAGACTCTTCACGCCCTCCAACTTACCGACCGCTTTGTCAAAGAGTTGCTTCTGCTGGTTATTCGCGTTACCCTTTACCATACTGACCTCGTCAGTCGAGGAAGTCTTTATTATATTGGAACCAACCGTCTTGAACCACTCGTCAAGATAATAAACCGGCTGATTATATTCGTTTTCCACGATGATTTTGGCGAAGAACGTCCGGTCTTGCTCGTCAAGGAAGGATGGATGGAGCATCCCAAAGCGGAGAAGGTACTTTTTCGCGTCAGGCAGGTCCCCGGTCGCTTTCTTGGCGACGGATTTGAGGAATTCCCAATATACGGGAATCAATTGCTGACGGTAAACGCTCTTGTCTTTCGGGTCCTTAGCGTTGACGTATTTCTGAAGAAGCCCCTGCAAACGTGTTGAGACTTCCCCTTCGTTTGCTACAGCATTCTTGTAATACGCGACTGGGTTATTGAACGCCGCATGAGGCGCGTCGGCAAAACGTTTCGTTATTTCAGGGAAACCTCTTTCGTTTAGGTCAACTTCAACCCTTTCGTCCATGACAGCGCTTCCCACCGCGTCCTGTTTGTCAGACGACGCATCCAACTCAATCCCCAACAATGCGGCAAGTTCCGGGTCCATCGTGTTATCTACATCAGACATAAACACTCCTCTTGATAATATTTTTACTAGCGATATAAAGGATATGATAGTCCATACTTTCAAATTTTTATTATTATCCTCTAAAATCCTTGTATTGTCAAGTTTCTTTTGCTACAATAAGAGAATGTATACGGATTTACAGAATTTTATCGACAGACTAGAGAAAGCGGGCGAAATCAAACGGATAAGCGCTACGGTCAACCCTGAACTCGAAATCGCCGAAATAGCCAGCAGGGTAATGTATAAGGGGGGACCCGCTCTACTCTTTGAAAACGTGAAAGGCTCGGCTTACCCCCTATTGATAAACGCCTTTGGAAGTGAAAAGCGTATGGCGTTGGCGCTCGGAGCGGAAAGCTTGGACGCTAAAGCCGTGGAAATAGAGAACCTACTCGGCTGGTTATGGACGACCGCGCGTAATTTTAGCTTACTCAAAGCCATACCTGAGGCGGTACCCAAATTACCGCTTGCGTTAAGCCTCATCCCAAAGAAGGTAAACCGCCCGTTATGTCAGGAAGTCATTGACGATGAAGCCGGCTTTGACAGCCTGCCGATTCTCAAGTGCTGGCCCCAGGATGGAGGACGTTTCCTCACGCTGCCCCTCGTGTGCGCCGAAGATGGAGAAGGTCTCCGTAACATGGGGATGTATAGAATGCAGGTCTATGACAACCGCGCCGCCGGAATGCACTGGCATATCAACAAAGACAGCGCTCATTTCTTCCAGAAATACCGCGAGAAAGGAAAATGGATGCCGATTGCAGTCGCATTAGGAGGAGACCCCGCGGTAACTTACTCGGCGACCGCGCCTCTACCGGAAGGCTTGTGGGAGATGGTCTTGGCCGGCTTTCTGCGAGGAAAACCAGCAGAAGTGTGCAAGGCGACTCTATCGGATTTGCTCGTGCCGGCCGACGCTGAATTCGTCCTTGAAGGCTATATAGACCCCGCCGAAACGCGGGAAGAGGGACCTTTCGGGGACCACACAGGCTTTTATTCACTAAAAGACATTTACCCGGTGTTTCATTTACAAAGAATCACGCGACGGAAAGCGCCTATTTATCCGGCGACTGTGGTAGGGCGGCCGCCAAAAGAGGACTGCTGGATGGCGAAAGCGACCGAGCGGCTATTTTTGCCCCTGATTAAACAACTCTGCCCGGAAATTGTTGATATGAATATGCCGCTTGAAGGCGTTTTTCATAACTGCGTGATTGTATCAATCAAGAAACGGTTCGCGGGACAAGCGCGCAAGGTGATGAACTTTCTTTGGGGAATGGGACAGATGATGAGCGCCAAACTAATTGTGGTTGTAGATGCGGAAGTAAACGTTCAAGATTTATCCGAAGTCGCCTGGCGCGCCCTTAACAACATTGACGCGAGGCACGATCTTGTCTTGAACGACGGCGTCCTCGATGCGCTCGACCACTCCTCGCCCCTGCCGCGATACGGAACGCGGCTCGGCGTAGACGCCACCCGTAAGGGCGCTGACGAGGGGCGTCTGCGAGAATGGGCCCCGCCCATTGAGTCTGACCCACAGACCGCCGCTACAGTAGACAAGCGATGGGCGGAATACGGACTTTAATCCCTACGCCTACCCTGCGGCGCGATACGTTCCCAAGAAACGGAAATCCCTTGCCTTTGCTTTCAATTCTTCGACAACCGCGTCAAAAACGCCGGGATCTTTTGGTAGACTCACGTCCACATAGAAGAGATACTGCCACGGTTGCCCCTGAATCGGGCGGGATTCGAGTTTGGAGAGATTGATGCCGCGTCCGCTCAATATCTGGAGACAAGAGAAAAGCGCGCCCGGTTCGTCGCTCACAGAAAACACGAGGCTCGCCTTGTTCGGCGCGCCTGAACCGAGGCTTGGAAGTATAGGCGCCTTGTCTCCAACCTTCCGCGCAAGAGCGACAAAGCGCGTATAGTTAAGCGGATTCGTTTCAATACCCTCCTTCAGCACCTTTAAGCCGAAGGCTTTCGCGGCCGCCGCGCCCGCAATCGCGCCAACCTTGAACGCTCCTTCGCGGGCGATTGACGCGGCCGCCTCAGCCGTATTGTTGAACGTTTCCAGGCGCCACTGCGGATGTTTCGCCAAAAAGTCTTGACACTGAGCGAAACCTTGAGGATGACTACGGACAATAGCGATATTATCAATATCCGCTCTTTCGTCCGCAATGAGACAATGCGTGATACGAAGCTTCACCTCACCGACAATAGCAATATCAGGATAGCGGAGGAATAAGTCATAGTTTTCGTGAACCGATCCGGCAAGACTATTCTCCACAGGCGTTACGCCCGCGTCCGCGGACCCATCCAATACCGCGTCGAATACCGCCTGAAAGGAAGGAACCTGAAGACGCGGCGCGTCTTCGCCGAACACGCGAACAAGCGCCTGTTCCGCAAAAGCCCCGCTCTCCCCGCAAAACGCGATTTTTTCGGTTTTCTCTCGAATATCCTGAATAGACGAAATAGCAAACGCGGGGTGGTTGCGCAGAGGCGTACGTAAAAGTTCCTTACCCACAACTGGCGCAAGCGCCTCTATATCGCGCATAAGCTTCTCGAACTGCTCTGGATACAAAGATTGCGGACCGTCCGAAAGCGCGGCGTCAGGTCTAGGGTGTACCTCCACAGTCAAGCCGTCCGCGCCTGCGGCTATAGCGGCGAGAGCGGCTGGACTGACCTTTGCGCGAATGCCGACCGCGTGGCTAGGATCCACAAGCACGGGTAAGTGGGACAAACCCTTGACGACAGGAATGGCGGAGATGTCGAGCGTGTTGCGCGTATACGTTTCAAAAGTACGGATGCCTCGCTCGCATAGCGCCACGTCTCTGGCGCCGGACGCCAGAAGATATTCGGCGGCCATGAGCCACTCCTCAATAGTATTAGCCGCGCCGCGTTTTAACAGAACCGGCCTACCAACGGACCCGACTTTCTTCAGAAGTTCGAAATTTTGCATATTCCGAGCCCCGATTTGGAACATATCGGTCAAATCTTTCATAGATTCCACGAGTTCGGGCGATACGACTTCGGTAACAATCGGCATATTGAGGGCTTCTCCCGCTTCCTTGAGGAATTCGAGTCCTTTGAGTCCGAGTCCTTGAAACGCGTAGGGGCTGGTGCGGGGTTTATAAGCGCCGCCGCGCAGAATAACCGCGCCGGACTCGCGCACTCGCTCCGCGGTTTCGCGGATTTGCTCTCTGCTCTCCACGGCGCACGGGCCGGCTATGACCGTGATGCGGGACCCGCCGATTTTTACAGGTGAAACGGATGCGCCGCCTACCGTAATGATAGTATCTTCGCTCTGAGTTTCACGAGACGCCAGTTCGTAAGGTTTAGACGTTGCGGCCACTCGCTCTACGCCGGGCAAGAGTCCTAGTTCCCGCGTATCCACAACGCCCTTCCCAAGCGCCCCGATGATTTCCTCTGCGCCGAAGACTTGCTCACGTATAGTAAAGCCTCTATCTTTTAGATAAATACGAACCATTTCTTTGTCATGCGCGGAAACGGTTTTTGATAAAACGACAATCATAAATCTAATCTAATCAATTTGTCAAAAGATTACAAGCAGGCAGTGCAAGTAAGCGCAGTTTATGGTGTCTGACACCAGTTCGATAATGATGCTGTAGGCTACGCCTGTAGACGCCGCTTATACGGCTTGTCATTGCGCGCCCATTTATGTTATGATTAAAGTATGATAATAGTTACAGATATGAGCTTGAGCTACGGCGAGCGTACGCTTTTCAAAGACGTGAACCTGAAGTTCACCCCCGGTAACTGCTACGGAGTCATCGGGGCGAACGGCGCCGGGAAATCAACCTTTCTGAATATCCTGTCCGGCGAAATAGAACACGACAAAGGTGAAATAACGATAAGCGCGGGACAAAGGATCGCGGTTCTACGCCAGGACCACTTTGCTTTTGAGCAATATTCGGTGATTGATACGGTGATTATGGGTTATCCCAGACTCTACGCGGTGGGGCGAGAACGGGACGCCATATACGCGAAAGAAAATTTTTCAGACGAGGATGGTATTCGTTCTGCAGAGCTAGAAGCTGAATTCGGAGAACTCGGCGGCTATGAAGCCGAATCCGAGGCGGGTAAACTGCTTTCCGGGTTGGGCTTGGACGAGGCGGACCATTCTAAGATGATGTCCGATATAGATGAGACAAAAAAAGTGCGCGTCTTGCTGGCGCAGGCGCTTTTCGGCGCCCCGGACGTTCTCCTGCTTGACGAACCGACAAACGGACTTGACTTGGAATCTATCTCATGGCTTGAGGATTTCCTGATTGACTTCCCTAACACCGTCATCGTAGTAAGCCACGACCGGCACTTTCTCAACAGCGTCTGCACCCATATCGCGGATATAGACTTCGGCAGAATCACGCTTTACGCGGGTAATTACGACTTCTGGTTCCAGATGAGTCGTATTCTACAGAAGCAGGCGCGGGAACAACAGAAGAAAAACGAGGAAAAAGCCCGTGAGTTGAGAGAATTCATCGCCCGTTTCGCGTCAAACGCCGCAAAGAGCAGACAAGCGACTAGTAGAAAAAAGGTTTTAGAAAAGCTCGATCTTGACAATATACCGGTAACGAGTCGCAAGTTTCCCTTTGTCGGGTTCAAGCCCGAACGCGATATCGGAAATAACGTTCTCCGTATAGAAAGATTGTGCGTTAAATCCATGGGAGGAGAGCCGATACTGGACAATTTCAGTCTCATTGTCAATAAGGGCGACAGAATCGCCTTTGTGGGACAGGAACACAGCGCCAAGACAGCCTTTTTCGACGTCGTCGCAAGCGGACAAAAGGCGGACGCCGGAGATTACTACTGGGGACAGACGACCTCAATGGCGTATTTCCCTAAGGAAAATTCCCAGTTTTTCGACTCCGACCTCTCAATCATAGATTGGCTCAAGCAGTTTTCGCTCGACCAGGACGAGACCTATGTGCGGAGTTTTTTGGGGCGTATGCTTTTTTCTGGAGACGAGGCGCTAAAGCCTGTGAACGTGCTTTCTGGCGGCGAGAAAGTACGCTGTATGCTCGCCAAGATGATGCTTTCCGGCGCAAATGTACTGATTTTGGACGAGCCGACTAATCACCTTGACCTTGAAGCCATCACCGCGCTGAATGACGGTCTCTGCGCCTTCACGGGTGTTATTCTGTTCAACTCGCACGACCACGAGTTCGTCAACTCTTTGGCGTCCCGGGTCGTGGAGATTTTACCAGGCTCAGGCAAGATCATCGACCGCATGACGCCCTTTGACGACTACTTGAAAGACGAATCGGTCAAGGAATTGCGCGCCGAAGCCTATCACCATGCGGAACGACTCAAAATTTAGGAGAGTCGGCTCCTTAAAAAGACGGAGGAGAAAAGCGTTTTTATATATTCTCAAAAAGATGAATGGAGCATCCTTTCTGCGCCTTTCCCTCTTGCATATTCTTTCGTTTCCTGCTATCATATAGACTATGAAACGTAACCTTTATAGCGACGGCAGAATTTATTCCTACGGCGGTAACCGCACCCCGCCAGTGTACATCTTGATGGATACCGCACAAGAGTTTACCCCCCCCCCCATATTATTCTAATTATAGAACAACCGACGCACGACAGGCGCAACGAAAGACGCGCCCCATTAGGAACTCGTTTAACAGACTTATCTATGGCGTATGGAATCTGCGCTGTTTTCATCCCGCTCGTTCATACAAGAGGCGAAAACCCTGAATCCGATGGTGGAAGCGCGGATTCAGGACGTTCTTTAAACGCTTTACTAATCTACTATGAAAAACAAATTGTGTATAGCGTTTTAGGGAGACCTCTTTAATGACGTCCCCATTGAGACGCGCTCCCGTTCGCGAGAGGATATACCGGGCTTTATCAAAATTCTGCAAAAAGAGAGAAACTTTGAAAACAAAGAGTCTTCCATCGACGGATGTAAAACGCAAAAACACTCTTGTAAAGAAGAGTAGATTATTATTGGGAGCCGCGCTCGTTCTGTCCGCGGCTGTATTCACGATCGGATGCTCGGACGATTCATCGAACGGCAGTTCGTCGTCAGATACGAAAGACAAGGGCGGCGTGGGGCGGATCAGCGACGTGGTATTGGACGCTTCCACTACCAACGGCGTGTACATCAACGGCGAAGTTTCGACTGTTCAGATAATCGAGTCCGCGGATGGAACGCCCAATTTCAAACTGTCGACAGAGTTGGATTACACCTACAAGTTTGGGCAGAGCCGTCCTACGGCGAACCTCAAATCCCTCGCCGCCGCACTGAAAGGCATCCTCTTCACCGAAGATAACGTGAATACGGCGGTCGTATGGGCGAAAGAGAACGTCAAGATTAAGTTCACGGACTACGTTATACTGACGAGTTCAAGGGACTGGTATTACAAAGACAGTACAGCTTACTGCAACGACGGAACAGGAAGCGCCGTTGACGGCGGGACTACTAAATTGTCCATCGCGTTACCGTCAAACCTTGCGGGCGGTAACCCCTTCTACCTTGAGTTTACTTTTACCGTAGGCGGCGAGTCGGACAAAATCGGGACCGATGCGGAAAATAAAGTGTATACAGTCAGCGGACGCGCAATGAAGTCCTCGCCAAGTGTGTACAAGGCAGCTACTTACACTCAACGTAAACATTGTGAAAACCGGGACGGAAATCAAGTTGGGCGGGACCGCATCGGCGTACGCCGCGGCGAACAGTATAATCAGTCTCACAGTTACTTTAACAGACGCCGCGTTTGAAACAATCGCCACTGGTTATAGCGCGAGTGACGGAACAGTAACCGCCGATACGATAAGCGGCTCTTCCAAGAACAACATCGCGGTAACTTTCCAAGATTAAACATTCTTGTAAGGAAACCATACGCGCCTGCGGTGGGCTTTCTTTAGATAGGTAAAAAAGTAAAATTTAATAAACCGATAGGGGCGCGTCCCGCCCCTATCATTTCTATAGGCGTTTTGAAATACGAAACCGACTAATCTTCGCCGTTTTCAATGAGACGCACGCTGACGACGCCGTTTATGTTTTTGATACGTTCCGCGATGTCCGCGGGAATTTTCTGCTCCGTGTCGATGATGTTATAGGCGTTGTCGTAGCGGTGATGATTCACCATATCGGAGATGTTGACGCCCGCGCTTGCGAGTAAGGTGGTGATTTGTCCCACCATATTCGGCACGTTACGGTTGATGACGACCAGGCGGTTGGGCGAATGCGTGTGCCGTTCAAGGCGGCACTTGGGAAAATTTACCGAATTGGCGATGACACCTTCTTCAAGGTAATCCATCGTTTGCTGAACCGCCATGATCGCGCAATTATCCTCGGCTTCCGGCGTCGACGCTCCCAAATGGGGGATACAGAGCGCCGTAGGGCAGGCGAGCAATTCCGCGGACACGAAATCAGTCGCATAAGCCGACAGCTTCCCCGTGTTCAGCGCTTCGATGAGGTCAGCCTCGTTGACCAGCCCGCCGCGGGCAAGGTTGACGAGCCGCGCCCCCTTTTTCATGATGCGGAATTTCTCTTTATCTAAAAGCCCTTTGGTCGCATCTACGAGCGGCAGGTGCAGGGTAACGTAGTCCGCTTTTGCGAGCAAGCCTTCCAGAGTATCCTCGCGCTTCACTGCCCGCGACAAGTTCCACGCGGCCTCGACCAAAATGTAGGGGTCGTAGCCGATAACGCTCATACCCAGGTTGATTGCGTCGTTTGCGACCGTCACGCCAATGGCGCCGAGTCCCACTACGCCCAGAGTCTTGCCCTTGAGTTCCGGTCCCTCGAATCTGGACTTGCCCTTTTCAACAAGGTCAGGCGTTTCGTCGGCCTTGTCTTTGAGGGTCAAAGCCCAATTTATACCCGCGACGATTCTGCGCGACGCCAAGAGCAGGCTGGCGATAGTCAACTCCTTCACCGCGTTGGCGTTGCCGCCCGGCGTGTTGAACACCACGACGCCCCGTTTGTTGCACTCGTCGACCGGTATGTTGTTATAGCCGGCGCCTGCCCGCGCTATGGCTTTGACGGACGACGGCAACTCGACGCCGTGCAAATCCGCGCTCCGCACGAGTATCGCATCCGGATTCGGTATGTCGCTCGCTACCTCGTAGCCATCCCGCGGAAAAAGCTCCAGCCCTTTTGTGGATATTTTGTTCATTGTACGTATCTTGAACGTTTGTCTTTCCATATTAGTTACTCCCCATATTTTTCTCAAATCTTGTCATAAAATCAATCAGCGCCTTGACGCCTTCGATGGGCATAGCGTTGTAGATACTCGCCCGCATTCCACCCACGAGCCGATGACCCGCAAGGTTCGCCAAACCCTCTTTAGCCGACTCCTGTACGAATCGCTTCTCCAAGTCTGACTTCTTGTCCTCCGGCGCGGAGCGGTATACGAAAGGAATGTTCATCAGGCTTCGGGACGATTTCTCGATAGGCGACAGGAAAGTCTTGGAATTATCGAGGTAATCGTATAAGAGCGCGGCTTTTTCACGGTTGTGTTTCGCCAGCGCTTCGACGCCGCCCTGTTCTTTGACCCACTCAAGTACCAAGCCGACGACGTAGACGCCGTAGCACGGGGGCGTGTTGTACATTGAGCCTTCTTTGGCGTGAACGTCGTAGCGGAGCATAGTCGGAACCCAGGACGGCGCGTTCCCGACGAGGTCGTCACGGACGATAATGACCGTGGTTCCGGCGGGTCCAAGGTTTTTCTGCGCTCCCGCGTAGATAACGCCGAATTTGGAAACGTCGAGCGGCTCGGACAAGATGCAACTGGAAGCGTCCGTCGCGAGGGGGACGTCTCCAGTTTCCGGCAACTTGTTCCACTTTGTGCCGATTATGGTGTTATTCAGGGTGATGTGGTAGAACGCCGCGTCTTTCGGCGGGGGAGGCGCGTCTGGTATGTAGACGCATCCTTTGTCTCGCGAGGACGCGACGACATCCACGTCCACGTATTTAGCCGCCTCTTTTATCGCCTTGTCCGCCCAGACGCCGGTATCGACGTACGCCGCTTTTTTGCGCGGCGCGCCTTGTTCCGCGCCCGCTAGGTTGAGCGGAATCATGGCGAACTGAAGGGAGGCGCCGCCTTGCAGAAAAAGTACGCGGTAGTTCGCGGGTATGTCCATGAGTTCCCGCAAAAGCGCTTCGGTCTTCTCTATGATGGGCTTATAATCCTTTGAGCGGTGGCTCATCTCCATGACGGACTGGCCTGTGCCGTTAGCGTCCGTTATCTCCGCGCCGGCTCTCTCTAAAACCTCCAACGGCAGCATAGAGGGTCCGGCGGAAAAGTTAAATACTCTTTTCATATTTACTCCTGTTGTGAATTATTTCACAGTAAAAGGCGTTTTTTGTCAAGGGGGTTGGCACAGTTTTTAGGGCGAATTCGGAAAATTGGGACGGCGTTATGGAACGTACGATAAAACGGCGGAGATTGAGAACGACTGATGGAAGGCTGATTTCGTATCTATCAGTCGCGCGGACCGCGGACTACCTGTTTCCCACGCCTATCTTGTAGCCTACGTCTACCGAGTATGATCCGCTACTAAAACCAAATTCGCCGCCGTTTTTTATTTTCCGTATACATTTGTCTCATTCCTCAAGCAATTTCCATAGCGCTGCCGTATAGAGGGTATGAAACGTATATGGATTCTCTGTGTCGCGCTGTCGGCGTTTTCTATTTTTTCGCGACAGCTTTTCGCGGAGGAAAAGAAATTCGCTCTTACTTTTTCTGGTTCCGGGAATTGGAATATGAAAAAGGAAGTCGGAGTTCTTGCGGAGCGTATAGACGCATCTCTGTTTTGGCGGGCGTTTTCCTTCCGAGCGGAACTACTCGACAGACGTTCTCTGTATCCGTGGGCGCCCGATAACGCGCATACAGGTATTTTAATGGGAATCTACCATACGCCTACAGCGTCCCGTCTGCTTTACGGCGCGCTTGACGAATGGGGACTGCCTGCACGTATCAAGAATCCTTGGACGCGCGCCGCGCCGTTCGCTGAAAATCACGCTCCTATGGCAAGCGACATAAAAACAGATCCGTCGTCAAAAGAACCATCCACCTATCTTTATCTCAAAAGCGCGAAAATCGGGATTTTCAGTGGATTCGCTTCCGCGTCATTGGACGCCGACTCTAACGCCGCTTTTGGGGGCGGCGTTTCAGCGGATTTTAGAAATAAAAAAACTCTTCGGATTGAGTGCTTCTACACGGGCAAAGAACTTTCGCCCAGAACCGCGAGCGCATGGTTTTCGGAAGAGCCGTCTCTGCCGTTGCGCGGCTTTAGAATCTTCGGCGCGAGCGCGGTGTTCTCAAGCCCTTTGTTCATCTTGGCTACGGATTTCGCTAGTTCAGAGACTTTTGCCTTTGGCCGCGGCGTCTACGCAAATATCGGCGTCCGTTTCGGGGGTAAAACAAGGCGGGCAAGCCCGCCTTGGGCGATTTCCTTTGCCGGCGACGGCGTGAGCGAGCGTTACGTGGGGCGGGACGGCGTTGAACCCGGCGCTGGTTTCAGATACGCCGCAAAGTTCGAATACTTCGGCAAGAATAGCGCGCTTTTCCGTGCGGGAACAAATATAAGAGCCGAGCGTTTCGGCGGCGATTTTGAACGCTGTTCAGGCGAATTTTACTATCGGTTTCCGGTACTCCGAAACGTACCTGTTCAATTTTCTCGCGTTTCCTTTAATCTTGCGAGAAACGCTTCAAAAACGCCTGTTTTAGACGACTATGAGGCGGTCGCTGGTCTCAATCTTTGGAAATTCCGCGCGTTCTTTTCTATTGGATTATCGTCTCTCTCTTGGTCCCAAGGGGCTTTCCCCTATCCGGTCATAGACGCGACAAGCAGATGGGAATCTATCAAATTTTCGGGCGATGTATCGTACAAGTTACGATTATTCTTGCTGTCCGCGAAGACAGGTTGTCTTATTCAAGACGAAAAAGAATCTCTATGGAACGTCTCGTTTTCATCTTCTTTTTACGGAAAACATGGGCGTTTCACTTTCAAAGCCTCTTCAGAGGATATAATCGGATTTTCTCATGATTTCAAAAATTGGCTCATGACTGTTTCATGGAGAATTTCGCTGTAGGAAATCAGCGAGGATACGATTCACGAACAAGACTCCACTCTTTTTAGAATATCATCGTCATAATGACCTCCTTTTATCACACAGATTAATCGTCGACCATACTGCGGACTATATCTCCAGCTTTATCGTCTTTTCCATTTAAATCGTTGTATATTTTCTATTTTTAATATACAATGAGCGTATGATTATCGGAATAGACATAGGTAGTACCACGACGAAAGCCGTGTCCATCGAGAACGAGAGAATCACGCGGAAGATCAAGACGAAAGCCGTTGACGCGGTTACTTCCGCGACTGGCGCTCTTGGCAAACTACTATTGGAAAACGATATAAGAATCGCCGAAATAGAGCGGATTATGACGACTGGAGTCGGGGCGACTCAGATAAAGGGCGACTTGTTTGACATACAGACGCGCAAGGTTGACGAAATGACCGCCATCGGCATAGGCGGTATGTACCTCGCGGGCAAGGACAATATCGTCATAATGAACATAGGAACAGGCTCCGCTATTATCGAGGCGAAGAAAGATAAGATTTCCCACATCGGCGGCTCCGGCGTAGGCGGGGGCGCCATACTCGGATTGGCGAAGAAAATGCTCTCTACATCCAATTTCAACGATATTATGGCGCTTGCGGAAAGAGGCGACATCAAACAGGTAGACCTGCTTTTGGAAGACATCATGGACGCTAATTTGGGTTTCCTCAACAAGGAAGCCACCGCGTCCAACTTTGGCAAGATGCTCGACTCCGCGAAAAACGAGGACGTCGCTCTGGGTATTCTCAATATGGTCTACCAAGTCATAGGAATGCTGTCGGTTTTCGCCGCGCAGTCCAGAGGCTTGAACAGCGTCGTGGTTACTGGCAATGGAAGCGCGAATCCCATCGGTAAACGCATCCTCAAAGCCATTACAGATATTTATAAAATTTCGTTTGAATATCCCGAAGACGCGGTTTACACCACAGCCATCGGCGCGGGATTAGGGTAGGTAGTTAATTTCTTATAGGAAATCCGCAAACGCCTTTAGAATCTTCGGGGTAACTTCTTCTATTACGCCTTCTATGCTCAAACCCGCGGCGTTCTTATGCCCGCCGCCCCCAAAAAGCGAGGCGATTTCCGCTACATTGACCTTATCTTGGGACCGCAGTCCTACCGTACAGTTTTTAAGCGTTTCCTGTCGTATCACCGCGACGGCTTCCACGCCGCTTACCGCCTGTAAAAGCTGGTAAAGGGCGTCGGAATCGCGGTTTTCAAGTCCGAAATGTTGCGTTTCATGGTAGTCTTCCACGGTAACGACGAGTTTTCCGTTAAAATAGGCTTTGGCGCGGACAAGCAATAAACCCAGAAAATGACAAGACGCAAGCTTCTTTCCGCCGTTTATGGCGTAGAAGACCTCTTTCGGGCTGACGCCGTACCCTATCATACGAGACGCGGCCGCAAAAGTCTCTGCTCCCGTCGAATCAACGTGTCGAAAAAAGCCCGTGTCTGTGCAGAGACCGAGAAGCAAGAGCTTCGCCTCTTCTTCGGTAGGTTCCAGCCCCAGAGCTTGTATAAGGGAAAATATCATAACGGTAGCGGACGGGGCTGAAGAGTCGACAAAGACCGGCGCGTCCGCGGAACTGATATTATGGTCGACGACCGCGTGATGGTCGACGACCGCGGTCGGCAAACCTTTGAGCGAATCGGCTATATCGCCAGTTCGATGCGCCGCGGAACAATCAACTATGACGACGCAAGCGCCCGCCCGCTCCTTATCGCCGACTGCCTTGAGAAAACGATCTTGATAAGGAAAAATCTCGCGCCGCTTAAAAGGACCCGCCGAACAGACGATAACGTCTTTGCCGAGCCTTTTAAGCGCGGAGGCGAGGGCAAGTTGACTCCCGATACAGTCGCCGTCAGGCTCTTTATGCCCGACCACGATGAATTTTTGGCGTTTCCTGATAAAGTTGACTAATTCAGTCGGGACAGGCGCTGACATTCTACAATTCTAATACTCAATTTTAATATCGGTAACGTTTTCAAAACGGTCGTCTATGTTCGTTGACAGAGGCATATAACCCCAGCTTGGGTCCCTTCTGTCTTTCTTTACATAGAGCTTCACATGGTCGAAAGCCCCGTCTTTGTAAATAACGGTAAAACTCGGTTTGACCGTTCCCGGCTTCAGGCTCACAATAGTACCTTTCTTGTCTTTACCGGGCGCGAACCACTCCTGCGGCATATAAACCGTAACAAGATTGTCAGACAAGACGCCTGCGTGGTACTTGACGATGTAGCCTTTTGCATATGGATAAATCATTACAATAGGCACGTTCACGTAGTAAAAACCCGCCTTGCTTTCCGCGTCTTGGGCGAAAACCGAAAGACAGGACACGGTAGAACATAACAAAAGCGCAAAAAATAACTTCTTCATTAAGACCTCCAAATTAACGCAAATAATACGGTTGCGCCGAACGTACCAACGCGCTGGCAACCGATTATTCTATAATACCATATTCTTTTCTCCTTTGCAAGGGAGAAAAAATCTTCTTCGCGTAAAAAGCGTTGATTTAATTCGCCGACTCGTTCTGCAACTGTCTTAAAGTCTTTGCTTGCCGCATAACTTGACTGTAGGAGCCGTCTCTCAAAATTTCGACCGCTTCTTGAAGCTGAATGTCGTATTCGAGATCATAAACCGGCGCTATTTTGGCGCGGTTCCGCTCGTCTCTGACGAGCCGCTTGAGCAAGGCGACGTCAAGCTCGTATTTTTTGCTCAAGGTTTCAGCGAAATCCGTTATTTCGCCGTCGTTTAAGGCGTCGCGCTCCTCAACATAGTTCCGAATTTCGTTTGATTCGAGCAATTTTTGTAACTTCTTCGCGTCTTCTTCGGTGAATTCCGGAAATTTCACCTCTTTGTCAGGTGGAATACCGATTTTGTCGATGTTGACGTCGCTCGGCGTATAGTAACGCGCCACAGTGATTTTGAAACCGTCGGCGCCAAGCGGGAAAACCTGTTGAACCGAGCCTTTGCCGTAGGATTTTTCGCCTATTAGATAGGCTCTACCCCGGTCCTTCAGGGCGCCGGACACGATTTCCGAAGCGGACGCGGAGCCTTGATTGATAAGCGTAATTATCGGTATATCCGGGGGGACAAGCGTCCCCTTTTTGGCGTTGAACACGGTATTTTCGCCGGGCAGACGAGATTTTGTACTGACCACGACGCCCCCGTCCAGAAACATATCGCATACGTCCACCGCGGCGTTTAGCAACCCGCCGTAGTTGTTCCGCAAGTCGAGAACGACCGCTTTATAATTCTTACTCTTGAACTCGGCAAGCGCGTCCCGCGCCCTCTGCGCGGTCATAGGCGTAAAGGTGATGAGCTTCAGGTAGCCTATATCTCCAATCATGGCGTGTTTCGCGGTGGGAACCTCTATGATTGCCCTTTCCAAATCAACAGGAAACTCAAGAGTCTTGCCGCGTCGAATCGTTATATTGACCTTTGTGCCGGGTCTGCCTCTGAGTCGGTCCAGCACTTCGTTCAGAGTCAGGACGTCCGTGGATTCGTCTCCAATCTTGACGATGAGGTCGCTTGGAAGTATACCCGCGCGCCAACCCGGCGTGTCCTCTATCGGAGCCGCAACCTCGACGAAAGACGGGGCGTTATCTTTCACGATTTGTTTGGAAATATAGAGACCGACCCCTCCGAAATTGCCCTTGGTCGTGTCGGTCAAGTCCGTCATTTCCGCTTCGGACAAAAAGGTAGAATACGGGTCGTCAAGCGCTTCGAACATACCCTTCATCGCGCCTTCGTAAAGAACTTGGGGATCTACTTCTTCGACGTAACGCCGCTGAATGAAGTCAAAAATCTGTTGAATCACAGACGTATACCGCTCTTGGTTGGCTTGAGCGTCCGCGGACGGCGCCGACAAGACAAGAATAACGCACAGCCCGACTGTGGAAACCGCCCAAATTTTTCTCTCAAAGGGCGAAGTTCTCTTTCCCCCTTTTTTCTCT
>JAIRKH010000011.1 GCA_031260245.1 Treponema sp. | reverse complement strand
ACAGTAGCGGGGGGGGAGGGGGAATACCCCTGACAACAAGGGAATTCAACGTACTTTGGAAGCTCCTCTCCTATCCCAAAAAGACCTTTACCCGCAATCAGCTTATGGACGATTTCTGGGGTACGGAAAACTACAGCGCTCCCCGGACAAACGACACCGGTTGCGGCATGGACGAGGAAACCCAAAAGCATATATTCGACAAGTTTTATCAGGAGATAGTTCCCATTCCCAGGAAGGCGCCGGCCTGGGACTTGCCCTGGTAAAAAAGGTGATTGACATTACCGGCGCAAAGATAACCGTTACGAGCAGGGCAGAGGAAGGCACAATATTTGCGGTCAGGCTGAAGATGGCGGAGAGAGGATAAATCTGTTAAAAATTTCTCAATTTGAGGCTGTTTCAATTCGCAGATACAATAACTCGCTTGCCCCGCGCCGCTATGACGACCGTTCCCGCGTTCACAACGCGCGCGGATCCTTGGGCGCCGCCCTGACAGAACAGCCGAATCACAGACCGTCGCGGTAGACAATTCGTCCGCTCGTCGAGTCGGTCAAAGAGACGGTCTATCGCGTGGAATAAAGCTTCCTCGCGGAGGACGGCAGGCGCTTGAAAAAAGGTCTTCTTTTCAGTCCACAGAGCGCGGCTATTTTCGGTTTCCATCCATTTTATTCTATTAACAGCTTCTGTCTCTAAGAATTCCGCCGTAAGTCTCTGCGTTTCTGTGAAAGCAAACACGGTCTTTCTCCAGTCAGGGAACGATTCGTCCAAGACCGAAACAAGCGTACGTCGGATACGGTTGCGGAAGAAGTTGACGTCTGTATTAGAAGAGTCGTTTCTAAAAGGCGTATTTAGCGCCTCGAGGTAGTCCAGTACTTCTGTGCGGGCGAGTGCGAGGAGGGGTCTGAATACGACGCCGTTGTCCTGACTGATACCGCGGAGTCCTGAAGGACCGGAGCCGCGTAACACGCGCATAAGCGCGGTTTCGAGAAAATCGTCTCTCGTGTGAGCTGTAAGCACGCGCAGGGCGCCGAGGCGCATCAATTCTCGTGTCCACGCCTCGCGTCTGAAGAGGCGGGCGCTTGCCTCTATGCCGATGCCCTTCGCGGCGCGGGCGATTTCCCCATGAGGCGACGAGACGACGGTGAGAGGAATACCGAGCCTTCCGCATAAGGAGCGTACCGCTTCCTCGTCGCCGATATGCTCCTCTGGAGCGCGTATGCCGTGGTTCACATGGAGGCAATGCAGTCTATATATCCCTAACCTTGCGAGAGCGAGAAGCATCGCTGTAGAGTCGGCGCCCCCAGAAACCGCCGCGATAAACAAAGCGTCTTTCGGAAAACTTGTTAACGCTCCTCCAACAGACCGCTCAAAGAGGGAATCGATTTGTTCTTTATCGGAATTTACCATAGCTACCTATCGGCGCTTTAGGCGTTGCTATCAAAAAAAATAGATTGCCTTGCGCGTTTCTACGCTAATGGGTATAATTCTTGATTATGAGAAATACGAAAAAATGAGAAAAGCCGAATTCTTTGAGAAAGAAGGCGAATATGTGAGATGTCTGCTTTGTCCGCATAAATGCCGCATAGGGGAAGAGAAAACGGGCGCGTGTTCGGCGCGGAGAAACCGAAACGGGACGCTTTTCACGGAGAACTATGGGCGGATTTCGTCTATTGCGCTTGACCCCATAGAAAAAAAACCCTTCCACAGGTTTTTTCCAGGAGCGAAAATATTATCCGTAGGTAGTTACGGCTGTAATATGACGTGCGCGTTCTGTCAGAATTACTCGATTTCTCAAATGACGCCTCCACTGACGTTTATGGGTCCTGAGGAACTGGCGCAAACCGCCTTATCGGTCCCGCGAAATGTAGGCGTCGCCTTCACCTACAACGAGCCTCTTATCGGCATAGAATATATCATGGACGCCGCGCCGCTGATCCACCAAGCCGGTTTAAAAGTAGCGCTCGTTACCAACGGTATGATTTTGGAAGACCCCCTATCCGCCATACTTCCACTCGTTGACGCCATGAATATAGATCTCAAAGCGTTCTCCACAGACTTCTATGAAAAACACAACGGCAGTCTTGAAACCGTCAAGAGAACCATAGAGACGTGCGCTCGAACCTGTCATGTTGAAGTAACAACCCTCGTCATTCCCGGCGAAAACGACGGTCTTGATGAAATGGACGCTCTCGCCGCGTGGCTGTCCGCCGTGTCGCCGGACATTCCTCTCCATGCGACGCGCTTCTTTCCGCGATACAAGATGTCCGAAAAAGAGCCGACCGATAGAGAAAAAATTTTTGAGTTGGTCTCCGTAGCGCGGGGCAGGCTGAAACACGTTTACGCGGGGAACCTATAAAACGGGCTTCGGTTTCCATTTCCTTAAAAGCCTCGTTGCACTGGACGACATCGGCGGCGGTGCGCTCCCCGCTTTTTACCTTGTCAAGAATAGTTTGCGCCGCCGTTTCGTCGTTCACCAGTTGGGTGATGTGATCCTGGGGGATGCCCCATGTTGACCCACTGACCGTAAAGACCGTGTTCCATGTTTTTACCATGTGAAGTTGTTCATCCCTTGAATTGGGATACCAGTCTGTTCCCATAAAATCCTCCTAAAATGTATTAAAACGGGGCAATTTTGCCCTATTTTCCCTAGTTTTAGTCGAGCTAACCTCCTGCGGTTAGCAAATCTCCAGCGATTGAAGGCTCAGCGC
>JAIRKH010000038.1 GCA_031260245.1 Treponema sp. | reverse complement strand
TACTATTTGAAAACCCCGCAACTCACGCGGATTGAAAAAGAAATCATACGCGCGGGTTGTTTTATCAACTATAACCGCGGGCTAAGGTCCGTTGAGAAATATTAAAACAACCTTTGCTCATACCACGCTACCGCCAGCCGCTTTTGGTGTCAGACACCCGCGCCACGTACCACCCTGTCTGGTGTCAGACACCGCCCTCGCGGTCTGGTGTCAGACACCGCAGGACGCCACGCTTCCCCGCCCTTCATTAGTTTAAGTATACCACGTTTTTTCTTTCTGTCAAACGCAGGCGAAGTCTGTTTAACGACTTCTCAATGGGCGTTATTTGAAAGGACTGACCCCGACTTGACGGCGGAGCCTGCGCGTTATGAAGTTATAGAACAGACAAAGTCCGCCTCGGCGTCAAAGGTTGAAGGGGCGGCGAGCCGCACGGACAGAAGCGAGCCGGGCGCGCGCGTTTCGCCGCGCGGGAAACGTACCAGCAGTTTAAGATAATTCTCCGAGACGGCTGTAACGCAATTTTTCGGCGTCGAGTCGCGGCGTCTTTCTACGACAGCCTCTATTTCCCCTCCTCTTCTCAAGCAACGGTCGACGTAGCCGCGTCTGCCCGATCGCGCCAACTCGGTCAGGAGCGATACTCTGCGAACAATTTCTTTGCCGCTTACCCTCCCCGTCATATCAAACGCTTCGGTTCCGGGACGCGATGAAAAGGGGAATGCGTGTATCCACGCGAAGCCGACGCGTTTACAAAGCTCGTATGTACGCTCAAAGTCGGCTTGACTCTCGCCCGGGAAGCCCGCGATAACGTCGCAGGCGAGAAACGGGTCGTCCTTGACGCGCCGCAACAGAGCGGCTTTCTCCTCGACAAGCGCGGCCGTGTATGGACGCCGCATACGCCGCAAGACCGAATCGCTTCCAGACTGTACGGAAAGATGAAAATGCGGACGGACGCGCCTGTGCGCTAACGCCTCCAACAGCTCCGTCGTTACAGCTTCTGGCTCAAGAGAGGAAAGCCGTAGACGAATCCTCTCCGTCCCCTTGACGAGAAATTGCAAAAGACCAGCTAGGTCCTTACCGCCGTCCCGATAGAGATTGAGGTTGACGCCTGTCAAGACGGCTTCCGCGTAGCCCTCGTTCTCAAACGCGCGCAAGCGCGCAAGCGCCTCTTCCGCGCTCGCGCTTACGCTGCCGCCCCGCGCTAATCGTACACGGCAGTAAGCGCAGAGTTTATCGCAACCGTCTTGTAGCTTCAAAAACGCCCGCGAACGGCGGGATTCGGTGATTGGGACTTGAGGGTTAGGGGTTGAGGGTTGAAGGTGGAGGCGTTCCGTGATTTCAGAGAACACGGTCGACCAATTTTTAGGGTCCACAACAAAGACGTTATCATTCAACCGTTCGATTTGTTCGCCGTCGAGACGCGCGTAACATCCGCAGACCAGAACGCAAGCCGCTTTCTTCGCGGCGTTTCTGATGATTCCGCGGGCTTTTTGTTCCGCCATCGAAGTAACCGTACATGTATTGACGACAAAGATATCCGGGTTTCGGTCCTCTGGGACGATTTCATAGCCGCGATCGCGGAACGCGACCGCAAGCGATTCGCTTTCGGTTTGATTTAACTTACAGCCCAAAGTGTGGATGGAGACGGTCATCTTTGGAGAGCTTTTCTCACGCGGTCGAGTCCGCGGCGCGCGTTAGTCATTCCCGCGTTAAGCGCAAGGGCTTTTTCGTAAGCGTCCGCGGCGTTTATCATATCTCCAAAACTCTCTCGTGCGTATCCGACTCTCCCCCACCAGTCCGCGTTCTTCGGTTGCCAGTGGACCGCGGTCGAGAGCGCTACGTCCGCGTGGCGGAACCGTCCCTGCCTTATGAATATCTCGCCCATCAGGTAGTAAACCGAGTCGACGCGTCCGCCTGTGGACGTAAAATTGATATATTCCTGAAAATATTGCAGAGCTTCGGCGTTTTTCCCCTGAAAATAGCTGATTTCCCCCAGTATCTCTATGATACGAGGGTCGTAGCGACTCAATTTCATGCCGTTTTGAGCATAGGTAAATGCGTTTTTGTAATCGCCCATCTTCATGAGGCTCCAAGAGACGACGACGTACGCGTCTAAATTCTTCGGGTCCGCAACGATTTCACTCTTGCAAATAGAGACGGCTTCTTCAAAATTGCCCATACGGTACTCCATGAGCGCGTCAGGCTTATTTTGAGAAAAAACTAACGAAGAAAACGCTAAAAACAGAAAAACGATTAAGGGTTTCATTTTTTGTCAGGAGAAAATTATGAACGTTTCGCTTCTGTCATCACGCATCGTCCGTTGAATAAACAACCGGCTTCCATACGGATTTCAGATGTGGCGATGTTGCCTACGAGCCTGCCGGTCAAAGAAATCTCCACATTATCGGACGCGTTGATGTTGCCCTTGACCGAACCGCAGATGACCACTTTCGGAGCGACGATGTCGGCTTCAACCACTGCTCCCTCGTCTATGACAAGGAGGCTTGAAGCTTTTATCTCGCCTGTTACCCGTCCTCGTACAAGAAAGGGTTTCTCAAAACTTAAAGAACCGGAAAAATCTATATCTTCCGATAGAATGGTGTCAAAATCGTCTTCGTCTAAAATTTCGTTACGAGGTTCGTTCAAAAACCTGCCTCCTTTAAGCCTAATTCCACGTCGTCAACAGACCGAGCGACTATGGCGATACCGTTGTTGCGCCGTATGGCGTCGAGGAATTCGCTTTGAAAATCAGACAGCTTGCCGTTTATCGTCTTGCACTCCACGGCAAGAGCGCGACCGTCAGGCAATATGCCCAAAATATCGCTCATGCCGGGAGTTCCGAAACGGACAAAATTCCGCCTGCCGTTTTTGTCGGCAAACCGAACAGCGCCGACATTCATACGAATCGCGAGAATATTCCGCGCCCGCAAATATTCAAGGCTCGCCTTCACGACTTCGTTTTCTGTCTGCTTCAAAAACGGTGAATTCACTACTCTTCGCCGAATCCTTCGGGAATTTCAATGTTTGAGTACACATTTTGCACATCGTCGTTTTCTTCGAGCTTCTCGATTAACCGCAGAGCCTTGCCTATATCGTTATTGTTCAACGTAACTGGCGCTTCCGGAATCATGCTGATTTCCGCGCTTATAGTTTCAAAGCCCTTGTCTTCCAAGACTTTCACGACGTTCTCAAAATCTTCCGCGGCGCTGGTAACCTCAATCACGCCGTCTGCAAGACTCACGTCTTCGGCGCCGCCGTCGAGAGCGGCCTCCATAACTTGGTCTTCCGTGTACTTTTCGCCGTCGAGGGTAACGACGCCCTTGCGCGTCAAGAGACGAGCGACCGAACCGGCTTTGGCGAGTTCCGCGCCCGCGCGCGCGAGGATGTTGCGGACGTCCGCGGCCGCGCGGTTGCGGTTATCCGTAAGTACTTCGATAAGCAACGCCGCTTCGCCCAAACGCGCTTCATAGGTCAGCTCTTCGTAACTGACTCCTTCAAGCTCGCCGGTTCCCTTCTTGATAGCGTTATCAATATTACTCTTGGGCATATTCGCTCCGCGAGCCTTGATGACGGCGGTACGGAGACGCGGATTACCTTCTGGATCGCCGCCCCCTATACGCGCCGCAATAGTTATTTCCTTGATGAGTTTTGTGAATGTTTGACCGCGCTGAGCGTCCGCCGCCCCTTTCGCGCGTTTAATTTTCGCCCATTTACTATGTCCTGACATATTCGCTCCTTATTCTAAAATCGTATTTTCTTAATGATAGTAAAAAAAGAGATTTTAGTCAAGCCTGTAAGTTCGCCGAAAACAATCATAAATAAGGCTCCTTACAGTTCGCCGCCGAATTTCTTAATTTCCAAAATAATCCGCTTAAATCGCTTGACAATTCTTATTTTTTGGGTAATTATGTTCCTATGCAACAACAAGACAAGCGACTTTTTTGGTCCCCCCCCCCCCGTACTATCCTATATAGACAAAGCGGACAAGTCCGCGAGCAGGCGGACGCTCTTAAATTCTTTTAGGGAAAACAGTCGTTTCATCTTCCCGCGTAGGGCGGGAACGTTTAGAGAAGAAGCGATAAAAACACTAATGGAGGAAGTACTATGATTAAGACGATGACTGCTTTCACGTCTGAAGTCGATGATTCCGCCGCCGCGGCGGCGGAGATTCTGGAACAGATTGATATCAAAAGTCTGTACAAAAATTCTCTGGGCATACTGACCTGTTATACTGATTTTATTGATTCTGAAGTTGTCCGGGCAATCTGCGCGGCTCTGCCTTTTGACGTAATCGGCATGACTACTAGAGGGACGGCGACGCCCGCCGCGGCGGGCGAGATAGCGCTCGGTCTTTTGACGCTCACCAGCAACGATGTGGATTTCATCGTCGGCGCGGCGGACCTCATTGACAGAGACGTAGACGGACGCGTCTTCAACGCCTATAACGAAGCCTGCGCGAAACATCCGGGCCGACCAGCTATGATTCTTACCTTTGCGCCGTTTATAAACGACCTGGGCGGCGAAATCATCGCCATGAGTCTGGACAAAGCCTCTGGAGGCGTTCCCCTATTCGGTTCTCTTGTCAACAGCGGCAGGTTCTCCGGAATCAACCAAAGTATCTATAACCTGAAGGCCAGCACGAATCGCGTGGTATTCGCGCTCCTCTATGGGGATCTGCGCCCTTCTTTTTTTGTAACCTCCTTCGCGGAAGAGAAGGTACAAAAAAAGCGAGGGGTCATTACCAAGTCGAAAAAGAACGTCCTTATGGAAGTGAACAATATGCCGGTTCTCGACTACCTCCAGAGTATCGGCATCCAGAAAAGAGACGGCGCGTGGACGGTATCGACTTTTCCCTTCGTAATTGACTACAACGACGGCACGAGACCAGTCGCCCGCTCTATTTACCTTCTCACAAAGGAAGGCTACGCGGTCTGCGGCGGCGACTTACCGGAAAACGCAACCCTGTCGGTGGGCAGTATAGATTATGCCGACGTGATACGAACCACCGGTAAAACCCTGGAACAGATTCTTCAAAAGAGGGACGCCGACAGCTCCTGTCTCCTGATGTTTTCCTGCCTGATCCGCTATTTCGCTTTGGAAGCTTATAGTACCGCCGAAATGGATATGGTCCGGGACGTCTTGAGGGATTTTCCTGGAGGCTATATATTCGGCTACTCGGGCGGCGAAATCTGTCCTGTGTATACCGAAAAAGGAAACACCGTCAACCGTTTTCACAATTGTACGTTTATCGCCTGTCTTCTATAAAAGGAGCGGAAGGATTTCATCCAGAGGAATTCGGCAAGGCGAAAGCGGTTCGTCGCTGTATTTTTAGCGGAGGCTTGCTTCTCAAAGCGATTCATGGTATACTGTTTCTATTAAGGAGAAGCCGTCATGGAATCAGTGAAAAGGAAGATAAAGACGTTCAAGCGGGGACTGCTTTTACCCATGCGCAAGTCCGCGACCGAAGGCAAAGCTGTTGAGACGGCGCCCGTGCCGAAACAGGTCGTCATTCCGGTAAACCAGCATTTCGGCGCGCCGAATCAGGCGCTCGTTACGGTTGGGGACTATGTGAAACGCGGGCAAAAAATCGCGGACGCCGCAAAACCCGGCTCAATGACCGTACCGGTTCACGCCTCTGCGGCCGGCGTCGTCAAAAAGATTGAGATGCATCTCCAATCAAACAACACGTTAGGACTGTGCGTGTTCGTCGAATCCGACCCGGAGAAGGCGGAATCCGACACGGACTTCATGCCGCCTCTAGACCCGCAAACCGCGTCTAAAGAAGACTGTCTCGCCCGGGTCCGCGAGGCGGGCGTGGTTGGCATGGGCGGCGCGGGCTTCCCCTCGTACGTCAAACTATCCCCGCCGACGGAAAAACTCGGCAAGATTGACACTATCATCGCGGACGGCGCGGAGTGCGAGCCATATCTTACGACGGACGAAGCGACGATGACTGAAAAGCCGCATCGGGTTGTGCAAGGGCTTGCAATCAGTATGCGTATAACCGGAGTCAAACGGGCGATTATCGGCATGGAGGACAACAAGAAGAGTCTCATCCCTATTATGGAGCGGGAAATCCGCCTCGCCGGCCTTGAAGACGCGATTACCGTAGGGCTATGCAGAACCCGTTACCCGCAGGGCGGCGAAAAAATGCTCATCACCGCGCTAACCGGCAGGGAGGTACCGTCCGGCGGACTGCCAATGGACGCAGGCTGTATCGTGCAGAACGTTGGCTCTCTTGCGACGATCGCCGAAGCCTTTTACTTGGGCAAGCCTCTCATTGACCGCGATTTGACGGTCAGCGGCGGCGCCTGCCGTATTCCTAAAAACATCCGCGTACCCATTGGAACCATTCTCATGGATTTGCCTGAAGAGTTTATGAAGATTGACTATCATTCGCTCAAGAAAATACTCTTCGGCGGTCCCATGATGGGCGTATCCATGGCGACGATGGACGTCCCCATTCAAAAGAACACGTCTGGCGTCGTCCTGATGACGGCCGCGGAAACGACGTCTGATGTGGAAGGTCCTTGCATCCACTGTAGCCGCTGTATCCGCAACTGCCCGTGTCGGCTGTCGCCCGCGCTTATGAACATCGCTCTTGAGAGCGGGGACCTCGACTCCGCGGTCATGGCGGGTCTTATGGACTGTATGGAATGCGGCAGTTGCGCTTATATGTGTCCGGCGCGCATAAAGCTCGTACAACGGTTCCGCGTGGGCAAACAGCTCATGCGACGGAGGCAAAAATGAAAGCGGACATTGAAACGTTTTATTCCCGCATGGCGGAGATTTGTTCGCATTGCGCGGTCGCGCCCGACGTCCCCGCGCGATGGACCATCATTGCAAACCCAAGCGCCGGAGGGTTTACTATGCCGTCGCGTTGGAAGAAACACGCGGCGGGACTTTATCGAGTCGAGTTTCCCAAGAAACCGCTTGCTGAAAGAGCGCCGTATAGTCCTTTCCGACAAAATTCCCCGTATGACGGGCTTTTTCTAACGGCGAAGGCTGGAGACGCGAAGGAATTCACCGAGAAGCTGATTGACGGTATGGACAATGACGACGCCTTTCATCTTATCATAACCGCGGGCGGCGACGGCACGAGTCTGGAAGTATTGAGCGCCCTTTTCTCCGCGATAGAAAAGGACAAGCGCTTGAAGGAGCGATGCGCGATTCTCCGCCTGCCTATGGGGACGGGCAACGACGGGGCGGACGCTTGGGAACTCGACGAGGCGCTTGACCTACTCCTCAAGCCCGCGCGCGTGGAGTTCGCCCGCGGGTTGCGCTTATTGACCTCCACCCCTGGCAAGGGCGGTTTTCTGGCTTTCAACATACTTTCCGTGGGTCTTGACGCGTTTGTTACGCATAATACCAACAGGATGAAGGGCAAACTGCCCGGCGACTTTTACAAGTTATGGCTTGACGTTGCGGCGCTTTTCTACGATAAGATTTACCATGTGGGTCCTATGTCCGTTAAAACCTTTGACGAAAACATGAATCTGACAGACGAGTTTCAAGAAACCTTGCTCCTTTTGGCCGTAGGCGCAAGCGGGCGTCGCACTTACGGTTCTCACAATCGTATACTTCCAGACGACCGCAATGTGTGCGTGATACGGCAAACGTCTTTGCTCCGCAAGATAGCGCTCAAGGAACAGGTCAGAAAAGGGACGCACATTGACAAGCCCCAAACCATACTGACAAACGCTTGCCGCGTCGAGTTTCAAGGCGCGTATCCGATTCTGGCGCAAATGGACGGCGAGACGGTTCTTCTCAACAAAGAAGACTACCCTTGCGCCATTGTTCTCACCGAGCCGTTAATACCTACGCTGTCGTCAGCAATCAAACCTTGAGAGCTAGCGCCCCTTTCTAACAGCGTCCGTTGGGAAGTGTTTAATAGGTTTGTCTGTTGACATATCTTGCGAAATATACTAGAATTAAATTAGGGAATAAAAATTCTGATTATTCCCTACTCAATATTGAAAGAGGAGAAACAATTTATGGTAGACAAGTATAATCCCTACGAAAATATGCTACAGGTTCTGGAATTGGCCGCGCAGAAACTGGGGCTTAAACGGAACGACTACGA
>JAIRKH010000026.1 GCA_031260245.1 Treponema sp. | reverse complement strand
CAGTCAACCATCAATCCAGTCTTATTATTTTAGAGGCGTCTAAAAACTAATAGACACAATAGACAAACTATTGGTTCATGATAATTATCATTAATCTATCGGTAAAATTACCTAAATTCAGTATAATCTAGATTTTTTTTCGTTATTGAGTTATAATGTTATAATAAAAGTTTTCAAATTTTGTTTTTAGAGGTTTCCTTATGATAAAGATTGTTGTTATCGGTATATTTGAACAAAGTAGAATACGTAAGATTCTATCTTCTCGTTCTGAATTTGAAGTTATCGGCTTAGGCAATGACAATTATGACGCGATAAGACTTATTGACACAAAGAAGCCGGATGTTGTCGTTTTAACTTCTCGCTTGGAAAACAACGAAGATGGGGAGATTATTCCGTTGATAAGAAGTAAATCTCCCAAGACAGCCGTCATTCTGCTCGTCGCTTGTACGGATGAAGAGCGCATCTGTAAAGCTATTGCTTTTGGGGCGTCGGCGTATTTATTGGAAAACGACATGGATACATTATGCTATGCTGTAAGCGAAGTCTATCATGGCGGATGTTTTATGAGCGTAAACGTCACGACTAAAGTTCTGCCTTTATTATCGTATATGGTCACGAATAGTCCGCGTTTCGTGAAAAATAAACAGCAATCTGTGTCAAAAGCCATTTCCTACATAGAGTTGCACATAATGACCCTTGTTACCAAAGGGTTTTCAACAAAAGAAATAGCTGAGAAGTTACACATGACTACAGGCTCAGTTCGTAATTGCATTTCGTCCATTATGCGAAAAACCGGCGCTCAAAACAGGAATCAGGTCGGTATCTTCGTTTTGAAAAACAAACTTATCACTTTCAACGAAAGAGATATCTGAAAATTCGTATATTTCAGGTACATTCAACAAAGACCAAATTGTTTTCCCCCTTGCCCAAAAGAGTTTCTTTTGGTATACTGAAATCATGGCGCAAGACTTTTGTGAGCGGACAAAACCTGAACGCCGTATTTCAAGCAATTGGGGAAGGAGCGTTTCTGATAGATACAGCAAAGAAGACGGCGGCTTGCATCGTCGTTTTTATATTCTGCTTTTGCGCCAAACATGAAGACCTGACGGAATATACAGCGGTAAAAAATCTGCAAACAGCAGGTTTTTCTGTGGCGGAATCTGCGCCAGCTGAACAGCGGACTGAAGTTTCGCCTGCTCAAATGCGGACGCTGAACCGCGGCGAGGAAGTAATGAAAGCTTTTGCGGCCGCTTATCCCGACCGCATCGGGGCCGCAGAATTTCGTAACGAAGACTGGGCAGTCCCTGTCTACGGGAAGCGGTTTTACTACGCGGGAGGACGGCTTTTGCCGGAAGAACTGCTATCCACGGCCGCGAACTATGACCCACAGCCTTTCTATTCTTACCATACAGAACTGCCTGAATGGAAGCCGCCGGACGACGCAAGCGCGGCGCGTTTCAAGAATGCGGCAAATCAAAGGCAGGAACGTCCGTCAAGGCGTTCATACCTATTCTTTGATACGCTTCTACGCGCCGGCGACAGGGACGAGGCGTATAAACGAGTCAAAAGCATCCGACTCTTCGGGTGGAACGTCTTAGTCCACTATTCGATTATGGAAGAACTCGCGCTTGTTGAAGAGCGTATCAATGCGTCCGCCGAAAACGATCCAGAAGTCAAGCGATGGCTCGCTAACATCTCAAGTCTCTCCGGATGGAACTGGCGCGGTATAGCGGACACAGGAAGCCGTAGTTTCCACGCCTACGGTACGGCTATTGATATTGTGATGAAGCCCCAGCCGGGTAAGGAAACTTACTGGCTCTGGAGCGCCCAAAAGGGAGTGGACTGGTGGAACGTGAGCTACAGCAACCGACTCCATCCTCCGAACGCAGTTATCGAAGCTTTCGAGGCTTACGGTTTTGTCTGGGGCGGGAAATGGCTCTTCTTCGATACTATGCACTTCGAATATAGACCAGAAATCTTTATTCTAAATAGATTGCCGATGAAAAAAGAGAAGTGAGAGAAGAGTATTTGCCGGTTGCTATATTTAGCCTCGCAAATTCTGATAGCCGACTATTTTATAGCGATAGACAGCACGAATTCCAGTTCTTCATTGAATCGGTAAGGGATGCAGATATAGCGCGTATTGTTGTCGGACAAAGGTCTTGAAAATTTTCCATTACGTACAAAAATAGGGAGCGATATGCTCATTGCCGCAATCTTCTCGAAGCGTCTCTTGGCTTGCCCTACGAAAATGTTCACTACTTCAGCGACGACCTCTTCTACCTCGTTGTCCACGCCGTTGTGGGTTGTTTTCGTAACCGCGTCCGCAAACTTGACGGCTGGTCCCTCGCTCATAGAAACAGCGACCGCTCCCTGTACGTCGCCTGAAATCTCTATGATTGAAGCGACGTCTCCTTGGTCCAACTCCCCTATCTCCGTAACGTATGGACGCCCGGGCGTGAGCTTCCACCCGCTGATATTCAGTACCGCGGACTCGAATTCCTCAATGAATGGATAAACGTTTTCCTTAATCATTACCGATTCCTTTTAAGTCTTGCCTTTAGGAATATCCATGATGAAAACCGTGCCTTTACCTTCCTGACTCTGCACAGCGATGGAACCGCCCAAGGCGTGTATTTTGTTGTAAACGTGGTTTAAGCCATTGCCGTCGTGGTTATCATCTTCGGCGCTGAAACCCGGGGAAAACATGGCTCGGACGAGCGCCTGTTTGTCATGGACGGACGCGCTTGTGATTTGCTTTTTAACCGCGGTTCTTCTCACCTTGTCGAAATCAATACCGTTTCCATCGTCGCTCAACCAGACGCGGATGCGTTCTGAAGTTTGCTTAATTGAAAGCTTTATAACGCCCGATTCAGGTTTTCCTTTTGCGAGTCTTTCACGCGGCGACTCGATACCATGCGCGACCGCGTTGATTACAAGCTGTATGAGAGATTCCTTCAAAATACGACGCGGCGCGTATTGTAAAGCGTCGACGTCTATGGAGGCTTCCTTGAATTGCGCCTTTTTGTTGTACTCCGCGACCGCGTTATTGCACGTTCTCCGCAAAAATTCGACAAGTACATACTCGTCATGGTTGATTTTATCGTTGGATTTGCGCCTGAATACGGTTTCAACATTATTCACCAGTTTGTCTCGCGTCTTGAGCACGTCTTCAAATTCAAGGGCGATTTCGAGCGAATCCAAGAATGAAATATTTTTCGATGATTGCACCTGTTTCAAAAGGTCTTCCATATCGTCCAGATTCGCGCCGAATTCGTGAAGCCCCATCGCGAGCGCATCGATTTTTATCGAATGAATCATCTCGTATATGGACTGGACGGCTTTCTCGGGTGGGATGCTTTCGTCTTTGAGAATCGCCATGATTTGGTAGAAGTAATATTCGGCGCCTTCGATGAAGTCGCTGAAAGTATTCTGCGCTAAGGGCAACACCTCGAAAAACGCCGACAACTCTTCTTGACGTTTTCTCTCCTCGGCGCGGAGCTTTTTCTTGAGATTCGTTTCCGCGGTGATATCCTCTACGGTAGCGAGGATGAACACTTCGTCGTTAGCTCTGGGGACCGGCGCAAAATCGCAGGACAAGGTTTTTTTTACAGGCTGTTCGACGCTCTGGTACTTGACCTCCTTGAGAATGTTCATGTTGCTCATCATTTCCTGATTCAGGGTACGGTTTATGATACTATCGAAGTAGTGCGCGAGGGCTTTGATTTCCCGTTCCGAGAGAGTATCCTCCAATAGTTCGGTGAATTTCCGCCCCTGCAATTCGGTTGCGGCAAGCACGTTTTCGAGCGCGTGGGAATAGTGATCCTGAATGACGTAATTCTTGTCCATGAGGAAGATGCCCGCTTTGAGATTATCCTTCATCGCCGCGATTTCGTCGCGCTCGATTTGCAGAGCCTTAAAGGCCTGTTGGAGGGTTTCGACCTCGACGAAATATCGACAGTTTTCCGGTCTGTTAAGTCCATTGATAATGGCGACGGCCATCTGCTCGCAACTGCGATACCCGCACGCCCCGCAGTTGAGGAAGTGCCGCTGCTCGGTCTTGTGCATCATAGCAAAGGTGTCGCTTATTTGTTCTTGGGAGGGAAATACCACTCGTTTCTTGAAAATTTCTGAGCGATTCGTATACGTTCTTGTGTAGAGATCTTTCTCCCAATACCGCGACAGAATACGATCTATTTCTTTTTCTTTGTTTTCCGCTCCGATGTTTTCACCGTGTTTCCACATCTCAATCTGTCGTTTCTTCATCGGATATTCTATTTCATCAAACTGTTTTCCGTGATTCCCTGATCCAGTACCTCCGTCGCAACCCATCACACAGTTTTGGCAATCCACAAAAGACGGCGCCAAACCTTTCTTGACTGATTCCGAAAAACGCGCGAGGTATCTGTAAACTATTTCGCCTTTTATTTCCCGCGTATAATCGGGGACGTTCGGATTGTAGCGGCTGACGGTTCGCAAGAGTCTTTCTGGAAAGAGAACAGCGTTTTGGGATAGCGGACCCTCGTAGTCCGTCGCGGGAAAGTCGGCGACGTTTACTTTTTGCTCGTTAAAATACTGAAGAAGCGATTTGAATGTAATGTTGTAATCCCCGACGCCGGTCTCGTCGAATTCCCGCTTTATTGAATAGCAGGGACTTATTACGGCCAACTCGCAGTCCGCATATTGCGGATAGTACCGTTTAATCATCTTAATGGTATGTCCCAGGGAACTATCAATCGGCGCAAGGTAGGGAATGAGTTCCGGTCTATAGATTTCAATGTAGGAAACCATCGTGGGACAAGTTTGGGCGATAACCGTGTCGGACGGAACTCTGGCTATATAGTCCGCATACGACTTGACGGCAAGTCCCGCGCCAAAGCTCTCGTCGAAAACGGCTCGCGCCCCGAGCGATTTCAAGAAGCCGTTCAGCTTAAGGTAATTTTCTCCAAAGATTGAGACCGCAGACTGGGCTACGACTACGACGACAGACTTTTTCTTGACGTTTTCTAAAAAGACGTCGAAATCATCGATTCCTACGCGCGCGCCGTGGGGGCAAGCATAAATACATTCGCCGCAGCCTATACAGAGATCGCCTCGTTGAGAGATAATTTTGCCTGACCCGTCGTTGCACATCTTCACCGGGCAAACCATTATACACCGATGGCAATTCACGCACCTATCTTCCAAGATATCTATAACCGGATGTAACGCTGTTTCTTCCATAATCGTCCCTCTCTTTATAATATATACGATATTTAAATATCTATCAAGAGCATTTGCGAAGGCGATTATTCAAAAAACCGAGTTTATCAGGAAATTCAAGTCTAACAATCACAAAGAAAAATATTCTTGCGAGTGATGATTTTCACAAAGTCCTCGAAGTTTGAAATCATCCTCGCAAATTCCCATTCAAATTGTTTCGCATCTGAATCTAATCGCCTTTTTCCGCGTCTGACGGGGAAAGTAAGTAAGTCCAACAACGCCTATTAGGAAGTCGTCTAGCAGGATTCGCCTGTTGACAAAAAAAACAAAAACGGTTAATATAATAGAAAACGCGACACTAGCTCACGCGGATAGAGCAACTGCCTTCTAAGCAGTAGGTAGGGGGTTCGAGTCCCTCGTGTCGCAATCTCCCCCTCCTCGCCTTTTTTAATTCCCCAGAATCCGCTGAACCTCGGCGAAGACTTCTTCCTCAGTCGGAATCACGCCGCCCGAATGTCCCAAAAGGTGAACCGGGGGTTGGGGCGTTCCCGGCTCGCGCTCCAAAAGCGACAGCTTAACGTCCTCGACAAACTGCCCCAGACTCATCTCCACAACCAAAAGCGGCTTGCCCGATTCGGCGATAGCGGCGATTTCCCGGTAGGGGAAAGGCCAAAGCGTAATAGGGCGAAACAAGCCCAGCTTGACGCCTTGCTTTTCCGCGAGCTTCTTCGCTCCAAGCGCCACGCGCGCAGATGTGCCGTAGGCGACGAGGGTCAGGTCCACGCCGTCGACGTCAATCGATTCGTAACGGATTTCCGCAGACTTAATCGTCTCGTAACGCGCGAACCTCGCCTTTGTCTTGGACTCCAAATTCTCCGGCACAAGGTCTATCGAGGTAATGTGCCGCGCCTCCGCACGGTCTTGTTCCACCATCTTGCCCACAGTCCAGTTCCGCGCAGGCAAGGACTCTATGTCCCGTTCCGTCGGCAGAACCACGCCCTCCATCATTTGCCCTAAAATCCCGTCAGCCAGCACGATGACCGGAATCCGGTATTTTTCAGCCAAATCAAAAGCCAGATACGTCAAGTCCGCGCATTCCTGAACGCTTTTCGGAGCGAGTACGATACAATAATAGTCCCCGTGCCCGCCGCCCCGTGTGGACTGGAAATAGTCGGCCTGACTCGGCGCAATGGAACCAAGCCCAGGACCGCCCCGCACCACGTTGACCAGAACAAGCGGAATATCCGCGCCAGCCGCGTAGGAGATACCCTCTTGTTTGAGACTGACGCCCGGACTCGACGAAGACGTCATGGCGCGAGCGCCCGCCGCAGACGCCCCGTATACCATGTTAATCGCCGCGATCTCGCTCTCCGCCTGTATGAATATACGCCCCTTTTCAAGCATATTCTTCGCCATATACGCGATTATCTCGTTCTGCGGCGTTATAGGATACCCGAAATACGCGCCGCACCCAGCCCGAATAGCGGCTTCGGCGATGGCTTCGTTGCCTTTCATTAGCTTTTTTTCTTCCACGTTAAACCGCCTCCTCGAATACGGCGATACATACGTCCGGGCAAACCACATAACAGTTCCCGCAGGCTATGCACTTCTCCATGAACGACGCGATAACAGGATACGTTCCTACGGAATTAACAGCGACGTCCTTTTTCAAAATTTTCAACGGACAGGCGCGAACGCACAGGTAACAACCCTTACACAGTTCCTTGTCGATTTCAATCTTTCCTTTTTTCATCAGTCCCCTCTTTTTTGTAAGTATAGAGAATTGATTCAAATTATTCAAGGGCTGATATTAACGACGGCTTATTTTTAAAAACCTCTTGAATATTTTAAATATTACGATATAATTATCTTTATGAGAGTGAAACTTGTTTTGTTGTTGCCTGTTTTGGCGGTAAGTTCGTGCGCTATGAGCAAGGCGGCTATGCGCTCGGATAATCCTGAATTCATCGGGAAATTGATACCGGGCGTCATTGAAAGAGGCGAGAAGAAACTCGCCAAGTCGCCGAATGATACGGCGCTCGCCCTCGAAGTAGGCTCTTTTTACGTGATGTACGCCAACGCCTTTGTGCAGGGACCCGCGGAAATGTTCGCGGCGGCGCGATACGACGAAAAGGAAGCCCAGTTCGCGGAGGCGAAGACGCTCTATCTCAAAGGCGCCGCCATCCTCGACCAAGCGCTTGAGAGAAAGTATCCCGGATTCGGCGAAATTTGGACAGCGGACGCTGAGAATAAAGCCGCTATTCTGGCGCAAGTAAAGGCGGACGATACGCCGTTCCTCTATTGGAACGCGGGCGGAGCGCTCTCGGCTTACGCTTTAAACCCGTTTGACTTTGCATTGGGGCAGAAGATTCCCACGCTCAAAGCTATGATTGATCGCGCCTACGCGCTCGATCCGAATTTCAACATGGGCGCGCTCGACGACTTCTACACGCTTTTCTACGCCTCTATGCCGGACGCGCTCGGCGGGGACAAGACTAAAGCTCCCGAACACTTCAGGCTTGCCGTGGAAAAATCAGACGGACGGCTCGTCGGTCCCTATGTGTCTTACGCCCAAGCCGTTACCATACCGTCCCAAGATTACGCCGCTTTTCAGGAAAACCTGAATAAAGCGCTCACCATTGACGTAAATAAAGACAAAGACAATCGCCTGGTGAACGTTATAAATCGGCGTAAAGCTCAGTATTTGCTCGATAACGCGTTTCTGTTCTTCGCCGAAGCGGGCGAAGAAACCGACTGGATAGACGACGAGTGGTCGGAAGACGACGAATGGTTTGACGACGGGACGTCGACGGACGACGAGCTTGCGGACGAATTTTAAATAACATTTTAAGGAGAAGGAGAATGAAAAAGCTTGCGATAGTGTTATGCGTATTGCTGATTGCGGGAGCGCCGATTTTCGCGCAGAATAAAGGGAAAAAAGTTACCATAAAACTGGCGTCTCTGGTACCTGAAGGCACGGATTGGGGCAGAGCCTTGAACCGTATGGCGAAAGAATGGAGCGACGCCACCGATGGGCAGGTTCAACTCATCGTTTACCATAACGGCTCCCAAGGCTCCAATGAGGCTGACGTCTTACGGAAACTCAAGGGCAATCAAATACAGGCGGCTGTTTTCACGTCAATAGGCATGGCTTTGATAAGCCCGGAGATAATGACGTTAAGTACGCCTTTTCTCATTCGGAACGACCAGGAACTTAACATGGTACTGTCCGCGGTGAAGCCTGACCTCGAAGCGAGAATACAGCGAGGCGGGTACATTTCGCTTGCGTGGGCAAAGTCAGGCTGGATACGCATCTTTTCTAAAGCCCCGATACTTGTTCCCGACGATTTAAAGAAGCAGAAACTAGGTACGAGCAACGACACGCCCGCCATGAATCAGGCGTTCAAGGCCATGGGTTATCAACTCGTTCCGGTTGACTTTAACAGCGTGATTCCGTCTCTGCAAAGCGGTATGATAGACGCGGTTTACCAAAGTCCAGCCGCGGCCGCGGGGTATCAACTCTTCGGCGTCGCCAAGAACATGATCTCGTTCAACGTAGCGCCGTTTATGGGCGGCATCGTGATGAACCGTACGGCGTGGCGTAGTATCCCAGACCAATACAAATCCAAAATATTGAATATCTGTAAGCAGATAGAAAAGGAAATCTCCAACGCCATAGACCAAATAGAGGCGAGCGCGATAACAATCATGTCAAATAACGGTCTCGTCATAAACAATGCTACACCGTCGCAGGAACAACTTTGGTTTGCGGATGTTGAGCAAGCCACGCCCGGACTCCTCGAAGACGGCGTCTTCAATAAATCGCTTTACCTGAAGATAAAAGGGTTGTTGAGAAGATAGGGCTTGTTGCTAAATATGCTTAAACTACGCAAACAGTTTACTAACAAAAAATCCGCTTTCATTCTCAACCTCCTTGTAAACAAGGGATAATTATGGAAAAAATCAAAACAACGTCTCGTCCGGGAAAGCCTGTAAACCGATTGTATAACGCGCTATGCCGGGTTGAGGAAATTATCTGTTATTTTTCGCTCGCGTGTCTGGCGTTGTTTCCCGCGCTGGGCGCGCTTGCGCGGTTCTACTACACTAACGTCGCGGACGGCCCCGCCCTGCTCGCGAATATTGCGGGAATATTTTCAGAAATGGGCGCGACCGACATACTCACCCACCTCTTGTTGGTCGCCGGACTTTTTGCGGGCATGTCGACCACTAAAGGTCAGAAGCACCTTGCTATAAGCCTGGTACAGAATTTCACTGGGAAGAAAGTGCGGCGTCCCATAGCCGTGTGGTCTGGGTTGTTGTCGTCTTTTATCTCGACTATTATTGCGTGGAGCGCGGTCTCCTTCATAAAAATATGGCTCGACGGGCGGCTGGTGGGTTTTATTCCGGACGTTGTGTTCGCGGCGTCCATACCGCTCGGCTACGGCGTAACGGCCATTCGATTCGCTCTGCAAACGCCGATAAAAGGCAAGGCGCGGATTCTGTCCTTTTCGGCGATAATAGTCGGCTCCATCGCTTCTTTCCCGCTTATCGCCAAAGTCGTCTGGGGCTTTGACGCGCCCGACGCGGTTTACGCAATTACAGACGCCTTTACGGACGCCGCCTCGCTCGTCAAAATACCCGCGGTCGTCGTTCTTCTCGTTTCCGCGCTTGCGGGCGTTCCCCTATTCTCGGCGATTGGAGGGCTTGCTCTTATTCTACTTGCCGCGTCCGGCGGCGAATTGGATGTCGTTGCAAATCAGATTTACTACACCCTCACAAGCGACAGTTTCATCGCTATCCCGCTTTTCACGCTGACCGGCTTCTTTCTTTCAGAAAGCAAAGCGGGAACGCGCCTCGTCGCTACGTTCAAAGCCTTGTTCAGTTGGCTCCCCGGCGGCATGATAATAGCGACGGTTGTGATATGCGCGTTTTTTACCACATTCACTGGCGCGTCCGGGGTTACTATTTTAGCCCTCGGCGGGATATTGCTAACCGTTCTGAACGACATCAAATATAAAGAAAAATTCTCCATCGGGTTACTGACCTCCGTGGGGAGCATTGGCTTGCTCTTTCCTCCGAGCATCCCGATTATCCTCGTGGGAGTGGCCACGCAAACGAACATCCTTCACGTGTTTTTGGGGGGATTTATTCCGGGCGTCGTCCTTGTTGCGGCAGTCATCGTATTCGGCGTGGTCGCGTCCATCAAAACGAAGATACCAGTAGAAAAATTCAGTCTGAAAGAAACAGCCGCCGCGTTGCGGAGCGCGGCTTTTGAGATTCTCCTGCCCGCCATCCTCATAATCGGATACTTTTCCGGCGCGTTGTCCTTGGTGGAAATCGGCGCGGTCGCGGTTCTGTACGTGTTTATCGTGGAAGTCGCGATTCACCGCGACATATCCTGGAAGAATGTAGTAAAGGTATTCCAAAAGGCGACGCCTATAATCGGCGGTATTTTATCTATTCTCGCCCTGTCTCAATCCCTGTCCTATTACATCGTCGACACTCAAGCGCCTGAAAACTTCGCTCGGTGGATGCAGGCCGCGATTCACTCGAAATATCTGTTCCTCCTGCTTTTGAACCTTGCCCTACTTGTGGTCGGCTGTTTGATGGACATTTTCTCCGCCATCCTTATCGTTCTGCCGCTCATCGCGCCGCTCGGCGCGAATTACGGCATAGACCCGGTGCATCTGGGCATCATATTCATCACAAACCTCGAGCTTGGGTTCCTCACCCCGCCGGTGGGTATGAATCTATTCCTCGCTTCTTATCGTTTTGAAAAGCCGTTCACGGTCGTCTGCCGCTATGTCTTGCCTTTCTTGCTCATTCAACTTGCGGTGGTTTTGCTTGTTACCTACGTTCCGTGGCTGTCTACCTTCTTGCCCAGACTAGTCAGTGGTTAGCGGACGAAGCCTGTTACTTCGCGGGCGCCTGACACCTCCGTCCTCGCGCCCGGCCCATCCATGACTTTGGTGTCAGACACATTTGCCCGCGCCAGTCGCCCCGTATGCCCCGTGTCTGACACCCGCGCCTTGATACCGAAGCAACCGAAGACTGTCAGGCGAAGCCTGTTTAACGACTTCGCAACGGGGCGAATACGCCGCTACCGTTTTACGTCGGTCAACGACTATCGCTTTGACCCAGCAGAGTCCTGCAAGTTTGGGCGTTTTCTCCTCTTATGGAGAAAATAAACATATTGTTGACGTATTCTTTCTATGAACAGAGCAAGAACGGGGGGGGGGGGTCTACAATGCAATTCTTTAATATAGAAGTGAATGCGGCGAAGAAGACTTGAACTTCCATACCTCTCGGCACCAGCACCTCAAGCTGGCGTGTCTACCAATTCCACCATGGCCGCGAATTGACCCCCTCAGTCTAGCACAATGGAAAAAAAAGTCAAGCCCCGGTACATTCTCATAGACATTCCGGCTGCAACCGCAGACCATTGAAACCAAAGGTTCCCGCGGCCCATGTTCGTTTTGAATTTGGAAGGTGATCCGCAAAGTATGATGGCCCTCAAACGAAACCGTCTGCGGTTCACCGTGATCCCGGCCTTTATCACCCGGTACCGCAAATTGCGCCTCATGGCGGCGCGAATATGCGCCATATGGCGATACGCGAACCTTCGCGTCCATGCGCGGTTTCCCGTGATGTAACCCCTTATTGCCGTGGGAAAGCAGCGGACGCTTGCCGGTGGCCGCTTTTTGCCGTATACTAGCGGTATGCCTGTTGTTGTGAAGAAATCGGTTGCCGCGCGTGTCATTTTCTCTGTGGGGATTGTGTTTATGGTGGGAGGCGTTCTCGAACTCTTTGCCGCGATTCTGGGGATTTCGCGACTGTCCATCATCGTGCCGGCACTGTTCTTGGCGGCGGGCGCGGGTTTCGCTATTTACGCGATCAAGTTGCGGAATCGTTCGCTCTACCTGTTCTTCGCGTCGTATCTTCTGCTGATTGGTTTTTTTCTCGTGTTGCTGGTGTTGAAGGTTCTGCCGATTCCTTTTTCCCAGTCATGGCCGCTGCTTTCCGTGTTTGCCGGGCTCTCGCTCATTCCCGCAGGCTGGCACCGATTCGCCCGTATCCATGCGGTGTACCTGTTTCCCTCTCTTGCTTTCATCATTTTAGGCTGCGTGTTGCTCTTCTTTTCGCTTGACTTGGCCCCGTGGTCGTTCAAGCAATTTATGCTGGAGTGGTGGCCGTTGCTGGTCGCGCTGGCGGGCCTTATTCTCGTGTTGGGATCGCTTGTTCCCAAAGAACGGTAACAATAATTAAACGATAACGATAAGGGACGGTAATCGGGCGGTATGGGACGGCGGCAGAACGGTAAGAACATGGCAATGAACGGACGATCCGCCGCAAGCCATGAACATTCTCAGGCAGCCGCCTTTTTTGTGATTGCGATTGCTGCGGCAGTTGCGATTGCGATTGCTGTTTTGGCGGGGAGTTGCGCGGCGTTTCCGTCAGCCCCCTCATCGCTCCAAGCTTCTGCCCCGTCCGATGAAGCTGCGCGTGGCGCTTCATCACAGGCGGCGCGGCCCACGACTTCGGCGGAAATTCTCAGGGAGGCGCACGACCTTCTTGAAATCGGAAGCCCCGGCGCTCTTCATAACGCGCTTTTGCTCATCGAAAACCGCGCGCTTTCGCAAAGTGAATACGGCCGTATGCTCTCCGCCATCGCCGCGCTGCTCGCCGACCTCATCTACCCCGACGCGGGCATTAATCCGGAAGCGGTGAACCCGCCGTCTCACCTTGCCTACACAAAAATCATCGCCGACACGCGACAAGGAACGTGGACGCCGCCGCCCGCCGACAGCGCCGACTATCTGACGAATATCCTTCCCTGCGTCGTCCTTGTAACCGATGCCACAGCGGACGTGAACAACGCCGCGCTTCCCTTTCTGGAGAAAGCCCGGCAGATTAACCCTCAGGGGGTCTTGGCGGCGTATTTTTCCGCGCTGGTTTTCGAACGCCAGGGCCGTCTGCTTGATGCCCGGCGGCTTTACGACGAGGCGGTAACGCTTTCCAATGGGGAATGTTATCCCGCCTTTTTGGGCATCGCGCGGATTTTGGCGAGAGTTGGCCGGCACGACGAGGCGATCACCTTGCTGATCGAGACAGCGCGGCTCTATCCCGACAACATCGCTGCCCGCCGCCAGCTCGCCGTTTCCTACATCGCGGCGGGGGAATGGGAAAAAGCTGACGAGGTTATCGCGGCGGCGCTTGCCCGGAACTCGCGGAACCCGGAGTTTTTATTGATGCGGGCGCAGGTGTGTATCGAGCTTGGCCGCTACAATCAGGCGCAACTGCCCCTCGATACCTACATCCCTGCGGGCGGCGCGGAAACGAACCGGCAGTATCTCTTTTTGCGCGCGCGGCTCGCCTGGGAAGGAAACCGGAGCCGGTCCGCTGCCATCGCCCCATTGCGGACGATCCTTACCGCCGCCCCCCATGACGTTGAGGCGCGGATTTACCTTGCCCGGCTACTCCTCGGCGCAAGCCAAGCCGTTTTCAAGACGGAAGGCCGCCAGTTTCTCGCCGGCCTGTTAACCGAACCGTCCCCCGGTCTGGAAGTATTCCAGCTTGCCCTCGATGACGCGATCGCGCGCGAGGTTTGGACGGAAGCGGAACGGTATCTTGCGGAAATCCTGAAAGGCCCGCCGTCATTGTCCGGTTTCAAAAACGCCATTCTCGTGAAGAAGGGCCTCGGAGACCGGGCGGCGGCCCTCGATTTTGCGCGGGCGGCGGTTGTTGCTTTTCCGGATGATGAAAACGCGCGTCTTGACCTCATCGGGATGCTCGCCGAGTCGGAAGAAAGAGCCGAACAGAACGAAGGCGGGGCGATGATAGATGCCGCGCTTGCCGAGCTGAAAACCGCCGGTGCCCGCAGCCGCGCCCACTACTACCGCAGCCGCCTCCGCGCCAGCGACGAAGATGCCGTAAACGATCTCCGTGCCAGCCTTCTCGAAGACCCGCGCAACATCGACGCCCTCCTCGGCCTCATCGCCATTTACGATCGGCGCAAAGACACCCGCCGCGTAACCTTCTACCTCCAGCAAGCCCTCGTGCTGGCCCCCGACCACCCCGAAGTAACCCGCCTCCGCCTCCTCTACGATCGCTAAACCTAGTGCGCCACCTTTTTTAAGCCCGCCCTTGTCCCCAAAACCACGGGTAAAACGGACGCGGTACCCCAAAGTTCGATGGCGAAACGGTATCATGGCATTATTTTTTTCCGCCTCCGACTAAAGCAAACGGGCTCACAACGCCATAAATAGGGTACGGAGAACAGGATATGAAAACGTTTGTGTATACCATCAAGCCGCTCACGGCGGCGGCGGTTGGGGCGTGTGCCGCGTATTACGGGGTGGTTCCCTGGGCGGGCGCCGGAGGGTTCGCGGGGGCGGTGTGCGCGGGGATCGTGTGCGCCGCGTTGGGCAAGGCGTTCTGCTCGGCGCCGGTATTTTTCGCAAGGGCCAAGGGGGAATCCTTTCCCCGCGGGGAGTCTCTGCCGGAACCTCCGCCCCGGATAGCGCGTTACGCGGTGATCCTTGCCGCGTTTTCCCTCTGCGGGTTTTGGACGGGCGGGGTAAGCCGGATGGCCGCCGACCGGAAGGCGCGGTTCTTTGTCGGACAGGCAAGACCCGGCGTAACATCCCTCTCAGGCGTGTTGCTGGACGACCCGCGAGTCAGCCGGAGCGGGCGGGGCTTGGCGGCGTTGTCCCTGCAATGGGCGGACGGCACGGTTGCGGGCGCGCGCGGCACGGTGAGGACCAGCGCGCGGGGCGCGGTAACGGCGCTCTTTCCGGAAGGGGCCATCCCCCGCGTGAAGGAATTCGGGCGGGGAAGCACGGTTCTCGTGGACGGCCGCTTTACGGAAGATGGCGGCCTGTTCATCGCAAAAGGCGTATTCGTGGTCAGGCCGCCGTCGAAGCTCGACCAGTTGCGGACATCCATCCGAATCGCCTGTGTGGAGGTCTTTACCCCGTACCGGTGGGGCGGCCTCGCGCTCGCGCTGCTCATCGGTATCCGCGACAACCTCGACAGCGAGCTTGCCGGACAGTATCAAAACGCGGGAGTTTCCCACATTCTCGCGCTTTCGGGGATGCACCTCGCCATCATTTCCGCCGTGATTGCCTTTCTGTTGAAGCGGCCCCTCGGATTGAAATGGGCGGCGGCGGCGGGTTCCCTCCTCATCGCCGGGTATATCTTTCTGGCGGGCGCGATGCCCTCCCTCGAACGTTCCGGCCTCATGTACCTTCTCGCCGCCGCCGCCGTCATACTGGGGTTGCCCAAAGACCCGTGGCTTACGCTCTGCTTTTCGTTCCTCTTGCAAATCGTGATCCGCCCGGAGTCGGGGACGAGCCTCTCGTTTATCCTCTCCTACGGCGCGCTGGCGGGCATCCTCACGATGAGCGGGCCCCTTTTCAACGGGTTGCGCCGCTATCTGCCGCCTGTGATCGGCTCGTCTCTTGCCGCATCCCTCGCGGCATTTATCGCAACCTTGTCCATTACGGCGGGAGTTTTCGGCACGATACGGCCCGTTGGCATCATCTGCGGGCTTGTACTGGCACCGATCGCCACGGTGTTCATGGTCGGCGCGTTGCTGTTTCCCGCCGCGCCGCCCTTTTTGCGGGCCGTCATGGATGGGGGAATGGACATCCTCTATGCCGCGCAGGAAAAAATCGCGTTTACCGCCGGACGGGTGCCGCCCATCGGGGTCTCCCTTATTCCCGCATTGCTCATAAACGCCGCGCTGGTCGCTGGACTTGTCATTATGAGCCTGTATATAATCAAAAAGCGGTTTTCCATTGAACGGCTGGATGGGAACGGCTGGACAAATTGGAAGGGGATTGAGTGACGGGCGAGGGACTGGACGAAGGCAACGAACAGAAGGATAGAAGGACAAAGAGATGGACGAAGACAGCTTGAACTATAACGCTCCCTCCGCGATCAAGGCGTTTCTGGACGAGCGCGGCCTTTCGGCGCAGAAACGGTTCGGCCAGCACTTTCTGGTCAACGAAGGGGCGCGGGCAAAGCTCATCGAGGCCCTTGATCTTCACGCGGGGGATGCCGTGTGGGAGATCGGCCCGGGGCTGGGCGCGATGACGCGGCTCCTCCTCGACCGGGGGGCGCGGGTTACGGTGTTCGAGATCGACCGGGGCTTTGTAGGCGCGTTACACACGCTGTTCGCGAAGGAAATCGCAGAAGAGCGGCTCGC
>JAIRKH010000107.1 GCA_031260245.1 Treponema sp. | reverse complement strand
AGAAGTCGTTTTTTTTCGTATTTAGACAAGCGCGGGTTTCATAACGCCCTCCTCCATGCGTTAAAAGAGCGTTTTGACGTAGGCGTCGTCGGCTGGTGGGGCGGCGTGAATTACGGCTCTTCGCTTACGTCCTACGCTTTGTATACGTTTTTATTGTCGCAAAATAAAACGGCGGCTATGATTCGTCCGCCGGTAAAAGACAAAGCAAACCCCGCGAGCGCTTCTGATTTCGCGAAACGGCGTTTTCATATAAGCAAGATTCGATACGATTATGAGATGACTGATTTGAATAATCCTATAGACGCTTTTATCGTTGGCTCGGACCAACTGTGGTTTTATCCGTCGATGATTCAAAACGGCTATTTATTCATGTTAAATTTCGTGAAAGATTCCAAAAAGAAGATCGCGTATTCAACGTCTTTCGGGCATGACAAGTCGTATTTTCCGGATTCTGCGCTGCCTCTTGCGCGGGCGTACATGAATCGTTTTGATTACGTTTCGACGCGAGAGACGAGCGGCGTTGATATTTGCCGCGAAGTATTCGGGAAAGAAGCGGTTCAGACGCCTGACCCTGTGTTTCTTTGCGAAGCGGAAGTATACGAAAAACTCGCCGCGGACGCGAGAATCAAAACTCAAGGAAACTTTATTTTCGCGTATATCCTGGACCCCGACGAAGAAAAAAGAGCGTTGCTACGTTTCACAAGCCAAAAACTCGATAAGCAAGTCGTCGCTTTTACAGATATGCAGGGAGATTACAAACCGCGTTTGGAAGCCTTGAAGGATTTCAACGCAATAGGCGGCGAAGTCGAGGATTGGCTGTGGCATATCATTCACTGCGACTTTTCGGTTATCGACAGTTTTCATGGGATGTGTCTGTCTATTATCTTTAATAAGCCTTTCATCGTCATAAATAACGCAAGACGCGGCAGTACGCGCCTTCAAAGCTTTTTGGCGCAGACTGAATTTGAGAATCGTCTGTTGAATTCGCCAAATGAAATCTTCTCTCGATACGACTTGTTTCAAGTTCCCGATTTCAGCGGAGCGGCGAACTTCTTGAAGCGTGAGCGCGAACGCGGACGTAAATGGCTCTTGGACGCGCTCGACGCGCCGCTCAAGCGAAACGCTTTAAGTCTGGCGGACTTGGCTCGACAGGACGCCTACGACGCTCATTGCCGTATTACCGCGCTTGAGCAAAAAATAAGCGCGCTCTCGCGGGAAAGCGCCGTAGCGAATACAGCGCATAAAAACGAGACAATAAAGCAAATTGAAAAAATACCGCAAAATAACCCGCTCTACGACCTCATCGCGTCGCTTGCGCCGCTTGGCGGTCATGCGTTTGATTACTTTGCGGACAAAGGCTGCACGGAGGTTGCGCTCTACAGCGATGGCGGGCTTGCACGGTACCTATGGGAACAGGGATACCATGCTAATGTACTTACGTCTCTATTGCTTGGCGATAAAACCGCAACCGTTCAGTTGCGCTACCCAAGAACTGGAGAAGTAACTTTCCAAGATATAGCGTCCATAACCGAAAAACAAAACCTGCCCTTATTGATTGACGGACAGATAACGGACGCGCTTCGGCGGAAATTCCCGTTGTTTACCGAAGCGGCGTCTTTGCAGGACTCTTTGCTGTTCTCTTACGCAAAACGCGGCGTCTTTGAGCGCATGAAAGAACTCGCGCTGAAATACCCGCGGACGCATTTTGTAGTCTTGCTTGTCCCCGCGCTTTGGCAAGTCGCCAACCGCTCTGACTTTGAAAACGCGATACTACAGGGCAAAGCCGACCGCGATACCATATATAAAACCGTGTTCGTCCCGCAAAACTTGCCGCGGGCGTATTACGACGAGAGTACAAAACCCGCGAAAACCGAATATAAGAACGGATACATGGCGATGAGCGACGCGCAAAGCAAGTATTTCAATTCAATAAACGGCTGTAGAGTTACGACGGATCTGCCAGAGCAATCAAACGGTAACGTCTACATGTTTGGGAATAGCGTAGCCTATGGAGTGGGTTGTAGCGACGAGCATACGATTGAGAGTTTCTTGCAAGGCGCGCTCAACCGCGACGCAATCCAGATGCAAGTCGTTAATTGCGGCAACGGCGGCGCGATGAACGTCGTCGAATGCAGGCGCAGAATGGACGACGTTCCGTTTGCGGACGGCGATACCGCGGTCTTGTTGTTGTCCGGGCAGTCGGACAAGATTGTGGAAATCATGGGCAGGACCTTCCCCATTTGCGACGCCCGTAAACTGTTCGACAGACCGCATTATTACGGCGAGATTTGGCTCGACGCCGACCATTTCAACTTCGTCGGAAATAGAATCGTAGCGAACGAACTCGCGGAGACGTTGGCGCAAGCGGGCGTGTTCAAACAAGACGACAGCGCGGCTTATAAGAACCTAGCGGCGCAAACGACGCAAGCGAAAGAAGTCCGCCGCGACGTCTTGCTCTCCGCCGAGAACGAGGAAAAACTCGCGGAATATGTGGGTAAGATTAAACAAATCGGCGGAGAAAGAGGCGGCGTCAAAGGCGCTATCGTCATGAACTGCAATCCGTTCACGCTTGGTCATCTATACTTGATTGAATACGCGGCGGGCAGGGTCGACGCGTTGTATATTTTCGTCGTGGAAGAGGACAAGTCCATATTCCCTTTCGCGGACAGGTTCCAACTGGTAAAGGCGGGGACCGCGCGTCTGCCCAACGTCGTCGTCGTTCCAAGCGGGCAGTTTATCATCTCAAAGACGACTTTTCAGATGTATTTCCTCAAGGAGACGCGACAGAACGCGACTATCGACGCTTCGATGGACGTTGAGATTTTCGGGCAAAGAATCGCGCCCGCGCTCGGGGTTACGGTACGTTTCGCGGGCGAGGAGCCGCTCGACAACGTTACGCGCCAGTATAACGCGGCAATGCGCGCTATCTTACCGAAATACGGCGTGCGTTTCGAGGTAATTCCGCGTAAAGAGTCGGGCGACGCGCCGATTTCCGCAAGCAGAGTACGCGCTTTCTTGAAAGAAAATAACTTCGAGGAAATAGCCAAACTCGTTCCAAAGACGACGCTTGAATACTTAAAAGAAAATACGGGGGGGGGGGGGTATAAGATATTGGTGGTAGGCGGTACTCGGCAGATGGGACCATATCTGGTCAAAGGATTGTTGAATAAAAGTTATTCAGTCGCTATAGCGCAAAGAGGGCGTTCAAACAATCCATTCGGCGACGAGATTGAACGATTGATATTAGATAGAGATAATCCAGTAAGCGTTGTGGAAAAACTCGAGGGGAGAGAATTCGACGCGATTTTTGATACGTCAGCCTATAATGCGGCGTATGTGGAACAGTTATTGAACGTCGTGAAAACCGACTATTATATTCAGTTTTCATCAAACGCGGTTTACGGGACGCTGAAAAACGATATGCGCGAGGAAAATTTTAACCCTGCGGACTTTAACCCTGCGGACGCTAGATTTACTACCGGCGACTTTTCGTATCAAATGGGCAAGCGAGCCGCGGAAAAAGCTTCGCTTGGATTTGCGGTTAAGAACCTGCGTATACGGATTCCTTATGTGGGAGGCGTAGACGACCTTTCAAAAAGACTCGTTTGGTTTGTTGAAAATATCAGGCAGGGCGTTCCCATGCAGATGTCGCGGGCGCATTATAACCGTAAATTTGCGATGGCTCATACAAGCGAAGCGGGAAAATTTGCGATATACGCCTATGAACATGGATTGACCGGAGCTTACAACATTGCGAGCGAGGGAACGACGTCCGTCCAGGCTTTGGTTGAATATATCGAGAAACGTCTTGGCAAGAAGGCGAATATTGTATGGGGCGACGCAAATAAGTGCCACTACAACAACGTCCCAGAAAATTCAATGAATACCGACAAGGCAAAGAGCGCGGGTTATAGATTTATGCGTATTGACGACTGGCTGTGGGAGACGCTCGACTCTCTGTGTTACCCCCCCCCCCAGCAATCATTAGATATAGGCGAAGCCTGTTAGACGGCTTCACACGCAAGCGGCGCATGATACTATCCCCGTTAGGACGCTTGCTAACACGCGAAGTCCGCCGTTTCCCATCTAGTCTGAACTAGGTTCTTGGGATGGTTTAGACTTTTGGGCTAACCTAGCATAAGACGGCGGAGTAGATAAAACAGGCTCCGCCCGTAAGGAGGAGTAAAAAGAATGGGGCGTAAAATAATTAACGTACTTATATCAGGCGATAATCGGATTGGGAAGTATTTCTCCGTTCTGATGACTTCTGTATTTGAGAATCACAAAGATTACGATGTACATTTTTGGCTTCTTCATCATCGTATTGGCGAAGAAGATCTCGCATTGATGTCAAACGCCGCTCGTAAATATAAGCAACATTTTCATTCTATCGTCTATAATCCACAAGTATTCTCGCATTATTCTTTTTCAGACGAATGGCCGTCGGAGTGTTTTTATTGGTTGTTAGCGCATCAATATTTACCGTCTGAAGTAGAAAGGGCGATTTATTTAGACAGCGATACGTTAGTATGCGGCGACTTTACGGAGTTCTACTTTTCCGATTTTGAGGATAACTTCTTATTGGCTGCGGGAAGCGGCGACAAGCAAGAGAAAGTCCGATTAGTTACAGATATGGCTTCCCGCGTCAGATGTTCCTCGCATAATAACGCTTACTGCATTTTTTGCACGGGTAGTCTTGTGATAAACCTAGCTAAATTTAAGAGCGAGCGTATAACTATAGAAACGCTCGTTGAAGCGAATGAGCAGAGGCTTAAAATACTTAAAACAAGCGAGCTATTCGCCGACCAAGGGCTCGCTAATTATCTCTTCTACAATAAAACAAAGTTCTTCCCAAGCAGATTTCAGTCGACGATTTGGGGACAGACGAAAGAGTCGTTTAACGATATAAGAATATTTCATTTCATGGGACGCCCTAAACCATGGGAAGAATATTTTGAAACTCCTTTTTATAACAAGTATTCTCCAAACGTATTTGAGAATATGCCGTATTGGGTTAATATAATACAAAAATGGTGGTATTACGCAAAGACTGTTGACAATTATGAGGCGTTGCTGTTTGAGGCGAAAGAGATCTTCTACAAGAAGTTAGAGCATCTCTTTAGAAAATACGTATCGCAAAAGAGTATTGCGAATATATTAAAGAAGCGGACAAATACAAATTTCCCGCTACAAGTCGTCTTCCCTCAAAGCTATATACCAGAGGCGGACGCAACGGCTTGGAGTCAAGTGAGAGCCGCCGATTACAGACTCTTTGAGAAGGTTTCAAACTCGAATTATAAGAGAGTTAAGTTCCCGTTGTTAAGCTTTTTATGTCGCTCAAAAGCTTACAGGTTTGAAATCTTGGCTCATTCCAATAAGTCGCTCCGACTACCTCTAGTCATTTCAGACTATTCGTGTAGCAAGGCGCAGTTCTTGTTCTCGATAGCGTTAACCGAGAACAAAGACAGATTTTCATATCAATTCAGCCCAAACAGCGACGTTTATGATTGTCTATATTTTGATAGTACGAAGATTGACGTGGGGACGAAAATAGTCGTCTATGAGATTTCATTAATTGAGATCCCCCCCCCCCCAGCAATCATTAGATATAGGCGAAGCCTGTTAGACGGCTTCACACGCAAGCGGCGCATGATACTATCCCCAGTTAGGACGCTTGCTAACACGCGAAGTCTGCCGTTTCCCATCTAGTCTGGACTAGGTTCTTGGGCTGGGGTTTAGACTTTTGGGCTAACCTAGCCTAAGACAGCGGAGTAGATAAAACAGGCTCCGCCTGTAAGGAGGAGTATACATGATTTTATACCAGATTGTTCATGGCGGAACTTGGTCTAGCCTACAGCCCATACCGCGCTTTGATTTCGTCTGCGGAGAGTCCGCGTTCGAGAAGCGCCATCGCCTCCGCGACACCTCGCGGGATGCCTTTGGCGACGCCTATCTGTTCGCCTTCAATGCGTCCTTTGGCGACGCCTTTCAATTCGCCTTTACGCTCCGCGCCCCTCATACTGCTTATCCAGTCGCGCTCCGTCTTCTCATATTGGTCGTACATACGCATCAGCGCCTTGTCGCGGTGTATCCGCTCCAGCTTCTCTTGAAACTCCTGTATCGTCGCGTCCATATTCAATACCTCCTCTATCGTCTCTCGCGGACTCTTCTTGTCGAAATACGCCATCCACCTGTTCAACGGCTCGTCCAAGTTAAAGCCTTTCGCCGCACGGAACTTCCGAAACCTCACCATGTCCAAGAAGTGTATCTCGCACGCGTCCGTCAACTGCAACTCCTTATGCCTATCCTCCCACAGGTGGAAACTCGTGTGGTAGTCCGCAACGGCGAAATACCCGTACCCAAGAATGTTTACCGCAACCACCGCAGGCAGCTTCGTATAATCCTCGCCGACGTCCAGAATGCGACCGTACTTTCTAGCCCAGTAGTACAGCGACCGTCTCGCCATATTGTACTCGTTCTTTATCTGCACCTCAATGTCCGCGTCGACGCGCTCCGTTCTCACGACCGCCTCCGCGAGCACGTCGAGCCTGACCGCCTTGCCGCCCGCCGCGTCGGCTTTCAACTCTGTGTTCTCGATGATTCTGACCGACGTAACGTCGCCTTTGCCGGTGCGATCCAAGACCGCGCGCAAGAACGCGGTCAACTGAGCTTCGTCGCCCTCCTCGCCCATGGCTTTCTGGAAGGCGAAGTCGTTGAGCGGGTTCAGACGGGCGATTCTCTTAAAGTCCATGAGAATAGTGTACCATATCGCTCACAACCTCGCAAGCGAGAAAACAAGGAGTATACATGATTTTATACCAGATTATTCACGGCGGAACTTGGGCGTGGGTTATTACCCACAAACTTACCGCTATGCGGGACAAACCAGCCGTCTTACTCGTTGACGACAGTACGAAGTTGTCTTTCGGATTTGAAAGAAACTTTGATGGATACGTTCAGGCAGGGATATTCTCGCGAGTTATTCATTTTAATGGAAGTGCGGGTAACGGATTGAGAACGCCTCAAGAAATCGAGAAACGCATACTCGAAACATACGACGACTTCTTTAGAAAAAACAATATTGATTTTTCCACGATCGAAGCTGTTTACACTTCCGCAGACGTCGTTCACTCGTTTGGAGTTTACCTTACGCTTAAGGGTATCCATTATTATTTTTGCGAGATGGGTCAAAATCATATTAAAAGTCATTTCCCTATCGGTTATCCGCTCGGAACGACTTGGGTCTATGCGGATGTGGTGTATCAGCGTGGCTTAAACGGAGACGCGCCCCCATGAAGACGCGCGTCTCAAGAGTCCTGGTTACCGGCGGCGGTTCAGGCATAGGGCTTGCGGTCGCGAAGCGGCTGCTGGAAGAAGGCTGCAG
>JAIRKH010000068.1 GCA_031260245.1 Treponema sp. | reverse complement strand
AGAGCGTCGAAAACTTCGGCAAGGCTGTCAAAATGAAGGACTGCATATCTGTCTAGGTATGTTTCCATATCATTTACAATGACAAGCTCTCCGCCGCGCGATAAGGCGAGGCGGGGAAGGTCTGCGGCGGGATTGACGGTGAGACTTGACCCCAAAACAAGCATGAGGTCTGCGGACTGCGCTTCGTTAGCGGCTTTGGAGAGCGCATCGGCAGGTAGAGCCTCGCCGAAGAAGGTGATTGTAGGCTTCAATACGCGGTTACATTTTGGACAGCGGGGTAAGTCTCCACTTTTCACGGCGACGGCTACTGCTTCAAAGCCTATGCGTATGCCCGCGCACCGCATACAGTAATGAATAATCGGCGATCCGTGAATCTCAATCACGTTCACACTGCCCGCCTTCTGGTGCAAAAGGTCGATGTTCTGGGTAATGAGAGCTTTCAGTTTGCCTTGTTTCTCCAAATCCGCCAAAACTTTATGTACAATGCTGGGTTGTTTTTCATCAAGCCCATAAATGAAGTCCTTTGCGGTCTGGTAATACAAGCTTGGGTCAGACTCAAACCATGCTATGTCAAACATTTTTTGATATGTCGCGGGATTAGTAGTGTAAAGCCCATTTTTCCCGCGAAAGTCCTGAATACCTGACAAGGTACTGACTCCCGCGCCGGTAAACGCGACGCAGTGTTTCGCGGCTGAAATTTTATCGATGAGTTTCTTGATTTTATCGTCCATAACTCGCCTCTTTAGCTTTAATCATCTCTTTGCCTAAATAGAATTGTTTGTTTCACAAAATCGTCTATGAGGAACTCGGTGTCCCGGGGGCCGGGACAGCCTTCGGGGTGGAACTGGACTGCTTTGAATAGCCCGTTTTCCGCGCGTATGCCTTCGATGGTACCATCGTTGGCGTTGACGAACCACGGTAGCCAGCCTTTAGGTAAAGTATCGGCTCGCACTGCGTATCCGTGATTTTGACTTGTGATGTAGCATTTCTTGGTTCCGACTTCAATGCAAGGCTGGTTTTGTCCACGGTGTCCATAGAGGAGCTTGTATGTGTCCGCGCCCGCGGCAAGCGCCATGATTTGATTGCCCAGACAGACGCCGAAGATGGGCTTCCCTTGGTCAAAGACGCGCCGCATCGTAGCTATGGTTTTGCCACAGGCTTTGGGGTCCCCAGGTCCATTTGATAAGAAAACGCCGTCGTAGTCAATGCCATGTAGGTCGTGGTTCCAAGGCACGCGGATAACCTCGACGCCCCACTTGAGTAGGCATCGTAGGATATTCGCCTTTGCCCCGCAGTCAATAAGGACGATTTTGGGGGAAGAGCCGCTGTTTGCCGCGGTATCAACTCTTGAGAAAACCTTGACTTCCCGCGGAGACGCGTCCATGACAGGGTGAGGGATGAATCCAGAATCGATATCAACATTACGGCAGTTTTCCACGGTGATTTTTCCCATCATCACGCCGCGTTCCCGTAAACGGCATGTGAGCGCCCGCGTGTCTATGCCGAAGACGCCCGGCACGCCGTTTTTTTCAAGCCAAGCCGAAAGGCTTGCGCCGGACGCAAAGTGGCTCGGCTCTCCGCAAGCTTCGGACACGACGAAACCAGCGACCTGTATGCGCTCCGACTCAAAGTGAACAGGGATTCCTAATTCGTCGAGAAAAGGCTCGCCTGTTTTCGGCTTAACTGGCGTGCCGTAGTTGCCCACGAGTGGATAAGTTGACACGAGTATCTGTCCCCGAAAGCTGGGGTCTGTGAGCGCCTGGGGGTAGCCAGTCATGCCGGTTGTAAATACGACTTCGCCAGCTTGCGCTCGTTCCTTACCAAACGACCAGCCCGCGAATTCAGAGCCGTCTTCTAATATAAGTTTCGCCGCTCTAATATTTCCTTTTTTCATTACGTCTTCAAAAATATATCAAATCGCAAAATTACGCAAGTATCTCAAAAACTATGAACTTCTTGCGTAACATAAGTTATACGAAGTTTCTGCCGCCTCGACATTAGATTTATACAGCAATTTGACGAGATTTCGGGAAAAAAACGGACGTTTGCCTTTATTATAGGAGGCGTGTTATTAAAGAAGAACGCTGATATTCGATCGATTTTCTCTTGCTTTTTTCAGTTTCATTCTTTATAATAAACGCAATGAATAAGGTTCTACAGGAAAAAATTATGGAAGCGTTTGCCTCGGTGCTTCCCATAACAGTTATAGTAATAATCGCCAGCATCATATTCGTACCGATGTCGGCAGGAGTCATTACCATGTTCATCGCCGGCGCGGCGCTCCTCGTCATCGGTATGGGTTTCTTCACGCTCGGCGCGGATATGGCGATGATGCCCTTGGGCGAGGGTATCGGCGCACAACTCTCCAAAACCACGAGTCTGTTCCTCGCGCTTGGAATCAGTTTTGTGATGGGCGTCATTATCACCATTGCGGAACCAGACCTACAGGTGCTTGCAGGGCAACTCGCGGAATCGCTCAATCCATGGACGCTCATCGTTACTGTGGGCGTGGGCGTTGGGATTTTCCTTGCGCTCGCGGTTCTTCGCGTGTTTTTCGGTATCCCGCTCATGGCGCTGTTGCTTATCTTTTATGCGATAACCTTCGGCGTAACTGGCTATATGCTTGGAACGTCTGACGGCGCTTTCATTCCAGTCGCATTCGACTCCGGCGGGGTTACCACGGGTCCAATCACCGTGCCGTTTATGCTGGCCATGAGCTTCGGCGTGGCGTCTCTCCGCGGCGACAAAAACTCTAAGGACGACAGCTTCGGGTTCGTAGCCTTGTGCAGTATTGGACCTATTTTATCGACGCTTGTACTGGGTTTGGTAAAGAACATCAATAAAGTCAGCGGCGGCAGCGAGGTTGATATTGCGGCCATAGCGACTTATACAGACCGCGACATTGTGATGAGCTTCCTACGAGCGTTCCCGGAGACTATCAAGGACGTGGCTATAGCGCTCGCCGCGATATTCATTTTCTTCTTCGTCTTCCAACTTATTTCCAAACGTTTCAAAAAACGGCAGGTGGGACGTATCCTCGTCGGTTTCGTGTACACGTTCATCGGGCTTGTCGTGTTTCTGACCGGCGTGGAAGTGGGATTCATTCCAGCCGGACATCTTTTCGGAAGCGAGCTTGCCCGTTCGGAAGTCAAATGGCTTCTCGTACCGCTCGGTATGATCATCGGTTACTTCATCGTAGCGGCCGAGCCGGCTGTTCATGTGCTTAACAAGCAGGTTGAGGATGTGTCCCAAGGCGCAATCACGCAAAAGGTGATGAATATCGGGCTTTCCGTGGGTATGTCCATCGCGCTTGGTATCACGATGATACGTATTCTCACAGGCATTTCTATCATGTGGATATTGATTCCAGGCTATGCCTTTGCCTTGATTCTCGCGTTCTTTGTGCCGCGTATATTCACGGGTATTGCCTTTGACTCAGGAGGCGTATGTTCCGGTCCCATGACGTCGACGTTTCTCCTCCCGCTGGCTCTAGGAACCTGCACGGGTATAGGCGGCAATCCAATGACAGACGCTTTCGGCATCGTGGCTATGGTCGCTATGATTCCCTTAGTGGTAATTCAGTTATTAGGCTTGATCTACGGACGCGCCCAAGCCGTTTCGACGGAAGAAGCCTTAGGCAAGGAAAAGATAAGCGAAATCATCGTGTTCGACGAGAACTTCGTGTATGCGTGACGGAAAATGGGAAGAAGCCCTTGTTGCTATTTACTATGGGTGAACAAAAACGTTTCCCCGCCGCTTTACGCGGAGCAGCGCAGAATCATCACACATTCATCTCCACTTCGGTGCGCCCCGCGCCCCCGAGTTCCGGACGGGAGAAGTGAAAGTCAGCCACATACGGCTCCTTTCTAAGAAATTCGTGGACGCCTTGACGCAGGACGCCGTTACCTTTGCCGTGAACTACCGCGAAACGCCCCAAACCGGAGAGAAGCGCGCCGTCAACCTGCCGCCTCAGAATGGACAACGCTTCCTCAAGCCGCATACCCAGAAGGTTCACCTCAAGTTGCGCTCCGTTTTTGTCCGCGAGGTCGATTAGCACTGCGGGCTTTTGAGGTTTACAGGGACGGTCAGCGGGAACAAGGGCGTCCGCGGGAAACGTCAGTTTGACGGAACCAGTCTCCACTAAAAACGCGCCGTTTTTCTCCTTGCGCACGATCTTCCCTCGCTGTCCCCATTCCCCAATCAACACCTCGACTCCTGCTTCAAAGGCAATCTCCTGATTCCTCTCCGTCTTTTCCAATTTTTGCTTAAAAGAATTCAGCTCCTCGGCGGATTTCTCTCTGTATTCCGCGGCCGCATTGACCGATTTTTCAAAATCACGCAAGAATTCTTTCACTTTCAGAGTCTTTTCTCGTGAAACTCCGCCTTCCTTCAACTCACGTACCAGATTTTCAAGCGTTTTTCTACTTTCTTCGAGTAATTTTCTTAAATTTACAAGACCAGACTCGGCAAGTTCAGCCTCTTTTTGTTTGAGACGCAACTCTTCAAGGATTATTTTGCGCTTTTCTTCAACAAGACGGATAGTTTCCGCCTCGCTCGCCGCGGATTCTTCATCTAATTGCGCCTGTTTCCGCTTAAGTCCTGCGATGAGCGCCGAGACATCCGAGCGTTTTTCGTCAAGGTAGAAGCGGGCGGTAGCGATGATCGTAGGCGCCAGTCCGTTGCGGAACGCGACATCGAGGGCGCGGCTCTCTCCCGGTATGCCCATAACGATGCGGTAAAGCGGAGAAAGCGAGCGCGCGTCAAACTCCATTGAGGCGTTTTCCACGCCCGGTCGCGTGTAGCCATAATTTTTCAGCGCGCTGTGATGCGTCGTAACGACAAGGCGGGCTTTTTTCCCGATGAAGCAATCAAGAATCGCCATTGCGAGCGCCCCTCCCTCCTCCGGGTCAGTACCGGAGCCGAGTTCGTCAAGCAGGACGAGAGAGTTTTCAGTCGCGCCCGCGACGATTTCCGCGATGTTGGCGATATGTCCTGAAAAAGTGGAAAGAGACTGGCTAATGGATTGTTCGTCCCCGATGTCCGCGAAAACGCCGTCGAAAAAAGGCATTGTTGTGCCTTCGGCCGCGGGGAGGGCAAGTCCCCACTGGTTCATTAGTACGAAAAGCCCGACCGTCTTTAAAGCGACCGTCTTACCGCCAGTATTGGCTCCGGTGATGACGACAACACGGACGCCGTCCTTCATTGTGAAATCGATAGGCACGGCTGACGTTCCCAAAAGCGGGTGCCGCGCCTGTTTCAAGACGAATTCGCCGCTTTCTTCCTGTCTATTATTGGCAAAAACGCCCCCTGTCTCAAAGGAATATCGCGCCTTTGCCCGCAAAACTTCAATTCTGACGACTCTTTCGTGGAAGTCTAACAATGAATCACGACTCTCCGCGATTCGAGCGGTCATTTCGCGGAGTACCCGTAGAATTTCCGCGTCTAATCTTCGCGTTTCAATAAAAATTTCATTGTTTTTCTCAATCACCTCTTCCGGTTCAATGAAAATGGTCTGTCCTGTTGCGGAAACTTCATGGACGATGCCTTTCACGCGCCCACGAAAGTTGGCTTTGACGGCTAAAACGAGGCGTCCGTCCCTCTGCGACGGCACCGTTGATTGGAGCATCCCCGCTTCATCTCCGTTTGTGTAGCGGGAGACGGCACGGTCCAGTTCCCGACGTAGATTCCGTATCCGGCCGTTGATTTTTTGAAATTCGGGCAAGTCTTTCATCGCGCCGTCGTGGTTGACCACACGGAATACTTCGCGGGCGACATGGGAACAGTCCGGAATTTCATCTAACTTTTCTGAAAGAAAATTTGACCACGAACCATGCGAGATTTTACCGGCTTTTCTCATATATAGCCAGTGTTTCAACCGACCGCCGCGCTCCACGAAAAGCCCGATTGCCAAAGCTTCGTCGATGTCGAGCGCGCCGCCGCTGACCGCGAGCTTAGGCAGGATACCGTCGATGCAGGGCAGATCTTCGCGAGGTTCCGCGTCGACAGAATTCATACAGCCCACGATAGCTGAAACCGTCCGCTTCAATTCGGCGGCTTTCTCCGCATCGAAAAGCGGCGTCTCTTCAAGCAGGAGCGTCTTTGCTTCCGTGCTCGCCGAACATTCGGCAACTCGCCGCCGTATTTCATCAAATTCTAATTTTGTTAAGTAATTTCTCATAATCAGAACATTGACCATTCTAGCGGACTTGCGACGATAGAAAAAACAGGGAAAGGGTTATTTTTAATAATATCTCGACTCTTTCATCTTTACAAGTAACGAACGCTATTCCCTACTTTCATTCAATCTACCGGATATGCTATAACGCGCTCTAGCGCTTCAGTCCGATGATGTATGTATGGTATTTCTGGTCAGACATGGCGATATGAGTGAGTATCCAATCTTTGAGGAAACGGACAAAGGCGTTCGGTACAAATCGTTTACCGCTTTCAAATTCTCCTACATTTTCTAGGACTTGTCTGACAAAACTCTCGTGCTGTTTTTTGTGGTCTGGTAGTTCCGGAAATTTGATTTTTTCCATGATTTGTTCTTCGGCGGAAAAATGGAACTTCACGTATTCCACAGCTTTATGAATGACGCTCCTGAAATGCTCGTGCGCCGCTTCATCTCCAAGTTGGCACACATTGTAAAGCTCGTTAGTTAAGTTGAGCAACTCTTTGTGCTGTCTGTCAATGGCAGGAATACCCACAGAATAACGGTCCTCCCACTCGACAAAAACTTCTTTTACCATAAAAACTCCTTTAGATAATACTAGAAATAAGTATACTTTCTTTTTATAAAAAAAGAAAGAGACTCTGTAAAGATATTTTCTGATAATATCAACTGTAATCCGCTGGCGCCGCAAGCGGATTGAATATATTTCAAACTAATATTTTGTAAAACAAATATTAGACTAACGTCAAGACAGGCGGAGTTAGTAAACTGGTCTGTCCCCGCTATTGGCTGTTTTTTTACAAAAACCCGCTTGACAATTCACGCTTTTTGAGTAATTATACTCCTATGCAGAAATGACAAGGACGCATTACTATTTCTCGTCTAGCAAACCCGCAAATAGCGAGCCGCTCGCTGTCCGAGCCGATGTATCTCCCTCTCCGTAATATATTCATTAGATACGGAATGATATTGGCGTTTATTGTATTATAAAGAAACAATAACTATTAAAACAATAATTTTGAGGAGTTTTAATCACGATGGCACATTTGTTCTAATATTCTGAAGGAAAAATTGTCAAGATTAAACATTGTTTATCAGTATTATTATCATGCGTGTCTGACACTCTCTCATACAAACGGCGCGTAGGGTGCGCTTGCCTGCAAGCGCACCCGTCAAGACGGGGTCAGCGACGCTCCGTTGCGAAGGCGTAAAACAGGCAAAGCCTACAGGGTCAGCGGAACCTCTGTTCAAACAACAATCGTTATGAAGTCGTCCTACAGGCTTCGCCTATAGATTGCTTCCAGGTCGGAAACGTCAAGCGGGTAGAACGAGCCGAGCTTGCGTTTACCGAAGAAACTGCACCTAAACGCGAGTTCCTTCGCCTGTTCTTCGGTAAGGTCGACGCCCAGTTCGTGGATTGACGTGGGCATATTGATTGATTTGAAGAACGCCTCCATGTTGTCGATGGCGAGAAGGGCGGTATCTTCTTCGCTATCGCCCGCGACGCCGAACGCCTCCGCGCCAAGCTTTGCGAAACGGGGGAGCAGGGATTTGTAGACGTAACGCGCCCACGTCGCCCAGACCGCGGATAATCCCGCGCCGTGCGCCACGTCGAACATCCCGCTTAACTCATGCTCTATCTGGTGCGTCGACCAGTCCCCGCCGCTTCCCCCGCATCCGGTAAGCCCGTTGTGAGAGAGACTGCTCGCCCACATGATTTCGGCCGCCGCGTTATAGTCGCGGGGATTGTCCTTGAGAATAAGCGCGTTTCGCGTCACGGTTTTTATGAGCGCAATAGCAATACTGTCCGTAAGCTCGGAATCCGCGCGTTTGGGGTCTAACCACCGCTCCAGCGTGTGCATAACGATATCCACACAACCGCACGCAATCTGGTACGGCGGCAGAGTAAATGTGAGTTCTGGATTCATCGCCGCGAACTTGGGGCGGCAGACGTCGTTGGAGTAGCCGCGTTTGACGCCGTCGTCGTTGGTAATGACGGACGAGTCGCTCATTTCGCTGCCCGCGGCCGCTATGGTCAGTACGCAACCGATAGGCAGACAACCAGTCGGGACGCGCTTCTGCTCGTAGAAATCCCATACTTCGCCGCCGCTTGCCGCGCCGTAGCCTATGGCCTTGGACGAGTCGATGACGCTGCCGCCGCCCACCGCGAGGATGAAGTCAACGCCTTCTTTTTGGCACAAGTCCACGCCTTCGCGGACCTTTGAAAGCCGCGGATTAGGCGCAACCCCGCCAAGCGAGACATAAGAGACGTCGTTTTCGTCAAGAGAGCGGTATACTCGGTCGAGCAAGCCGGACTCCACGGCGCTCTTACTACCGTAATGTACAAGCGCCTTTCTACAGCCGAAAGACGCCGCTAACGCGCCGACTTCCTTTTCGGTATCCTTCCCAAAAAGGACGCGCGTCGGCGTATAATACTGAAAATTGTTCATGACGCCTATATTACAACAATAACTATGTTATGAAAAGATACCGTTAAAACGTATTGATATTTAGGAATATTTACCGTATAATAAAGTTATTCAAACGGGCAAAGCAATAAAAGCGCTCTTTCTACCATAATTTATTATAATTTGAAAGGCGGATCGTCAAAAATTATCCTATGCGGAGCCGTCAAGTCGGAGTCAGCGGGGCTTCCTTTCGTACAACGCCCGTTGGGAAGTCGTTAAACAGCTTTCGACTGATAGGCTTTGCCTGCGGGGGACGGCGGAGACTCCTTTCAAACGACGCCCGGTTGGGAAGTCGTCTAATAGGCGTAGCCTGTGAAGGAGTAAAAAGTGAATATAGCGCTTTTCTTAAATAACTTAGATGAAGAATACCAGATTTCGGTATATCGCGGCGTTCAGGCGGAGACGAAGGCGCTGGGTATAGGCATAATTTGCGTACAGGACGAGATGTTTACCGCGAGCAAGGCGTCTATCTTTTCTTCAAAAGCCTTCATCGGCGTCGACGGCGTTCTCATATTGTCGTCGGTGTTTGTCCACAAAGAGAGTTTTGGGACCGATTTCGTTGAATTTTTCAAGAATCCCCAGAACAAGTTCCACTGTCCGGTAGTATCTATCGGACAGCGCCTGCCGTATTTTCCCTCAATTATCGTGAAAAGCCGCGATTCCATGGAGAAACTCATGGAACACCTAATAGCGTTCCATAAATACAGGAAATTTCTATTCATCGGGGGACCGAAGAATCATTATGACAATATCACACGAGAGACCGTCTTCAGGCGGGCGATAAAAGGCGCGGGTTGCGAAGGAATTGTCGTCAATGGAGAGTTCACTACGATGTCCGGTAGCGCCGTCATGCAGGATTACCTCATATCCCACGCGGACCTGCCGGACGCGATTGTGGCCGCCAGCGACACCATCGCCTTCGGAGTGCAGAAGGCTCTCCTCGCATACGAGAAGGTATGCAAGGTCGTGGGCTTTGACGACATAGCCAAGGCGCAAATGGAGATTTCCAGTCTTACGACGGTGCGTCAGCCTTTCGGAGAAATGGGCAGGCAGTCAGTCAGAATCTTACGAAATATGATACTGGGAAAAGAAGCGCCGAAAGTCGTCAGTATAGATTCCACCCTTGTCGTCCGTGCCTCCTGCGGCTGTGAAAAGCGCCTCGAAGAAACAAAATCCCTTATGCCGCGCCTTTTGGAGATGCAGTACAACGCTATCAGATCCGAAAATTTCTTCCTCAACGTGAGTTTTTTGGGAAAGAGTCTCATCACGGTGAACTCTTTGGAAGAAATCGTCTCGCATCTCCAATATTTTTTGACTGGCTTAAACATTGCGACATTTTACCTAATTCTTTACCGAAAGCCCAAATCTACGCCTACAGAGCAAGGGATTCTGGCGTTTCAAAGAGAGAACGGTAAAGATTCCTTTGATTTCTCTCATCTTTCTCAAGTTAAAGGACAAAGTTCCGCGTCTAGCGAAAACGTCGTTTTCTTGAGGAATTTCTTTGATACGCACATCGCGTCGTGTAACGAGGAGACTGCCTTCGGCGGCTGGGCTGTTTACCATCTGCGGGCAGGTTTCGAGTATTTGGGACTTATCGTCTACAGCGCCGCGGACACGGTTCACTCACACGTATGTAGCGCGGCCGTTTTCATTGCAAATACAGTGAAGCGTCTGCAAATCGCGGAGACCGAGCAGGAAAGGTTGAAAAAACTAGAGGAAGAGGTGGCGTTTCGGACGCGGGACTTGGCGACGACCCATAAGAAGCTTGCGGAGGAAGCAAAGCGCCGCCTTGAGATTGAAGCCGAAGCGCTTCGTATAAGCGAATTGGAGCGGCAACGGTTCAGTATGGACCTGCATGACGACATCTGTCAGCGACTTGCAGGCATCTCTATGTTTTGCAAAGGTTTAGCGTCCGGTATGAGCGCGGAGGCGCTTCTGCCGGAGCTTTCGGAAATGATTGACGAAACCTTGAGCAGAACCCGCCAATACGCGCACGAGTCTTTCCCGGTGGAGTTGGACGCCTTTGGGCTTAACGAGGCGCTTACCTCGCTCTGCTATAACATCAACAAGCAAAGCGTATGCGCCTGTTCCTATAAATGGACGGCTCCTACATCGCCGCCCCTGACCCGCGCTCAGGAACTGAACGTCTATCGCATCATTCAGGAAGCGCTCGCCAACGCTACCAAACACTCAAAAGCGAGAAATGTGAGCGTAGACGTCTGCAAGGAAGAGAATCGCATCGTCGTACGCGTACAGGACGACGGGACGGGAGACGTCCGTCTCAACTCCTTCCGCGAAGACGCTATCGGCGCTCCCGCCCAATCTAAGAGTAGACGGAGCGGCGGACTCGGCGTCCGCTCCATGCAGTACCGCGCCCACCAACTCGGCGCGGATTACTGTATCGTATCGTCCGCAACAGGAACGCTCGTTGAAGTCAAAATACCGATGTGAATGTATGACTTAAACGAGACGTTTTGAATTACCGCTCGACATACGCCAAAGAGCAAGACTTGGTTGACATTCAACCCGCTGTCGTTGTATAGTCAAAGTATGAACGAAATTGTTTGCCCAAAGTGCGGCACAGACCGTATGGATGATATTTTCTATAAATTCAAGATTTGTTCCTCGTGCGGGCGTCATTTCCGCATGGAGCCGCGTGAACGTATCGCCTACCTTACCGATACAGACACTTTTACCGAATTTTCCGCGAACCTCCGCTCTCTGAACCCGATTGAGCTTGAGGGCTACGAGGAGAAACTCTCGGAAGCCGAAGCAAAGGCGATGATGAAGGACGCAGTCATCACCGGCGTGTGCAAGATAGACGGTAAGACCGCGGTATTGGGGCTTATGTCTTTCAACTTCATGGGCGGTTCAATGGGCTCGGTCGTGGGGGAAAAAATAACGCGCGCGCTGTTAAAGGGCGCGGAAGAGAAACTTCCGGTTATCGTCTACACGACTTCTGGCGGCGCGCGTATGCAGGAAGGCATCTTCAGCCTGATGCAAATGGCAAAAACATCGGCCGCGGCCGCGGAACTTGACAGGGCGGGCGTCCCGTTTTTTGCGGTCGCTTGCGATCCTACCACAGGCGGCGTTACCGCATCCTTCGCTATGCTTGCGGACGTGATTCTCGCCGAACCGGACGCGCTTATCGGCTTCGCGGGACCTCGCGTCATCGAAGGTACTATCCGCCAAAGTCTGCCGCAGGGATTTCAGCGCGCCGAATTCCAACTCGAAAAAGGCTTCGTCGATATTATCGCTCCTCGGAACGAGCAGAAACGGATTTTGTCAACGCTGATTGATTTTCACAAACTTAGGAAATAAGGAGATACAGTGCCTAATATACAGGAAAAGATAACCGAATTGAAAGAACTGATGAAATCCGCCGGCATCGACGCGGAGGAAGAACTGCGCTTGCTTGAGACAAAGGCCGCCGCTCAATCGGAAATAGAAACTGCGTGGAAAAAGGTAGAACTCGCCCGCCATCCTGACAGACCCTACGCGCTTGATTATATCAACCGCATCTTCGACGACTTCATTGAACTACACGGGGATCGCTGTTTCGGGGACGACCCGGCTATCGTGTGTGGAATCGGCGCCCTGAACGGCAGACCCGTTACGGTACTGGCAAACCAGAAAGGACGCACGTTAAAAGAGAATATGCTCCGCAACCATGGAATGGCGAACCCTGAAGGGTATCGCAAAGCCCTGCGTCTGGCTAAACAGGCGGAAAAATTCGGACGCCCCATCGTTACCTTTGTTGACACATCGGGCGCGTATCCTGGTTTAGGCGCTGAAGAACGCGGCATTGGCGAGGCAATCGCTCGCAACCTCCGCGAATTCAGCCAGCTCAAGACCCCCATCATATGCGTCGTCATAGGCGAAGGCGGCTCTGGCGGCGCGTTGGGCTTGTGCGTAGGCGACAAAATCTATATGCTTGAGAACGCGGTCTATTCAGTCATAAGCCCCGAAGGATGCGCCTCTATACTCCTGCGGGACGCGGGACGCGCCAAAGACGCGGCCGCAATGCTTCGCATTACGAGCAAAGACCTATTGTCCTTCAAGGTCGTCAACGGCGTCATTGAGGAACCGGAAGGCGGCGCCCACACCGATCCAGACAAAGCCGCGGACCTCATAAAAAAGACGCTAGTCAAGGAACTGGACGAGCTTTGCTCCCGCAGTTCTACAATTCTCGTCCGTTACCGCAACCAGAAAATCCGTAAAGTTGGTAGGTGGGCGGAATCGCATTAAAAAGAGGTGGAAGCCTCCTCCAGCCCAGGGCGCCTGCGCCCTCAGAAACTTGTCCATGGACGCCGCGCTCTCGTCGCTCACCTCTGGGGTATTTTTTAATAGACTTGTTTAATAACTATTAAACAAGTAGCCTATCATAGTTTATGATACCACAGTTGTTAAAGCGGTGTATTTATATGATACAATTTTTACCCATAAAAAGTTTCCCGAATGTTATCGCCTTTTCATTTCTGTTACAAGAATCTCTCTTTCGTCAATCTTTTCGTCGGCGTCTTCAGCGTAGCCGGGTTCGGCGTCCGCGGCGGTGAGCGTCAACGTATCCGCATCGGCGGGATAGTAGAGATTAGCGGAAGACGCGGCGGCTTCGTCGTTCACAAAACGCTTGAACCGTTCTAGCTGTTCTTTTGGCTGTTTCAACTCGCACTCCCATACGGTAAACACGCGCCAGCCCATACCTTCCAACTTTGCGGCGTTCGCCGCGTCCCGCGCCGCGTTCCTACTTTGCTTCGCTTGCCAATACGCCGCGTTGTCCTTCGGCGTGATGTTCCGCCGCGGGCAGTTCTGATGTTTATGCCAAAAGCATCCGTGTATGAAAACGACCGTCTTATAGCGTTTCAGAACCAAATCCGGCTTGCCGGGCAGTTTCGGGTCATGCAATCGATACCGAAACCCCGCGCTATGGAGAAGTTTGCGGAAAACTATTTCCGGCGTTGTGTTTTTTGATTTTATCCGACTCATAACAAACGAGCGTTGCGCCTTTGTGATGTTGTCCATAACGAAACCTACCGCGTCTGATATTCTTTGTAAAGTTTTACGACTCTCCGCAGTTGCGAGCGCGCGGAAAGACCTAACGTCTTGAAGTCCGGATGAATACTCGTCATATATACAAGATTTTCTCAACATCTTCGCCGGTATCGGCGTTAATAAAACTATTAATCCGGTTGATACTCGAATACGTTATAATCATACTTGTATTATAGGAAAAGATAAAGATAAGTCTTTTTAATTTTCAAGGCTGGTCGAATAATAGCCAAAAAAATCCGCTTTGTCAAGCGTTTTTTTGCTTTTTTTGTGTTTTTTCGCGCGGAACAGCGTTTTTTAGGCTGGGACGCGGTTAGTATCCTAATCCGCTGACCTAAAAACGGTCCTATCCAGGATAGCGAAAGCCTCGCGCGCCCGCGCGGCGAACCGGGACAAGCCAATCTTGTCCCGATGATTGTACCGCTCGGCGACGCCCGCGCCGCCATGCCCCATGAAGTACTCTTCCGCGTTGGCGCCGAGACCCTCCGCGCTCATCAAGGTCTTCCAGAAATGCCGTCCTCCGTAGAATGAGATGTCTTGCGCGGCCAGATAGTCCGCGGTAACGCCGAGCCGCTGGCCGAGCGTGGCGTAAGCCTGTCGGTAGACGGCGCGGCAGAGCTTCCCGCCGTTCTTGGAGAAGACGAAGTCGTCGGGACTCTTGCCTGCGGCGTATTTAATTAAGGCAGTATATACCTTCTCGTGCAGCGGGGCAAGCCGGATTCCGTATTTCGTCTTGCTTTTTTTGACGTCGATGAATCGCGCGCCGTCGTGTTCTACGACGTCGCGCAGGCGTATTCTTTCGATCTCGCCGTTCCGCATACCGGTCGCGTAAACGAGCATATTCAAAAGATAAGACCGCTCGTCGTCCCACGCGGCGTTGAAGGCGCCGTTGAGCTTGTCGATTTCATAACAGCCGCGGCGGGCGTCGTCGTTGACCGGGAGGCGTTTGACGGCGTCGAAGGCGTTGACGGGGAGGATACCTTTCATGACGAGATGGGCGAAGGCGGAAGAGAGCCCCGCGAGGTTCCAGTTGACGGTTCTGGGTTTGAGACCTTTGGCGAGAAGGGCGGTCTGGAAGTCTGCGATGAGCGGCGGGGTAATATCGGCGAAGGTCTTGGTTTTTCGCCGGCGCAGGAAAGGGATGAAGGAATTGACGATAAAGTTGCGATAGACGGCGCGGGTGGCGTCTAAGATTTTGCGCCCGCGTTGGACGGCTTCGGCGAGGAGGGGAGAGTTCTCGGCGTAATAGGCGGCGAGAACGCGGAACATATCCGTTGACTTC
>JAIRKH010000036.1 GCA_031260245.1 Treponema sp. | reverse complement strand
GAAACTCCGCAAAGTGCGGACGCGGATGTATGAAGAGACCAAGAATTTGTCAGACGAGGAATGGGCGGCCTATCACAACCGGGAAGGGCAAAAGATTCTCGCCGAATGCGGCATACGCTTGTCCGTTCTTTACCGTCTTCAAGAACAGTAACTTGCCTTACTTTAAAAATGTCCTGCTTCCACATATCCGCGTCGCTTATTTCCCGTACCGGTTTCCCGTCAATCTTGGCGATAACTGTTCTTTCGGTTATTCCGTATTCGCTATTCAGAACGCTCCCTTTAATAATTCCAAGCGTAATTCCTTCAGGTATTCTATAAAACGAATAAATTCCCACTTCCAATACTTTTTTCTCAGACGGAAAGAAGTCTTTATCTCTTTCCGTGTTAACGCGTTTATAATACAGCCCGCTGGTATTATAAGGGAGATTGGTAAAATCAAAAAGCAAATCGTAGTTTTTCAAAAATTCAATCCCGAGATTTCCCACAGCGGTAGCCATATTCGCGTCGTATCTTATAGGCGAATCTGTGATAATCGTTTTATCTTCAAAAACGTCGTCGAAAAGCGCTATTCTATTTGTTTTTACCAAATAAATATCCCGATAAATACCCCACGATTTTTCCGGAACGGCGCTTTTTCTTTGTGGAACCAATACTTTTGCATATTCGCCCTTTAATTTTCCGAGTATAACCGATGGAGGAAAACATATTCCGCCAGGATCGCCGGTATCAATCATAAACGGCGCTCCTTTCCCATCTATATCAACCAAAAGGCGAAAACTATCTCCACCCAAACTCGCCGGTATAAACTTTCCAGATTCTGGAGGCTTTTCTTTATGAAGGATAATTTTCTTCCTTAAAAAGGAGACTTCGCACCAATAGCCCGCAAAAACGTTTATTCCTAAAAGTCCGTCAAGACCTTCAGGTTCAAGAATGTTGTCTCTTATAACTTCAGATTTAGCAATTTCCGTCTTTGTTTTTAATCTGACGCCGCCTATGGTTATTTCAGGCAAGTAATAAGCATCAAATTCTTCACGAACGCCGAAAAAATACCAGCCAAATGTTCCCTTGCGAGAAAAATCTAAATTACTGAAGTCGCTATCAAATAACGAAATAGGTGTACCAGTATCCCAAAAGAATTTTCCGCTTTTCCCGTTTATCTCGGCGTTCAAAACGACTCTATTACCAGTCAATTCAAACGGAATCTCTTTTGCGTCATTGCAAGAGAAAAAGAGAATAGCAAGAAAGAAAATCATTCCCGCCGATAGCATCCTCATACAATACTCCTTCGCTTTATGTTTCGAAGCATAAAACCTTTTGAGATTCCATTCATCAGAACGTGGACGGCGTTTTAATATAAAGTTTATCCCGCGCCATAGAAACTCCTAAACATATTCATACTATCGGCGGTTCTTTGGAAATACCGCTCTTTCCAAGCGAAGTATTCCTCTTTATGTTAGTTCATAGATATTAATATCGCTTATTTTCCCGGTATAGCTTTTTTGCGCGTGTGTACGGCTACCGACCTTATGTCCACAGTAATTTTTGACGAACCGTTCGTACTGCGTCAAGGCGCGCTCGTTTTGGAGAGCTACCGTCCAGTTAAACGCCTGGCAACCTCGACAGACGAAAAGATAATCAAGATATTTGAAAAACGCTAAAACAGAAGTATATGGATGCTTCTTATTGAAGTTAATCAAACGGAAACTTGTAACGATGTCGAGGGGTCTTGTCCAAATACCTTCAAAGTAGGCGAAAATTTCGCCTTTAGTTACCGCGACGAATTTTTCGTACATCCACGTATTACAACTGTTTTGATCGAGCGAAGTACTGTTGAAGGCTCCGTCGTAAAAGAACCATTCGTTTTCTACGTCAAAGCTAGCCTCAATAATTTTATGGTTTAATTGGGGCGCAAAGTACGCCGCCGGTTCCAGTGTAAAAATCATCATTCTCTCAAATATTTTACAACGTTCACAGCCGTTGTCAAATATTTTTTGAAAGTTTTTCAGTTTCTTTGTGAAGAATTTAAAGAAGTCTTAAAAAATTTGTTAATGTCCATAACGGCGGTTCAAACCCGAAACGCCGTGAGCCGCGATTTGGGTTCTTCCTCGTCCCGCTTGTTCCAAAGCCGTCATCGCGGTGGTTGACGAAGTGATAAATCCGCTCACGCCCGAATTCTTCAGCGTAGACGGCATAGAGATATTCTTATCCGAAATGCGGAAGATCGAGAAGAGCTACCGCCGGGACATACGGAATATGGCATTACTTTTCCCGTTTTACTTGTTAAGATTCCGCAAAGAGGTAAAGAAACCCAGTACGACCAGCGCGCGGCGCAAATGTACGGCGTGTCTTGCCCAGTCTTTAGTGTTTTCCCAGGTCTAGTTCTTTTCTTTTATATGTTTCATAATAACAACATCCTTGTTTGATTATTTTTAACCTACTTGAATATATTAGCATTTTTTGCCTATATGTTAAGTATTATTTTACTATAAAGAGAAAAATATGGATAATATTGCTGAAAGACTAAAACAAATACGCTTAAACGAGCAGAAGTCTCAAGATAAAATGGCGGAAGAATTAGGTATCGCCCAAAGGTCGTGGTCTAATTATGAAAATGGGAAATCAGACATCCCTTTCCAAGTCATAATGAAATTAGAGGCGAAAGGATATTCATTGAATTGGATATTAAAAGGTATTGAATTGAGCGATACTCAATCCATACCTAATGAAGCTTTAAAGATTGAATTAGAGAATAAGAATAGGGAAATTGAAATCCTAAAAAAAGAAAATTCTGAAATGGAAAATCAGTTGCAGGAGCTTGAGGCTAAAAATAAAGAAGTTACTGACGAGCTTCTTACGCGGATGCGGCAACTAGTCGATATACAAAACCGTCAGCTGGGAATTGTCTAAAGTCCCCCCCCCCCCGCAAGGGGCTTTACTTACACGACCGCTACCGCCAGACACTGTAGAGACGCTTTACCGTAGCCCGTCCACTTATAAGTTTTAAACTGATACTCTTATATGGATATTCTCTGGTCTTGACTTATCATATATTAACTTAACTATTTATAATATAATGAGTTGAATAGCCTTGAACACTTTAAAAGTATTCGGTGGGCTGTCGTTATTTTTTCGCTATTTGAGTGGATTTTTCGCCTTTTCTCGTCCGCTATTTCACGAACTTTTTGTGGGGATATTGTTTTCTATTTGTTTATATTACATAGAGTTATACCGATGTCAAGGCTACTTACCAAATTCCCAAGCTGTTGGGCGCGGTGAAGTAATAAGCGGATAAAGAAAAAGTCCTTATCACAGATTTATGTTTGCCGACGATAGACCTTATCCGCCACTCGCCGCTATCTTGATTACGTCGATATGCAGAGACTCCTGAACGCCGACGTTCTCAGCGGCAAATTGAAGCACGTCTATCTTTTCCCAATCAAATTTCTCCTCTGGGTCGCGCCATTGTTCGGTTGCGTTTATCCACGCCCCATGCTCTTGCATATCCGCAAGCGGGATGACGATTGTATGCCACTGCGAGTCCGCGGGCGCCTGTTCTTCGCTCACTGTGAAACGCATACGCCAGGGGACGCTGTCGTCTGTCTCCGCGTCTATGAAGCGGACATCAAAGCCGCCGCGCGCGGACGTCTTCACTTTAAATTCAAGGACGAAGCCGTTATCCTTTAAATAGAGCCAATCAATGGGTTTGGTAAAACCAAAGGAGAAATTTCCGTATTGTGGGATGTTCTCCCAAAGAATGGCGAAATCGCCTTCGGCCGCGTCTTTGTTGTAGAGGTCAAAAGTCTCCCCGCCCCAGTGGGTAACGGATACGTTGACGGACGGCGAGTCGTCGTATAGAACGAAAGGAGCGCGGATTTTCGCCGTAGGTTTTTGCGGCGGCAGTGTAAAATCGAGCGCCTGAACGACGTCGACATCCAAATCCGCAACATCTCTGCCCGACTCGGTTTTGAACAGCCCGAAACCTCCCGTATAATCCCAACTCGTACGGGCGATGCGCCGCTCGTCAAGCAGTTTGGTTACAAGCTCATACCATCGGACGCGGTCTGCATGGTTGCTATTCCGCATATACACGCCGAATTCGCCGCAAAACACGGCGACTCCCCGTTCAATTGAAAACTGTACCGCTTTATCAATGGTCGCGGTCAGAGTCTCTCTTGCGGAAGCGCGCGTGTAATCGTATTTAAGAGAGTTTTCAACCCATGAGCCTTTCAAGTCAGGCGGAACATTGGGCAAAGTCCCCGCATTGGCGGGAAAAGGTACGCTTTTTAGGTTCGCAAGACTGGGACTAGCCCAACTTGCGCCTTGGTGCGTAAAGAGGAAAGGATCGTAGAAGTGAAACGTATAGATGAGGTTATCGTCTTCGTAAACAGGCAGTTTCGCCAATTCGTCGATGGAATTCCACGAAGTCCCGCCAACGACGATGGTACGCCGCTCGTCTTTCGCTCGAATCGCCTCTATTACGCGCCCTTGAATCTCCCCCCAGCGTTCTGACGAAACGCCGTAGGGTTCATTCATCACTTCGTAGACCACATAGTCGCTTCTGTCTTTAAAATGTTCAGCCATTTGCGTCCATATCGGAATGAGAATTTCGTCGACCGCGTCCGAGGTTTCGCCGTTAGAGCCGTCTGAAGAATGGTTATCCAGAATAAGGTAAATCTCGCTTTCTTCCGCGTAATCCACAGCTTGGTCGAGGAATTTGAGGAAGAGCGGGTCCAGGGTGTAATCAGGCGCTCCGCTCGTCATGGCGAATAAGTCTAGGGGCAGACGGACGACGTCTACGCCCAGTCTCTTTATGTCCGCAAAGTCATCCGCCGTAAACATATTCGGCGAGACGCCCCGCGGTCCGCCGGTATACTGAAACCATCCTGACAGATTAACGCCTTTAGAAAAAGGCGCGTCCGCCGTCGTTGTAACAACGGACGGCGCATAGTCCTTTGCGTCGGTCGTTGTACCGCATGTGGAAAATATAGTCAACGCGACGAAGGGGAAAAAGATTTTTGGGTAAAATCGCATAATCGTCTCCTTATTTGTTATATCTGCTGACCCCCGCAAGTTTCGTCCGCCGGGGTCAGCGGCGACTTCTTTCAAACAATGCCCGCTAAAAAGTTATTCAACAGGCTGCGCCTACCTTTTCACTGCTTTTAGTAGAGCTTCTTTGCTCGTTTCAAACCAGATTGGTCTACCGTGCGGGCAATGGGGGTCAGACAAGGCAAAAGCCGCCTCTGCTAGGGCGATACAGGCGTTTTCGTCCAGATAATCGCCGTCCTTGACGGCCGCATGGCAGGCGAGAGTTGCGAGCCACCGCTCCGCCATGTTTTCGCCCGCAACGCGTAAATCCAATATCGCCTGCACAGTTTCCGCGTCCCCCATCCGCCAATTCACCGGGAGCGCGTCTATCCGCCACGAGCCGTCTTCCCCGCTGACGACGACGCCCAGTCGTTCAAGTTCGCTCCTCTTGTCTTCAAGAAAAGCGTCGTCTTCTGCGGCGTCCGTGTTAAACGTTATGTTTACCAACAGCTCTTGTTTGGCGATGGGCTCTGAAAGGAATTTCTCATAGAGGACGCGCTCGTGCGCCGCGTGCTGGTCAATGAAAAAGAGTCTTTCACCCTTTTCAATTATTATGAAGAGGTCAAAAATCTTGCCCGCGAACCGTATTCTTTCGTCTCGAATATCCGCAGGCTCCGCTTTGGACCCCCGTCTTGGACGCTCGGCGAATTGCAGACGGTTTTCCAAGAGCGCGGCCATCGCCAAATGGCGAGTCGCGGCAGAGGACGTCTCAATTTTTTCCCGTTGCTCCCAGTGTGATCGAACGAAGGAATCAAACTCGCGTTCATGGCGGGACGAAGGCGCTGTAGTGGAAAACCTTAAATGTCGACTGAAATCGTGGAGCGCGGTTGTTATCGCGTGGTGTATCGCGTCCGCATCCACGAAACGAGCTTCCCGCTTTGCAGGGTGAATGTTGAAATCAGCCAGATGAGGCTCTATTTTGATAAAGATAGCGCCCACAGGATGCGCGCCGTTCGGGAAAGCGCCTTGAACCCCGTATTCCAAAGCCTGTTGCAGAGAATAATCCTGTATGCGCCTGCCGTTTGCAAACAAGAATTGTCGTCGCCTGTCGGTTCGGGAGATTTCACTCCCTCCTATAACGATACTGACGCTAAAACCCGCGCCGCTCGTCTTTATCTCGTGGAGGAACCGCGTTTCGTCTTTCTCAACGACGAGTCGCTCGAAACGCTCTTTGAATGAGGAAACCGATGGCGATATAGTCTTGGACGCGCCGTCTTGCGTGAAACGAAAACCGATTTCTGGGAAACAAAGGGCTTTATCTATGAAAGCCGCATAGCAAAGAGCGGCTTCGGATGACGGGCGCTTGAGGAAACGCTTGCGCGCGGGAACCGCGTCGAAAAGCCCGATACAACGGACGCTCGTTCCTTTGACACGGCGGGCTTGCTCAAGGCGTGCGGGACGCCCTGCGGGACCCGCTTCCAGCCGCCACGCCTCTCTGCCGTCGACGCTTGAGAGTATGTCGAGTTTTGAAACGGCCGCGGCCGCGGACAGGGCTTCCCCTCGGAACCCCAAAGTTTCGGCGCGGTTCAGGTCGTCCAGAGACGCAATCTTACTCGTGGCGTGCGCGTAGTAGCAGAGTTCTAAATCCGCCTTGTCCATACCGCACCCGTCGTCCATGACTTCGATACGGCGGCTTCCGCCGTCTTCGATGAATAGCTCGATGTTTTTGCCGCCCGCGTCGATGGCGTTATCGAGCAGTTCCCTCACAAGACTTGCAGGTCTATCTATGACTTCGCCAGCCGCAATCTTCCGCGCCTCTTCTGGACGCAAAACGCTTATCATCTTCTCTCCATCGTATCTCGCCGCTTCACCGCATATCAAAGAGAGACAATTCAGGCTTCGCGCTTACAGGGTCTTCCGGCGCGTTCATAAGCGCCTCGATGCGGGACTCGACTTTTTCAAGGTCTTTCTCCAGAGTCCGGGCGATTTTAACGCCCTCTTCAAAAGCCGTAAGAGCCTCGTCGAGCGGTACGTCCGGCTTCCGTATCTGCTCGCCAAGGCTCTCAAGTCTTGCAAGTCTTTCTTCAAAATTCTTCATGGAAACATTATATCACGTTTAGGGAGTTTGTGAAAGAGTAGTAAGCAATTTCTGAAACGCCGAGTCAGGTTTTCTGAGTTCGCGCGAGCCGCGGGTGATTTTACAAAGGGACACGCCCAAATCCTTGGCGATTTTCCGATGAGTTTTCTTAGCTTTAAGCTCCTTGACCAGGGCCCATCGTGCGGCGATGTCGGCGATTTCCGACGGCGTGAGAAGTTCCTTGAGGAAATCCGCGACGAGTTTCGGGTCTTCCGTCTTGGCGAGCGACAGCGCCAATTCCGCAATATTTTTCTGTACTCGCGGGTCGTCTGGTTTCATTTTTCCTCCTTACTATAGTGTGTCCGACGAATCTAGATACGCTGGCAGGCGCATAGACATTTCAAGATAGCCCATCCGGCGTTTCTTCACGTCTATATCCAACAGGGCGAATCCTTCCTTTTCCGCGATACGTAGACCCCTAATGGTTACCGGGTCGTTGGCGGACAGTCCCGCATCGTCCGCTATGGAACCGCGGACCACCTTCTTCACACGATACGCGGACGAGGGCGATTTTCCCAGCGAAGGGCTTAAGATAAGCCCGAAAAGCGGAGCAGTGAGTCGCTCTTTGCTGTCTTTTTTCGCCGCGTCTAATAACGGGACATTGGGACGAGGCGCAGACATAAGCGTGTAAATTTTGCCGTCAGCGGTTTCAAGAGACGCAAGCTCCCCAGGTTTTGTAGAGAACAGAACGTCTTGTAGCGCGGGTATCAGCCCGCCGGGACTTGCCGTTACCCTTTCACGGTTCACAGCTGCGATGACGCTCCCTTCCGGTATCTGCGCGTCCGCGGCTGGGGTGAACGGCGCGATGTAGATGATTTCCGCGCCCGCGGAGGTCTCGCTTAACGTCAGTCCCAGCCAAGGACGCTCCGTCTTGCCGTTCTTCAGCATGGCCGGCAGAGCCGCGGCGAGCCGCTCGGACGGAATGGCGAAATTCAAGCCCTGATACGTGTCCGCGGCCGCGAAAGCTATGCCAACGAGCCTGCCTTGCCTGTCCACGACGGGTCCGCCCGAATTGCCGTGGTTGATAGCCGCGTCTATCTGAATCACGTCCCCGATTTGTAGAAAGCGCCTACCCAATGCAGATACTATACCTTGGGTAACGGTCTTCTCAAGTCCGGCTGGAGAACCGATAGCGATGACCGCGTCGCCGACCGACGGAACTATCCAGTCGACGACGGAGAAGACGTATTCCGGCGTCGTCTCGGCTTTCAACAACGCCAAATCCAAAGCTCGGTCGTACCCGACGACCTTCACTGGCAGGCGCGGACTCGAGGCGTCTCCCATGCGGATATAAGCCTTGGAGAATCCTTCGTACTCCGGGTCAACCTCGCTTGAGACGACGTGGTAGTTGGTAACGAGGTAACCTCCCGCATCCACGAAGAAAGCCGACCCCAGCATGATCGCGGGAAAGGCGCGCCCCTTCTCTATTTTCACGCCTTGGTCCACTAGAACCGTGGCCACGCCCTTCACCATATCCCGCGGCAGGTCCTGCTCGCTCGCGTACTCAACGACTTTCGGGTCTATCGCTCCTTGTCCGTCAATAATGGAAAGAAAGAAAGCCGCGGTTCGGCGTTGTCCCACGACGACCGCTCTTTCGAGAAAAGGCAGGGCGTCCGCAAACGAAAGCGATTTGAGGCTGTTTGCGTGAACCGCGGACAGAAACGCCGCAAGGTCGTTTCCTTGCGCGAGTTGTTCCTTCGCGTCCGCAAGCAGGAATTCTGATTCTGCGTCCGCATCCTCCACGCCGAGGTTGGCGAGGGAACGCGCCGCGGACGCCGCATCGTCGAAACGTTTCTCAAGCACGGCTTTTTCCTTGAGCGTCTTCGTATTCTCGACGGCTACCTCCTTGAGAGCCGCAATTTCTTCAGCTTTCTCCCCCGGATAACACGCTTCAAACATACCGATGAGATGAATCGCCTTTATCGGCTCTTCGGAAACCGCTTCTTTTATGTTATCAAGGCGGAACTCCACCGTCGGCTTCCACGGCGCAAGCCGCTCCTCCTTCACCGAAGGCGATATGCACGCGGTTAACGACAACGCCGCAATTACCGTATATTTTATTAACGTCATTTCAAACCTCTATTAAATATCATCTCCATGAACGCGCTCGTCATGCTTTCGCCGTCAAAATCTAAAACACCCTCTTGGTTTCCATTATACCGTCCAAATCAAGGTCGATTACTTCACTTGATGGTTTTCCCGCCTTGAATGTGGTTTCGGAAATGACGCGCCCGTCTAAAAATTCGCGGGACCGTATTGGGACGCCGTTTTCTATTTCAATACGCTCAACGGCGCCGATAAACTCGCTACTGTCTCTTTCTATGAATAGCGCTTCATTAGTCAAAACTCTTTCGGCGAGGACCGTTTGGGTAATCTCCGGGTATAAAACCCCGACGACGTTATTTAGTTTCAGGGGCGTAAAGAAAAAACTGCTCGGCTTCAAGACATAGCGCGAGCCATTCACGAGAACGCTCGACACAGCCGGGTATTGTTCCCAAATTACCTGCATATCCCTGATTTCGGCTCTGGAGGGGAGGCCGTCTTCAAAAGAGACGACCGTCTCAAATACGCCGTCAAAGTCTCCGTCGTAGGAGAATTCAACGATTCGTCCGACTTTGTATTTTATCTGAATCTCGACGAAACCGTCCTGGTCTTTGTCTTCCGTGACAAGCCCCGAATAAGACAAAAAGCTCCGCCGCATTTGTTCGCGTCCGTCGCTGTCACGGAGTAATGACCACACTGACAGTATGAGGTTCTTGTCAATGGTTTCGGCGTGGAAAAGCTCGTCTATAGCGGTTTTCCCGTCCACGACTCCGAAGTTCAAAGCGCCGACTATGGACGCGGGAGCGGGCTCGCGGACGGCGCGATACGCGGCTATCAACCGCCGCGCTTCGTCGGTATCCGGTATAAACGGCGCCGCGATATACGCAAGCTCCGGGTCGGTCTTGAGCAATACGGACAGGCGTTTAAGTACGCTTTCAATCAGCGGGCGGTGCGCCTCCGGTAAAGAATCAGGGGACTTTGCCTCCAAAAGAATACGGGCTATACGGACGTCTCTTGGGTGCTTTTCAAGCGCAATAGACGCGCTCGTCGTAAAGCGGGACCAATCCTCAAGTCCTTTATACGCCAAAAGCCTGATACGCGCCTCTTCCGCGCTATCCGCGACCTCGTTTAACAACGAAAGAGCGTTTTGGAATCGGCGAAACCCGATTTCTATCTTCGCCTGCAAGAGCAAACCTTGTTCCCGCGAGTAACGCCGCCACTCGTCTGTTTCCACCGCGAGTTTCACGGCTGCGAGCGCCGCATCGCGGGATTGTTTTTCGTGCAGGAGCGCGACCGCGAAAAGATATGAAATATCAGAAGAGCATTCCGCAAAATCCGAAGCCCTTTTCAAGCCGATAAGAGCTGTACCCCAACGTCCTTCGTCAACGGCTTGTTGCGCCCATTGAAAGTATTTTTCCGCGATAGCCGCGTCGTCCGCTTGAACGGACGAACTCCCAAAAGTCAACAGAAACATGAAAAAAAACGCCTTGTTTCTCGTATTCTTCCTCATAAAACGCTCCTTGCGACTTCACATAGAAATCTAAAACATATTTTATCATACTATTTAGAAGGCTCGTTGTCAAGTATTTCCAAACCGCGGTCTGTTTAACCATACCCCAACGACGGCTGGGAAATCGATACCGCCTTTCAGAACGACTGCCTCGCGTTTACCCTGTTTCACGGGCAGAACCGCGTCTCCGCGCGGCATGGCGTGAACCGCTGGATACTGTTTACCGAAAAAGAGGTGGACGCGAAAGAGAAGTTCGACTCCGCCTTTATGAGCGGCTTCCTCAAGAGAAGAAGCTTTAGTCCTGAAGCCCAGTCTGTTCTTGACGCGGGGCGGGAATTGTGGAAATACTATTACGGCTTCTTGAATGAATAAATCGCGGCAGAGTCCATTCCTCAAAGATTCGCAAAAGAAAAGATGGGTGAGCGGATTGCTCGGAGGCGAAACTATTAAAGGAAGGTTCAAAAACATAACCGTCAAGAACGCTCACCGTGCCGAAGACGACGCCCGTGTGTGCATGGAGATTTTCGTCAGGCGCGTAACTAGACCTATAGGCGGCGCTTGACGATTCTATTCCGAATATATAATCTATGGATATGCAGTTATCTATCATTGGGTACAACTCCATTGAAGCGTGGAAGAGAACAGCGGAGACCGTCGACGAACTTTTAAATTATAGAAATCCGTCGGGAATCACGTGGATAAACGTAGATGGAATAGGAGACGCGGACGTTATCAATAGATTGGCGGAAATTTACCGCATACATCCCCTTACTGTCGAAGATATACGCGACGTCGAGCAACGTCCTAAAGTAGAGGAATTCGACGACTATATATTCATAACGTTCAAGGCTATCAATCGCGCGTCAGAAAATACCTTTGAACAGATAAGCGTCGCGCTTATGCGGGATACGCTCATCACATTTCAAGAATTTGCAGGGGATTCCTTCGACCCCATCCGTCGCCGCATCCTGGACAACGCGGGAAGAATACGGAAGATGGGCGTAGATTACCTCGCCTACACGGTCATGGATTCGATAGTAGACGACTATTTTCAGGCGCTGGACGATATATCTATGGAGATAGAAATCTTCGAGGAACGAGCGCTCGACGTAAACGACGACGCGTTCATGCCCGATTTGCAAAAGTTAAAGCAGTCCCTCCTCCAAATAAGGAAAATAGTCCTGCCCCTGCGCGAGAGCTTGAATAGTCTCTTGCATATAGAATCCCCGCTTATAAAGCGCAGTATGCGCCCTTTCTTCAAGGACATTCACGACAACGTGATACAGACTGCGGAAACTATCGAAGGGTGCCGCGAATTGCTCGCGGGAGTCATGGAAATCAATCTGGCGACCATGTCCAACCGCATGAACAAGGTGATGAAGGTTCTGACTATTATTTCAACTATATTTATCCCTCTTACATTCATCGCGGGCGTTTACGGCATGAATTTCAAATTCATGCCTGAATTAGAGATGAAGTACGCCTATTTCGTCGTCTGGGCAATCATGATCGCTATAGCCGCGGGCATGGTCTTTTTCTTCAAACATCGCAAGTGGCTCTTCTAACCCAGCGTTTCTACCGCGAGAGTCTTGTAAAAACGTCTTGAAAAGAATTCATTTTTTTGGTAAGCTTGAAAATATGTATACGAATTCTCCGAATAATAAAGCTATTCCCGATGAATACCGCCAGATAACGGAAGAATTAATCGCCGCCGAGGCTTCCGTTGAACAGGTTCACAATTTCGCCGATGTTCTTGGAATAGGCGGCGATTATAAAAAGCTTTTCCACACCGTCCTGCGGGACGAGGTTCATCAACGTTTAGCGCATTTTCAAACCAATCTTGACCTATTGATTCAAAAAACATGGGTTGAGAAAACGGACGAAACGCGAAAGGAAAAGCTCCAAGACCAAGTTCCGGCATTCATCGTAAAAATAGAAAATGGGGATTATCGGCAGGCTCTTGTCGATTTCAACAACATTCTCAATGAGTTGGCTTACCTATTCTTCGGCGCGCAGAGCCGTAAAGAAGACTTCATCGAGTACGCGCTCCGTATAGACACGCAGATGGGGCTTTTTTGGTGGTACGGCGCGCAGTTGGGCGACGTTGAGCAGATGGACGCCGAATATTTGCGCGCTTTGCTTCTCCTCGGCGTCTGCTACCTGTCTAATTTCTGACGTTTTGACGCGGACAACATGGAAATTCTTTTTCATTGACATTATCCCTGTTTCGCGTTATACTTCCCCCAATGAAAGTACCAGCTATTGAGATGACGGAGGTCTCCAAAGTTTTCCCGGGCGTCGTCGCAAACGACAGAGTGCGTCTCATCGTGGAACAAGGGGAAATTCACGCGCTCTTGGGGGAAAACGGCGCGGGAAAGTCCACTCTCATGTCCATTCTCTTCGGTCTCTATACGGCGGACAGCGGAACGATTAAAATCATGGGTAAAGAGGTTAAGATTCGCTCGCCCAACGACGCAACCGCCCTAAAAATCGGCATGGTTCATCAGCGCTTCAAACTGGTACATAACTTCACCGTAACAGAGAATATCATCCTCGGAATGGAAAGTCGCGACCGCTTCGGCAACCTTTCCTTGAAAACCGCGGAGAAACGAGTCGCGTACCTTTCTGAAATCTACGGTCTATCCGTCAACCCGCAAGCCCGTATAGAAAATATCACTGTGGGTATGCAACAGCGTGTAGAAATCCTCAAAATCCTCTACCGGAACGCGGACATCCTTATCTTCGACGAACCAACCGCGGTTCTCACCCCACAGGAAATCGACGAGTTTCTGCTTATCTTAAAAAAGCTCAAAGCCGAAGGTAAAGCCATTGTTTTCATCACCCACAAATTAAAAGAAATAAAAGCGGCCGCGGACCGATGTACCATACTCCGCAGAGGGAGAAGCGTCGGCGCGGTCAACGTTTCTGAAACGAGCGAGGAAGAACTGGTTGAAAAAATGGTCGGCAGAGTGGTGAGTCTCCACTTTGACAAGAAACCCATGCGGCTTGGCGGCGAGATTCTGCGTATCGAAAATCTCGTTGTATTAGGGGCGCGGGGAACGCCGGCCGTGCGCGGGCTTTCCCTCGAAGTGCGGGCTGGCGAAATCTTGGGCGTAGCCGGTATAGACGGCAATGGGCAAACCGAGCTTGTCGAAGCTATCGTCGGCTTGAGACCGGTCAAGTCCGGGCGTATCCTATTCAAGGGAAAAGACGTTAGTAAAGAGAGTATCCGCGCCCGCAATAAACTGGGTATGGGACTCGTACCAGAAGACCGACATAGGCACGGGCTTGCGCTTGATTTCAGGGTTGACGAGAATCTCGTCCTAAAGAATTTCCATGAAAAACCTTATTCCCTATACTGGTTTTTGCAATTCAAGAACATCGTTTCTCACGCTGAACGCCTCATTACGCAGTTCGACATACGCGTCGGCGGCGGACCAACCACGCTCGTCAAATCTATGTCAGGCGGCAACCAACAGAAGGTCGTCATAGCGCGGGAAATCGACCTTTCCCCAGAATTACTCATTGCCTCCCAGCCTACGCGCGGACTCGACGTGGGCGCCATCGAATACATACACAAGCGCCTCCTCGAAGAACGGGACAAGGGACGGGGCGTGTTACTCGTGTCGTTTGAATTGGACGAAATTTTGAGTCTCTGCGACCGCATAGCCACGATTTCCAAGGGGGTCGTTACCGGCGTGGTTCATGCCCAAGACGCGGACGAACGGCAAATCGGCGCCATGATGGGCGGGCTGACCGTTCCAAAGTCGGCTTGAAAGGAGAAAAGTATGACAATCATTGACCCCAAAATAACCCCAAGCGACCTTTCACAGTGCAACGACGCGGCTTCTTTTTTACAATCCGGGTTCTGGGGCAGTTTCAAGGCGCGGTTCGGATGGAACGCGCGAGGGTTTCTGGTTGATTGGGGCGAGTTGAAACAAACGCCTCTCATGGTCATCAGACGTCGGCTCGGCCCCTGGATTTCTTTTGCTTACGTCCCCTGGGGTCCAGAATTGCCCGCGGGCTTTCCGCCCGACGACGTTGCGCGTAATCAAGCGCTCGTATCCATAGCTCGCTCGCTCAAGAACTTTCTCCCGAAAGACACCGCGTTCGTTCGCTTTGACCCGCCGTGGTTTACAGAAGACGCTCCGCGGAATAAATCGACAGTGCCTTTCCCACAAACTCCTCGTATACTAAAGCCGTTTTCACGGGCGGGCGCGGATATTCAGCCGCCGGACACGGTTCTCATTGATATTATTCCTGAGGAATCCGACATATTAGCCCGTATGAAGAGCAAATGGCGCTATAACGTCAGACTTGCGGTCAAGAAAGGCGTAACAGTGCGGCAGGCTGACGCGAATGAACTCCCCAAATTTTACAAGATTCTCAAAGAGACGGCGAAAAGAGACGGCATCGCCATCCACAACATCGGTTATTACGAGATGCTTTTTTCGCATTGCCGCGACTATCCGCAGGGCGGACAAGAAACCGCGCTCTATCTCGCGGAACATGAAGGGGAAGTCTTAGCCGGCGCGGTCGTTCTCTTGCGCGGCGGAAACGCGGTTTATCTCTACGGCGCTTCTTCGGACAACAAGCGGAACCTCATGGCGCCCTACCTGGTCCAATGGAAAGCTATGACCGACGCGAAGGCAAAGGGATGCGCGGTCTACGACCTCTTCGGTATACCTCCGTCAGAAGACTCAAGCCACCCAATGGCAGGGCTTTACCAATTCAAAACTGGTTTTGGCGGGCGGGTGATTCACCGTCCCGGAAGTTGGGACTATGCGTACCACCCGCTTGCAAAGACGCTCTTCACAACGGCGGAATCTCTCCGCAAAAAACTGCGCAGCCTCAAGAAACGAGGCTAGAGTTCTGTCCAGACAGAACCTTATCGGCTTCGTCTAACTGATCGCCAGCGTCTGACGCCCGCTCCTCGTATTTTGCGAGCTGTTCCTTCATTTCGCCCATTTCAAGCTTGAGCTTGGCGAGTTTGTCGTCAATATATTGATAGGCTTCGTCGAGAGCGGCGATAACCATGTCCTTGTTCTCAATCCACTTGTAAAGGTCTTCTTCTTTGAGCGCGCCGCTCCGTTTAACCAAGCTTTTTTTCAAGAGGCTACTGCCAAACCGGACGCACACATAACCGTAACCCCGCGAGTCCTTGTCAAAACTCCACTTATATGTAGAAATCTGGTTGAATTCCCGCAGTCCCAATTTTTCCAAATAGTCAAACGTCTTCCGCACAACCGCGTAACATCGGTTGTAGTCTTCTTCCAGCTCAGCCAATGTAGCTCCGACGTCCTCTCGCCGCGCCGCGGCTCTTTGTTCATTCAGAACCTTCGTTCCTTCTATGTAACGCATCTTGTCTCTTGCGGCGGACTACCGCGATACCTCCTATCCGATTAATTCGTCCAGTATCTTCACTGCTTCGTCGAATTCCGACAACAGTATACTGTCGCCGATAAGAGAAAGCCGCTTTTGTATATTCGATCCCCAACGTCGCCGCGTTATCGCGTCAAAGATACTGTCTATGACCCCGATATTTTCGTTCTGTAAGGCTTCCTTCAGACTGAAAAACTCCTTCTTGTCGTCTTCGGCGACGGCTTCCCCGTCGTCCTCGTCCGGTTTCGGCATAACGGATTCGATTCTATCGATCAAACTCGATAAGTTCTCGCAGAACGCGTTTAAATTCTGTCTAATAGTAGGGGTGTCCACGTTTCGACCCGCCGTTTCCAAGGCTAAAGCTTCAGACGAAAGGGCAAGCGCGCCGATACCAGCGGACGCGCTCTTGAGAGCATGAACATGAGTGACGAACAAGGACAAAGATTTTTCATCCGGAGTCGCCGTCTTTATAGACTGCCCGAAAGCGTAGAGCATAGGGAGTCTATTATTCACGTCCTTCACGTATGTAGCAAGAATCTCCTTATAGACTTTCATCGAGCCGCCCGCCATATTAAGCCCCTTTTGCGCGTCAATACCCTCGATACTGAAAGAGTCCGTTTCCTCATACGGCGTGGGAATATTATCCATTTTCTGCTTTTTCACCGACGGAATCCACCGCGCTAGAATTTCGTCGAGCCGCGCAATATCAATAGGCTTGGAAATGTAGTCGTTGAACCCGTTTGCTAGAAACATATCCTTCATACCCATGACCGCGTTTGCGGTGAGCATGACGACGGGTACACTCTGAAAATACTCGTCGTTTCCCATCGCGCGTATCGCCTTCAACGCTTCTATACCGTCCATACCGGGCATCATGTGGTCCATGAACACGATGTCGAAACGCTTTTCCACAGAACGCGCGCTTTCTCGTATCGCGCGCACCGCGTCTATGCCGGAGAGAACACATTCAATCTGTAGATGATAAGAAGACATAAGCCCTTTAGCGACCTTGAGATTTGTGGCCACATCGTCGACCACGAGAACGCGGGCGGATGGAGCTATGAAACGGAGATTTTGCATTCCATCCTCAATGAAACCATTTTCCCCCTCGCCGTTCAGAATATTCGCAATTGACAACACAGACGCGGGCATCGTTATGGTAGAAATATTCGGATACAGAGAAGTTTCGTTCAAATCTTTCAGAATGACGAAAGTCGCTTGAGAGCCCCTTTCTTGAGCGATTTTATACGCCTCCAGAAACAGGAAAGACTCTATGAAGATAAAATCATAGACGTCGGTTTCAAGCGCGGCAACGAACTGTTCGGAGTCTGAAACGATTTTTGACATGGTTCCCAGATTCGCGATGGAACAAGCGACAGAATCCGCGTAGACCCGCCTTTTTGCGTAAATGAGGATACGTTTCTGTTCTTCGGACGCGACATAGGCGAAAGGTTCGGGGTCTCGGACTTCCTGTACAAGTTCTATGGTGAATGTGGAACCCTTCCCGTACTCGGACTCGACGGAGATATCCCCGTTCATGAGGTAGCAAATCTTGCGAGACACGATAAGTCCAAGCCCGGTTCCCTCATTGTTGGCGCTTCTGGACGGGTCCAACTGCACGAAATCCGTGAACAACTTATGCATATCCTCAGCCCTTATACCTATACCGGTATCTGACGCCGTAAACTTCAACCTGATATGAGTTTCGTCTTCCAATGTCCCGACGACCGCGAGGGAGATGAAGCCTTGCTCGGTGAATTTCACCGAGTTTCCCAGTATGTTGAGCAGAATCTGACGCACCCGTACCACGTCGCCACGCAAACGCTTGGGCAGTTTACTATCAATATCCGTGAGGAAAAGCACAGGCTTGTCGATGAGGCGCACTCGCATGATATTTACCGTATCGTGGATAAAAGACGCGAACAGATAATCGTCTTCCTCCAGCTCCATTTTCCCGGATTCTACCTTGGAGAAGTCCAGAATATCGTTAATGATAGATATGAGATTTAAGCCCGCCTGTTTTATATACAATGCGTTCTCGTGGACGTCCATTTCAGTATCCTTTTGGAGGATGAGTTCTACCATGCCCATGATGGCGTTCATGGGAGTTCTGATTTCGTGGCTTGTTTTTGCAAGGAAGGTATTTTTCGCCATGTCCGCGCGCTCTGCGGCGATTTTCGCCTGCATAATAGGCGTTATGTCGCTCATACCCAAGAGCCTACCGGAGCCGCGGTCAGGCAGTTCGTCGCAGAAAACCTGGAGGTAGCGTTTCTCCGGTCCGCTGAATTCGGGGCGCCCGTCCTCCATATCCAGTTCCCATATCGTTTCAAAAGAATTCTCCGTACCCACATATCGTTCGCTTATCATTTCGGCCAACAGTCGCTTGATTTGCAGGGAATTCACAACGTCGATTACAGGCATTCCGATAATCAGGTCCGGCGTTTTGATTTTGAAATACTTGGCCATTGCGGCGCTGATATAGTAGACCCTGTAGAATTTATCCAACAGTACGGTCGAGGTGTGAGGACTTTTCAGGAGAGTCAAGAGGTAATCGCGCTGGCGCGCATTGGTTTTTGCGCCCCATTTGACGATAATATAGAGAAGCATGGAGCTTACCGCATAAGTCGAGAAACCCCAAACCGTTATCTTGAAAGAAACCGCGCCCGCAAGAGGAATATCCATTGCGAGGAGAGCCAGAACCACCGCGTAAGAAAACGCAAGGTAGAGCAAAAAAGAGCCGAGATGGTAATATAACGCGCTCGTCATGGCTATACAGAAACATACGGTATAGAAATAGGGGAAACCGCCGACAAAGATCGATTGAGTCGTAAAGAAACAGAATAACAGCAAAGGAACGACAAAAGCCTTTGAGGAGGCGTGGGAAACGTTTATGAAAACAACGAGCAAGATAAGCAAAAATAAGGCTGAAAAGAACACATCAAGAAACAATGCGGACATGGATAATTCGTCTGTTTGGTAAGAGAGTATAGCGTCAAGGAGCTGAAAAGCTCCCATTAGGACAACAAAAATACTAACAAGGGACGGGAGAACGGCGATTCGCTTGTTTCTCTGTGTTTTCTCTATCATGTCCATAACTTCACGGCTTAACGGCCAAGAGAAAGGCTTGTCGAAAACCCGGTCCGTCGCTCATGGGCTTTCGACAAGGATACTAATTTACCCGCTCGACATATTCATTCGTTTCGGTGTTGACGAGGATTTTCTCTCCCTGTTTAATAAAAAGAGGCACACGCACGGTGAGACCCGTTTCCGTAACGACGGGCTTTGTCGCGCCTGAGACCGTGTCGCCCCGGACGTAATTTTCGCTCTCCGCGACCGTAAAAACCACCTTATAGGGAATTGCGACGTCGATCACAGAACCTTCCCAGATAGTGAGTTCGTAGACCTTGTTTTCCTGAAGATAGCATTTCTTCTCCGCCATTTCCGCTATTGGAATTTCGTACTGCTCATAGGTTTCGTTATCCATGAAGTGATAGAAATCCGTATCCGCGTACTGGTACTGGCCAGAATGTACTTCAACCGCGGCGTCCTCGACTTCTTGTTGCGTCGGAACGGTGAGCGTAAGTACCGAGCCGTCCCTTATACTCTTCATCTTGACGCGGGCGATAGCGGTACCTTTACCCGGATTGTGGAATTCTCTTTCAACGACCAGAAACGGATGGCCCTTCTGCAATAAACAGGTACCTTTTACAATATCTCCTCCACGAATCATAACAACTCCTTGAAAAATTTGCTTCTATTGAATATAACACAAAAACTTGTCCTTGTCCACACAGATTTCACAGGCTCTGCATATCAGGGGGGGCGCGTTTTCCCTAAACGCGGTCGGCTCATCGTCAATCCCTCGCCGCGCCCCCCTACGCTACAGCCGTCGCAAGCGGCGTCTTTCGCTACCCCCCGGCCGCTATACGCTCTCGTACCATTTCGCCGATGATTTGAACGGGCGTTTTGCGATCGGCTTCGGACTTCGTCCTGATGTAGTCGGTGGAAACCTGATCCAGCGCTCCATTAATTCCCGTTGGCGCGTGAAAACGCCGCCGCGTTTTGCGAGGTTCACTTTGGGCGGGTTATTGGTATAATACTCGTCCATCGCGTCGTATTCTTCGTCGGTCATGTCATTATCAAACATTGGTCTCCTCCTACCGGTTCAACAAGTAATAAAAAATACTACGGCATTTCATGGCGTGAAATACTTTTACGGTTTGTTCATCGCTTACCCCATGCTTGAAGGCTGAGGGAACATATATGATATTAGGCTCCATACTCCTGCCTCTTCCGCCGTCAACCCTCGCCGCGCCCCCCTAATGAGGACAGACCTCGCATAGTTGCGTTAATAGCCCATTCTCCGCAGGGCTTCAAGAATATTCATCGCGTTGGCGTTGCTGTGATCGAACCGTAAGACCTTTTCCCAGTCCATGCGGGCCTGGGCATAATCTCCTCTCCTGCCCAAGGCGGTTCCGCGATTAGAGTACACATCCGCGTAGTTGGGGTTGATATGCAGAGCCTGCGTGAAGTCAACGATAGCCCAGTCGTTTTCTCCCTTGTCCCAGTAGGCGAGTCCGCGATTGAAATACGCCTGCGCGTAGTTGGGATTGAGATTCAGCGCCGCGGTGAAGTCCGCAATAGCCAGGTCGCTCTCTCCTCTTTTGTTGTAGACGAGTCCGCGATTGAAATACGCTTGCATATAGTCTGGGTTGAGGTTCAGCGCCTGCGTGTAGTCCGCGATTGTCTTATCGGTATCCCCCTTCTTGTCATAGGCTACTCCTCGATTAAGATAGGCTTGGACATAGTTTGGTTTGAGGTTCAACGCCTGCGTGTAGTCCGCGATGGACCTGTCGGTATCCCCTTTCCTGCCATAGACGACGCCCCTGTTGAGATAGGCTTGGGCGTAATTGGGCTTGAGGTGTATGGCTTGGGTAAAGTCTACGATAGCCCAGTTGTTCTCCCCTTTGTCGCGGTACGCAAGACCGCGATTGTTGTAGGACTCCGCGTAATTGGGGTTAAGATTGAGGGCCTGCGTATAGTCCGCGATGGCCCAGTCGTTTCTACCCTTATTGTAATAGACGAGTCCCCGATTGAAATGAGCTTGGGCAAGACTGGGGTTGAAGTTCAGCGCCTGTGTATAATCCGCGATGGCCCAGTCGGTCTTACCATTGTTACTATAGGCGACTCCTCGATTGAAGTACGCATGAGCGTAGTCCGGCTTGAGGTTCAGCGCCTGCGTATAGTCCGCGATGGCCCAATCGGTTTTACCTTTGCTGTAAAAAGCGAGTCCTCGGTTGAAATAGGCTTCCGCGAGATCCGGCTTGAGGTTCAGCGCCTGCGTATAGTCCGCGATGGCCCCGTCGTTCTTACCTTTGTTGTAATAGGCGAGTCCCCGGTTGAGGTGCGCATAAGCGAGATCCGGTTTGAGGTTCAAGGCCTGCGTGTAGTCCGTGATAGCCCAGTCGTTTCTACCCTTCTTGTAATAGGCGAGTCCCCGATTGAGGTAGGCTTCCGCGAGATCCGGTTTGAGGTTCAAGGCTTCGGTGTGATCCGCGATAGCCCAGTCGTTCTTGCCCTTCTTGTAATAGGCGAGTCCCCGGTTGAGGTAGACTTCCGCGTCGCGAGGGTTGATTCGGAGCGCCTGGGTGTAATCAACGATGGCCTTGTCATAGTTCTTTTTGTCGCGGTATACGTTGCCGCGGTTCGTGTACGCGTGCGCGTCCTGCGAGTTGAGGTTCAGCGCCCGCGTAAAGTCCGCAACGGCCTTATCATATTCCCCTTTGTTTGCGTAGGCGATGCCGCGGTTGTTGTAGTCCTCCGAATAATTGGAATGGAGTCGGAGAACCTTTGTGTAGTCCGCGACGGACCAATCGCTTTCCCCTCCGTCCTCGCTCCCGGAATCAGGTCGGGAGGCGGCGAGTCCCTGGGGATCCACGCGCTTGTATCCCCTGTTTTGGCGCACTTCCTCGTTGGCGTATGCGTCGACGAGATTAGGGTTAAGGTTCAAGGCCCGCGTAAAGTCCGCTATTGACTTATCAACATCGCCTTTCCTGCCATAAGCAAGCCCGCGTCTGAAATACACATCCGCGGAGTCGGGATTGAGGCGTAACAACTCCGTGCAATCCGCTATTTCTTGAGCATAGTCTCTTTTTTCCATTGTCAAACAAATCCCCTTTATTTGTGAACGCCTGCGCACATGGCATAAGGGTCCGGCTTATTTTTTAAAAGTTTAGTCCGTTAATGAAGGCGGGATTACGCGCCGGGCATGATACGCCGCATATAACAGATTCACAGATATTACTTATATTAGTTTTTCCGCATTTTGTCAATAGAGCGCGTGAGAGCTAGGAGAAAGCGTCATTTTTCCTTAATTCCCTTTCAACGCCGCCGCTCAAAACCGCCTTGACCGCCTCTTCCGCTGATTGGAAACTTTTGTTTTCCCTTGTTTTCAAATTTCTAAGGGTAAAGACGCCGCCGTTGTAGACGACCATCCATGCCGCTCCTTTTTTTTCAGCGAGTATGTATTGCTTCGCGAGTTTATCCGTCTTCTTTAAGAGAACCTCGCAATTCACGCCTGCGTCTCTGAACTTCCGCGCCGCGTTCTGGTAAACACCGAACATTGCTTCGTCCATGCACGCGACCACTACATGAACATACGAGGATTGGGTCCGCGGTTTACCGAGGGCTTCCTGCGCCGCAATGAGCCTGTCCAAACCTACGCTTGCTCCCACGCCGCTCACACCTTCCTTTGAATAGAGTCCCGCAAGGTCGTCGTATCGCCCGCCTGAACACACCGAACCTATTTCAGGAAGCCCATTGAGAAAGGTTTCGTAAACAACGCCCGTGTAGTAATCCAAACCTCGCGTTATGCTTGGGTCCAGAACAAGGGAAGCCGACGCTTCGGCGTCTTTCATGAATTTATGAAGAAGAGCGAGTCGTTCCGCGTGAACAGTCGCCTTTTCGCCCGCCATTTCCGTGATTTTCGCCAAAACGTCCTCAAACCTTCCCTTGGACTCGATAAAGTCAAGGATCTTTTCCGCGGCGCCGCCGACGGTTTTAGTAAGCCCTTCTAAAACAGCGCCCCGCCCTACCTTGGCGAGCTTATCAACTAGATGCAGGACTTCCCCTGATTTTTCCTGAACGCCAAGTCGCGTTAAGAATTGGTTGAACAACCCGCGGTGGTTGACGCGGATTGTCGCGTCCCCAACGCCCAAAGCCTTAAGCGCGGAGTCTATCATCAAGAGGATTTCAAAATCCCCCCCCGCGTTATCTACGCCTATAACGTCAAAGTCGCACTGGGTAAACTCGCGGTACCGCCCGCGCTGGGCGTTCTCCCCGCGCCATACCTTGGCGATATGGTAGCGCTTGAAGGGCATGGGCACACGGTGTTCGGCGACAAAACGAGCGAACGGTACAGTCAGGTCAAATCTCAACGCTACGTCCCGCCCGCCGTTATCGGTAAACCGATAAACCTGTTTCTCGGTTTCACCGCCTCCTTTGCCCAACAGAATCTCCGCATACTCCAACGCGGGCGTGTCTATAGGAACAAACCCAAATGAACGGAATAAAGTTTCTATCTTCTCGATAAGCCCGCGCTTTTCAATCTCCGCGGACGGTAAAGAGTCTCGGAAACCTTTCAATATTTTTGGTTCAATGAACATAGAAACGATTATATTATAAAACAAAATTTTAGAAAAGTAGAGATTTTTAAGAGACGGTCGGAATGAAATAATTAATTGACAAGAGACAACGGAAATGATAGTATAGCTTATGGAGGAAATCCTATGAAGAAAACAAAACAAGCGGTCCGCAGAATAGTAAGAAAGGTTTGCACTGGATTAGGATTAACCGCTACGGCGTTGACGTTTCAAGCGTGTTACGGACCCCCGCAGGCGATGGGGATGGACGTTCTCATACGGGGCGTCGTAAAATCGGAAGCGACGAACGCTCCGATTAAAGGAATAAAAGTCTCGGCCGCAGAGCTGTATCAATATGAACTGACGGACGAAGGCGGAGGATTTCAGTTCTACGTCCCGCAAGAAGACGTTTGCGTCATAACGTTTGAAGACATAGACGGCACGAAAAACGGTTCATACCAAGGAAAAGAAATCTCCGTTAATCTAACGAAAAATAAAATAACCTTGGGTGATATACTTCTGAATGAATATATACTCCTGAATGAATAAGATCCTTCCCTATATTCACCGCGTCTTTAGACGAAACGAAACGAAGCTGCATGAACTGAACTATCTGTTTTGGGAATGTACCCATCGGTGTAATTTACGGTGTTTGCATTGCGGGTCGGATTGCGCCTCTGATTCAACAACGCCAGATATACCTTTCGACGATTTCTTACGCGCGATTCTACCCTTGAAATCCATGTATAAAAGCGGCGATATAACAGTAGTTATAACGGGCGGCGAACCCTTGCTACGGAAAGACCTGGCTTCATGCGGCAAAGTCTTGAGAGAACACGATTTCCGATGGGGAATCGTTACTAACGGCTACGCCTATACCCCTGACGTTCACGCCCAATTGCTCGCGGCGGGAATGGGTAGCATAACCGTCAGCCTCGACGGGCTCGAAGATAACCACAACTGGATAAGGGCGAACAAGAGAAGTTTTGAGAACGTGGTCAAGGCGCTGGATTTGGTTGTATCTACGAAAGGTCTGACCTATGACGTCGTTACGTGCGTCAATCGGAAGAACGTCAGCGAGCTGGACGGTCTTAAAAATTTTTTGATTTTGAGAAAAGTAAAAGCGTGGCGGTTGTTTACGATAGCTCCGATTGGAAGAGCTGTAAACAATACCGAACTGGCGCTAACCTCTGAAGAATTAAGAGCGCTGATGGATTTTATCGCATCTTCCCGAAAAGAAATCGACGTCAAGTTTAGTTGCGAAGCGTATGTCGGTAAATATGAAAGGCAGGTACGGGATTCTTACTTTTTCTGTCGGGCCGGGATAAACATAGCTTCGGTTCTGGTAGACGGCTCAATATCAGCGTGTCCAAACATCAATCGAAGTTTCACGCAAGGAAATATTTACGACGACAGCTTTGTGGAAGTATGGAATAATCGGTTTGAAATCATGAGGAATCGTAATTGGACGAGAGCGGGAATCTGTAGAGATTGTAAAGATTATAAATATTGCAACGGCGGCGCCATACATTTATGGAGTGAAAAAAAAGATTCCATATTAACTTGTATAAACAGAATGTTACAGGCTTCGCCTGTTTAACGATTTCTCACAGGGCGTTGTCCGAAAGGGGTCGTCGCGTCCCTGTAGGCGTCGTCAGACATACGGCTACAAAGCGTCTGGTACCGCAGGCGCGGTCGAGGCGTAGCCGCGCACAAGCTGGGGTAGCGGAAGACCCGCGCAACGGGGCTCCCGCGTAGGAGGTGCGGCAAGGGGTCAGCCGCCTCCGTTTTGGAAAGCGTACCTTCCCCTCCATGTACGAAGTCGTTTAATTATACCAGTTTAGTCAAGGCTTCGACTGTGAAACCCAGACGTTCCGCGGTCTTGTCCGCGGGACCGGACTCGCCGAAACGCTCTATTGAAAGAATCGCGTCTGCAAGCCCTTCCCAACCGCTCTTCACGCCCGCCTCCGCGACGACGACTCGCGCGGAAGGCGGAACTATGGCGTCCCTTATGAGCGCGGGTTGCCGCTCAAACAACTCCCGGCATATCATCGACACAACTTGCGTCCTTTTACCCTCCTTGTCAACCGCAGCCGCGGCTGACAACGCAAGGTTCACTTCGGATCCTGTACCGATTATCACCGTATCCGGATTATCCACTCTCCTGACGATGTAAGCGCCTGTTCTGATAGTGTTCTCCCAATCCGGGTCGTCCTTTGGGAAAACCGAGACGTTCTGCCGCGAGAGCGCCAAAACCGTGGGTCCGTTTCTGTTTTCCATAGCCATTTCCCAAGCGACGGTCGTCTCCTCCGCGTCTCCAGGTCGGAGAACCGTTAGTTCCGGAACGACGCGGAGCGCCGCTAGGGTTTCCACAGGCTGATGCGTGGGTCCGTCTTCGCCCACGTAAATGGAATCGTGGGTGAAGACGTAGATAACCGGTTGCTTCATCAGCGCGGATAAGCGGAGCGCAGGGCGCAAATAGTCCGCGAATACCATGAACGTGGCGCAAAACGCGCGGAGTCCCCCATGTAGAATAATCCCATTGGAAATCGCGGCCATCGCAAATTCTCGGACGCCGAAGTGCAGGTACCTGCCGAGGCGGTCGTTATTGGAAAAAGGCGCGGCGTCGAAACCTACGGCGTTCGGACCCTTCAAGTCCGCGGACCCGCCGACTAAGTTCTGGTTGACCGCGGCTATCGAGCGAAGCGCCTTGGCGCCAGCGGCGCGCGTGGCTATCTTATCGCCCACAGTGTAGGACGGCATATCCGCAGGCGTATACGCGCCTGAATAAAATAAATCCCATTCAGCGCGTTTCTCCGGATTCTTCCTTGACCATGACTCAAACTTCCTTTGCCAATCCCCGTGGTTCTTCTTCCATTCAACTCGTTTCGTCTCGAAATACGCGACCGCTTCCGGCGCGACGAAGAAATCGCCGCTTACGCCCAGAGCGGCTTTAGCCGCCGCAACCTCGTCGACTCCTAAAGGCGCGCCGTGAGCGTCGGCCGTGTTCTGCTTACGAGGCGCTCCCTTGCCGATGATAGACTTGAGGATAATAAGACTGGGCTTCGCGGTTTCAGCCTTCGCCTCCGCGACAAGGCGGAATATCTCGTCAAAATCGTACATCGAGCCGTTCAATACCTGCCATCCATAGGCGCGATACCGCGCCGCGACATCCTCGGTAAAGGATAAGTCCACGCTTCCATCAATGGTAATCTTATTGGAGTCGTAAAACACGACGAGTTTGCCAAGTCCGAGATGTCCCGCGAGGGAGCTCGCCTCTCCAGATACGCCTTCTTGAAGACAGCCGTCTCCGCAGAGCGCGTACGTGTAATGGTCGACAATCGCGCTCTCCGCGGTATTAAACCGGGCGGCGAGCATGGCTTCGGCTATCGCCATGCCGACGGCCGTAGCGAAGCCTTGTCCAAGGGGACCTGTGGTAGTTTCCACGCCGCCGGTAAGCCCGTATTCAGGATGCCCCGGCGCCCGCGAGCCGATTTGCCGAAACGTCTTGACGTCGTCCAGAGTAAGGTCCTTATACCCCGAAAGATAGAGGAGGCTGTAGAGGAACATAGAGCCGTGTCCCGCGGAAAGTACGAAACGGTCTCGGTCAGCCCATTTTGGGTCGGACGGGTCGTGTTTGAGAATCTCTCCGTAAAGCGCTGCGCCTAGTTCCGCCGCGCCTAACGGAAGCCCCGGATGCCCGGAATTCGCCTTCTGAACGGCGTCCATGCTTAAGGTCCGTACGGTCAACGCTATTTTTCCCAGATATTCCTTTTTCTCCATAATAATTTCATCCATAAAAAACTCCTTCATTATTTCCAATATTTTCTAATAGTGTAATGTAATTATGGTTTGATTGTCTATATACCTTTTCATTTTCCCTTATGAAACACAAAGAAACGACGGGTGAACCTTTAGAATCGGGTCTTGAAACTTTACCCAAAAGAGTACAAGCTTTAAGTTAATGGTAAAAAATCTAACCGTGGGAAATCCCGCGCTTTTAATAGTCGGCTTTACGGTTCCTCTGCTTATTGGGAATCTGTTTCAACAGTTTTATAATATGGCTGACACGCTAATTGTGGGGCGTACCATAGGCGTCGCTGCGCTTGCGGCCGTCGGTTGCACGGGAAGCATCAACTTTCTTATCATGGGTTTTATGATGGGGTTTACGCAGGGACTTTCCATTACAACGTCCCAGCGCTTCGGCGCAGGCGACAGGCAGGGCGTCAAGAAAAGTTTCGCGACCAGCGTCGTTCTTGGAGCCTGTATGACCGCTCTGCTTATGCTCATAAGCGTTTTATCGGCGCGTCCTCTTTTGGTACTGCTCAATACGCCGCAAGAAATCTTCGACGCCGCATACGCCTACATCATCGTTATCTATTGGGGTTTCCCCGCGGCTCTGCTGTTCAACATTTGCTCCAACATGATGAGGGCTGTGGGCGATAGCGTAACGCCGCTCATAGCCCTGGTCATAGCTTGCATTATCAATATCATACTCGATTTTACATTCATCTTGATATTCAAGACAGGCGTTGAAGGAGCGGCTTACGCCACAGTCATAGCGCAAATCATCGCGGGCCTGCTCTGTGTATTTTATATCATCAGGAAATTCCCAACCCTCTGCGTCTCAAAAGAGGATTGGAAGCTCGATATGCGGGAAATATGGGGGCATATCCGCGTGGCTCTCCCTATGGGATTCCAGATGAGCATCATCGCTATCGGCGCAGTCGCGGTTACTTTCGCGCTGAACAATCTGCAAAGCTCCATAGCAATCGCGGCTTTCGCCGCGTCTCAGAAAATTGACATGGTGGCGTCGATGCCTTTAGCGTCGTTCGGCGCGGCCATGACGACCTACTCGGCGCAGAACTTCGGCGCAAAACGCATCGACCGTATCAAGAAAGGCGTCGTTCAATGCTTCGCCATATCCGGCTCTTTTAGTCTGTTCATGGGCGCGCTCTACTTCTTCGCGGGACGGCATATCTCCGCCTTATTTCTGGGCGCGGGGCAGACCGAAGCCGTAGAACTCTCCCACTTTTACCTTAAAATAAACGGTAGTCTTTACATTTTTCTCTCGTGGCTTTTCATAGCGCGGCAATCCTTGCAAGGTCTCGGTAACAGCATCGTGCCTACCATAGCGGGTATCATGGAGCTTTTCATGCGGACGTTCGCCGCAATTTTCCTGTCGGCGCTCTTCGGTTTTACCGGTATCTGTTTCGCAAGCCCATTGGCGTGGTTTGGGGCGTGTATCCCTCTCACCATCGCCGTCGTTTTGACAGTCAAAAAGTTATCGAGAAAATATGGAACGAAAAAGATTAAAATTTAGGCGCGACCGATAAGCGGCTAAATAGGAGCGCGCCAATGGCGCTTGTCTATCGTCGCGTTATTGTATAAAATGATTGTCATGAATGAAACAAGGACAACCCTTTCTTTGCAAAGGAGAGAAATTATCCTCATTGGAACCGCGCACGTTTCAAGGGAGAGCATTGACGAGGTAACACAGGCGGTCAGAGAAGAGAGTCCCGGCATGGTTTGCGTCGAGTTGGACGAGAGCAGGTATAAAGCTATAACTGAAAGGGACAGCTGGGAGAAGCGTGACATCGTGAAGATTTTTAAAGAGGGCAGGGGATTTCTTCTCATGGTGAACCTTGTGTTGGCTGGTTTTCAGCGGCGTATGGGACAAAATACGGGCGTTCAGCCCGGGGACGAAATGAAAGCCGCCATTGAGACGGCGCAGGCTCTCGGTATTCCGTTTGCGCTGTGCGACCGCGAGATTCATGTAACCCTCCGCAGAGCTTGGGCAAGCTGCGGTTTCTGGAATAAAATGAAACTCCTCGCGTCTCTCCTGTCGAGCGCTTTTGCCACGGAAAAAATGAGCGAGGAGGAAATCGAAGCCCTCAAAAATCGAAGCGAACTTGACGACATAATGAAAGATCTATCGGAATATCTTTCGCCAGTCAAGGTAACCCTCATCGACGAGAGGGATTGTTATCTTGCCGCCAAGATATGGTCAGCGGGCGGAGAGGGCGTTAAGCAAATAGCCGTTGTGGGCGCCGGGCATCTCAAGGGTATACAGGCTTGCCTTGAAAAAATAGCGGACGGTCAAGAAAGTACAGACGTCGCAAATCTGAACGTCGTCCCTCCCAGAAATCTCTTGTCAAAGTTGTCGCCTTGGCTCATTCCCGCCGTCATATTAGGGCTTGCCGCGGTCGGCTTCTTTCGCGTAGGTCCGGAGCAGAGTCTTGTTATGCTCGGCAGGTGGCTCATATTGAACGGTTCCCTCGCGGCTTTAGGCGCTCTTGTCGCTCTGGGGCATCCGTTGTCGATTCTCGCGTCTTTTTTTGGCGCGCCCATAGGTACACTCAGCCCGGTCATTAGCGTGGGGCTTTTCTCTGGAATAACCCAAGCCTGGGTACGCCCGCCCCGCGTGTCTGACGCGGAAACCATTTATGAGGACGTCTCCAGTATCAAGGGAATCTATCGGAACCGCATCCTTAAAGCGCTCTTGGTGTTTTTTCTTTCGTCCATAGGCGGCGCAATAGGTAATTTCATATCAATACCATCCTTGGCGGGACTTTTATTTTGAAATAACGCGATTATATACATAGTCTTTTGCCAACCTCACTGCCATAATCAAAATATCCCTTGAATTGTGGTTAGAGTTCCATCTCTTGCAACTCTTCTCCTCTGAAACTAAAGGTAATTCTATCACCTTTTTGCGATTGAGGCAAGTGTTGTGTTTTCAGCGCGTCCAATGTTCAGAATAATTGTCTACGAAGGTAGATATATTTCCTCGTTTTTTCTGAAAAATACAAGAACTCACCTCTTTTTTAAAGATAGTTACTAAATAATATTTTCAGGAAAGTATTGTGATTCTGTGGTTGGTTTTTTATGGCGCAGTCAATTCTTGGACAAAAGCAACGTCTTTGACGATGGCGGCAACTGACGCAACGCCGTTTTAAGAAATTTACCGTTATTTTCAGAAAAGGAGTAGGTATGAAAAATACAAGGGCGTATATAGGACTTGTCGTCCTCGCCGTTGCGGGGTGTAATATGTTTTCCGCGGATGCGGGGGCTTACCGCGAGAACAATCCGCAGGGATTCCGCAAGACGCGGCTGGGCAGAATGGAACTCGCCCGTTTGTCGTTTGGAACGAGTTCGCGGTACGCGGACCAATACGCGGGCGAGTCAGATCCCGCCGCGGGGTCCCTCCACGACCCAGGCTGTATCATAGATGTCTCGAATTTTGACTTTGATGGAAATGGTACAATCACCATGACCTCAAGTAACTCCAGCAACAACGCTGGAAAGATAGCAGGAAGCGAAGACGGCATCGCCTATTATTATAAAAAGATACCGAAAGACATAAATTTCCGCCTCAGCGCGGACTTCGAGGTTATTATATTCGGATTGTCTAACGGGAAAGCGGACCTTAACGGACAGGAAGGCTGGGGCATCATGGCGCGAGACTATGTACCGCAGTATAAACCTACGTCGTATGAGCCTATAGACGATAACGATAACCCCGGTCTTCATCCGGGCGGAATCGATATGACCTACGACGCGATGCGGGAAAGTCAGCAGACTTCCAATCCCGAGCTCGATAAGCATCCTGACGGTAAAGACTTCGTATATTGGGCGGGACATAAACTGCCGGATGGACCAGGCGGTTCCGGCAATATGGTTTTGGTGGGAGGCGTGAAGCGCGGGGTACGCGTTTACTACCGCTACGGCGTTAAGGACCCCATAGGAGACGCCATGTACAATCCTAACACGGTAACCGACGCTTCCTTCGCTAAATTCAACTATCTGCCCAGAGAAATGTCCGATTATTCGTTATATCCCCATATTCGAGCGCGCCCGGACTATCCATGGGGAACTCATATCATAAGCTCTGGCGGCGAAGAAGCGGAGACGGGCTTGCCCCTCCTTAAATACAGCCTTTCGTTAGAAAAGACCAACAACGGGTTCAAGGCTTCCTTCGACGCGCCCGACGACGTGTATGATACCCTTTGGGGAAAGGTATCCAAGGGCGTGCTTGCAAACAACTTGCCGGCCCAGGGAGCCAAAGTAGAATACAGCGACGTCGATACTAAAACCAAAAGAGCCAAAGAACTCGGCGGCAAAGTCATGCAGGATTTGCTGTTTGAAGTTGATGAGGAATACTACTATGTGGGCTTCTTCGTCTGTAGAGACGCTAAAGTGAGAATCTCTAATATACAGTATTACGAAGCGGACAAGGACGCTTGCGCCCAGAAGATTACAGACTGGGAACCGGAAGTCGTTACGCCGACCTTCAACGTCACCTCCCCCGCGGCGTCCTCAACCGCGGAGTATACCTTCGGGGCGAAGTCCAACGTACTGGGTATCATGGACCTCAGCTTGAACGGAGAACATATCAAAAGCTACAAAGGGGACTGGATAACCGAGCCTACCAACGCAAGCGCGGTACCGTTTGGGAGATTCGAGATCGACAAACTGAAGCTCAAGGACGGACCAAACGTGTTTACAGCGGTATTCACGCCCCTATCCGACAAGCCTGACGTAGACGAGGACAACCCTGACGCCAAAATAGAACAACTCGACGACGCGTATCCTGTGGGACCGGAAGGAAGTTACGAGGTTCTCAATCGGTCGCCCATCAAGAAGACTTTCATCGTGGAACACCGTAAGATAACCGGAGAAACGATAGAGGCTCACGCCTCCTACGCGAGTAATAGTCTCTACGCCGCTCCTCATGGACGGAGTTTCAATAAGGGAACAAGGGATTCCCCGCTCGACTTGATAACCGCTATTAACTTCGTGCAACCCGGGCAGGAAGTCATCCTACTCGGCGGCGTCTATAGTTTCAAGCACGTCGAAATACCGCTCTACAACAGCGGTTTACCCAAAGAAGGGCGTGAAAACAACGGATGGATAGAGAAAGACGGTAACGTTGATACCAGCGCCGACAGCGCGTTGTCTCGTAACGCGGTTATGACCAGAAACTATCAGAACTACAAGTACCTCATAGCGGACGACCCCGTCAATAATCCGCCCATCTTGGACTTCCAGTGTCCTGAAACGCTAAAACCTGACTGGTCTGATATAAAAGGTTTTGAGATACGGGGAGATTACTGGTGGATAGAAGGTATTCATGTGAGAAACACCGCAAATAAACGGGTTGGGCTCAACATATTCGGCAAGAATAACGTCCTGCACAACGTTAAAGCCTATTGGAACGGAGACTCCGGTATATCCATCGCTGGTTCCAGCTCCGAGTCTAAAGCGCTGTGGCCCCAATACAATACGGTGCAGTTTTGCGAATCGTTCGCCAACATGGATAAATCACGCGAAGACGCGGACGGGTTCGCGGACAAACTTACAGCGTGGGTGGGAAATCGCTTCCTCTACTGCGTAGGACACCATAACGCGGACGACGGATGGGACCTGTTCAGCAAGAAAGAAACCGGCGGAATCGGCGCGGTGTACATCTATAAATCAATAGCTTACATGAACGGGCGATGGCTCCAGCCCGGGGAGGACGACGACCCCAATCAGGCGGACCCGGAAAATTATCCCTATTGGCACTTGCAGAACGAGTCTACGATGTCCGGCGGGAACGGATTCAAGATGGGCGGCGAAGGAATACCCGTGTTGCACGAGTCGGTCGATTGCCTGGCTTTCTTGAACGACGCGGACGGTTTTACGACTAACTCGGACCCGGCTATCATCGTGTCCTACGCCACGTCTTACAACAACGGCAAGACCGTGGACCCAGGCGCGATACGCAAGCCGAGCAACTTCACCATTTACGGCACAGGAACGTCTACTAACATAGGACTCGACGCTATTCTTACGCAAGTCGCGTCTATATACGCGCTAGACGGCGACGACGAGTTATACAATACCAATGAGAAGGCCGACGGATACAAAGGCGATCGTATCGTATTCCCGCGTCACGGGGACTACGCGGAAGCCAAGTCAACCGCGTCCGGCTATCTGTGGTATGCGGCGACCAGCGATGAAAACGGGTGGAGCCCTAGTTTTGCGCCTAACGGCTTGTACAAGACGCCCGCTGATTTTGCCCCGCCTAACGAAGCCCGCAACGACGGCAGTTTCAATCTTTCTGGACGCAAGCTAACTATCGACAACGTGGAAAATCCAATTCCGCCCTTTACGAATTGGAATAACAACTATACCGGACCGGCGCAGATGGGAGACGGAGGACTCTACATCCCTAGCAAGGGCGACGGCGAAGGCACGGCGAAAGCCAACACGTTGCGAGGAGAATCCACATGGTCTTTCTACGATAACAATGGAATCCTTACCAGATTCAAGGGCGCGTTCCTTGAGTTCGACGTGGAAGCGGCGAGCGCAATGGCGTCTCAGGACGTACCAAGCGAGGCGTCTTGCGCTTACTATAAGCTCAAGGATTTTATGAAGTTGAAGGGCGTTTCAGGTTCCACGCCTGGCGCGAGAGATTTGTGGTAGTAAAGTAGGGAGAGTAAAATGAAGAAGATAATGATAATAACGGCTGTGGTTGCGACGTTGAGCTTTGTCGGATGTAAAGAATCTCTAACGCCGGACGATGCGGTTGTTGAGAAACCGAGCGGTAGTCCAGGAGAAGGCGACTCCAGCCAGAATCTCCGTCAGGGCAAGGTACTTGACAAACATCTGCGGATATACAGTCAGGAGGCTATCTATGACGTGTTCCCCGAAAAGAGCGAAATCTACGACGACAAAACTCTGGGACGGACGCGGGTAGCAAGCGATACGGCCGATAATGTCGACGGCTTAGATAAAGCCGAGATTGACGAGGATCCGTCCACCGCGGGTAAGTACATCATACCCAAAATGAATCAAATCACCGCGGCGAAACTCTATTCAGGCGGCGCGGAGGCTTTGCAGTTCCTCTACTACGATGTTCCTCAGACAGGCGCGTTTACCATGCGGGCTCGCGTCGTAATGACGGCCAAGGCGGGCGACGCGACCGATAAAGGTTTCTTCTTCGGCGCGATGACCGCGGGTTATGATAGAGCGGAAGACGTAAACCATGGAAAGAATGTAACATGGGTTACTGATGCGGACCATCCCGAAGACGGCAGCATAGTGGAGTTTGCAGGCGGCGGACCCGGCGGTACAGGTATAAGGGGCGCGGGGATTCTCTACCGCACCAACGACACAGCGGACACGGACGCGTACCCGGCTCAGGGTCCGGCTATCCGTTCCTATTTCACGCGGGACGGCGAGAGTTGGTCCACGGGCTTAACGAACAGCGCGGCGGGTCAAAAAAGGGAACTGTGGTACAACCATAGACCCAGAGGCGGATGGAAGCATGAACGTATCGTAGAAGTCGTAAGGTACGCTACTCCGCGAACAGGCACGTATTCGGGGACTTCCAACACGGTAAAAATCGCCTACGCCTTGCGAGTCTACGACAGCAAGAGCGGCGAGTTGATAGACAACAAAGAGGCGTGGATTCCCGCCAATAGGGATGGACAAAGCGCCGACGTTCAGCTTGCGTCTCCGTATATACAAGTCGGTACGCCGGAGGCGCAACCTGTATATTTGGGGCTTGCCATAATGGGGTGCAACCTTGAGTTTTCTGAATTCACTGTTTGGGACGCGGCTTTTTCCACTATAACCGCGAGGACGCCTGAGGAAATGCAAGCGGGACTGGAAAAAAGAAACAATGAACGAGCGCCTGTCTTTTCGACTCCGCCAACCTCTCCAGCTTACGTGGGCGTGGACAGAATAACGAATATCAACGTCTTTTATCCCGAAGTTGATAATTCCAACGCGACTAACTCGCTGACGCAACGTCTTTCTCAACTCGGCTTGCCTTCCACAGGGGCGACGAATATTATTACGTTAGGTACGAGTCGGTTGGAACTAATTAAGGAGCCAGACGGTCTCGTCTTGAAACCGGTTTTTACGCCTACATACGCGGACAATCACAATTTTACATGGGAGGTGGTGCGATGTATTCCCCCTTCAGGCAAAGAATATTTACAGGAGACTATAGAAGCGGCTTGTACCCTGCATTACACCGGGATAGAGGGAGATGAGGAGAAAGGGTATCCGAGCGCGAGACTTTCCCTTTCCCATGTAACTAACAACATGGACGACCAGTACTGTTATTTGGTCATGGCTACGTCTAAAGACCCAGGACTGGCGGATTACAGCGTAGAAATCTGGGTGAGAGGCGCTGTGCAGAATTAGGAATCCACCGGCGCAAGCTGGTAGACGACGCCCTTTGTTATGAGGGCGATAAGTTTTATTTTTGGAGGAATCTATGAGAAAGTTAAGATGTATAATCGCCGCAACGGCGGTTATCTTAATGTTTATCGTCGCGTGCGGCGGCGGAGACAACAACAGCAACGGTACCCCTTCGACAAGCGATAAGCTTGTCGGCGTTACCATTCAGAAGGATGGTATAAATGTGGAAAGTGCCATAGATATGCTAATTGGGGAGTCCGAGGCTATGCAGTTGACGGTTAGGTTTAATCCTGTAACCGCGTCGGACGCGGACAAGGTCGTTACATGGGAGAGCAGCGTTCCGGAGGTAGCTACAGTCGTGAACGGACTCGTAACCGGACTGACGGAAGGGGCAACGGTTATTACCGCGACCGCGGCGGGTAAAACGGCGTCCGGCGCCGATGTTAAGGCCGCGCTAACGGTAAACGTTGTTACTCCGGTACCTGCGGAGTCGGTTCAGATTTACCGCGGAGAGTCTCCCGTCAGCGACACAACCATTAAGATTGCGCCGAATACGCCTACGCAACTGACCGCGGTGGTCCATCCGAACAACGTCCTTACGGCGGAGAAGGTAATAACATGGTCGAGCGAACCGAGCGGACTCGTGAACGCGGAAGGGCAGGTTACGTTGACGACCCAAGGCGGAACCATTATCGCTACCGCGGCAGGTAAGAACGCAAACAGCCAGACGGTATCCGCGTCGGTAATCGTTGCCTTGCCTGAAGTGGTACTGTTTAACCAGAGAGGGTCTGATACCGCGGCCAAAGGCACCACGACTGAATTGCCGTCGGTTAATAATGAAGGCAGATGGGTGATAAACAACACCCAGGACGCGTTGTTCGCGAACGATATTCTTGGTTGGGGAACGCAAGGAACGTTAAATAACTGGCGGGACAATCTTCTTGTCTACATGGACGCGCCGCTGGAAGGAGACTTTGAATTCGAAGCGCGTGTCAAAATCAACAAATTCAACAACACGCTTACCTACACTAAAGACACAGCTTGGCGTGGCGCGTGGATAGGCGCTTTCAGTAATCCTACCATGACCAACGAGGACTTCAAGACCGCTACATTAGGGGACTGGGCGTTCTTCGCATCCAGAAAGATAGAGAGCGGAGACGCCCGTATGCCCGCAACGAGAGACGAGGGGCATATAGGCGGTTCTTCTTTCAGAGAAGACAACCTGTGGGTTCCTAAAACTTACACCTATGAATATAACTATTACATGAAGAGAGAAGGAAGCGGGTCGTCCGCCAACTACGTCTTGGAGGTAAGGAATCCCAAGACAAACGAGGTCATGGCGCAAGGGGAGCGCTCCGTATCGGTAACAGAGCTCATCGACAAGATGGGAGACGCGGTTTACGTCGGGGTGTTGATGTCGGACGCCGAAGTCGAAATCTCCAACTTTACGGTGAAACAAGGTTCCACGATAGTCTATCAACAGACGCCTTCGACCGCGACGCCGGTGAGAGCGACCGCTATCGCGTTGAGCGCGGAGTCGGGTCAAGACCCAAGCCCTGATTTTGGATTAGACGACGTGAGAATTCTAAACGACGTAGCGGACGGAATACAGCTCAACGCGGCTTTGACGCCGGTGAATTCCACCGACGACGTTATATTCTCTCTTCCCGAAGGCGCGCCGACCGGAATCACGGTTACCCCAGCGGGTCTTGTGAGCGTAAGCGCCGCGGGCGATTATACCATCACCGCGACCGCGTATGATTACAAAGACACGACTCACGCGACGCCTGGCGTTACCAAAACTTACGTTTTAAAGGTACTCAAGTCAGAACCTTTCGCGACGTCGGTCGATATTGCGGATAAGAACGGCAGGGCGTCCTTCAATACGTTGAACGTGGGGACGTACCTCTTCCTGAAAGCCACCGTGAATCCAGCCGGCGCAAGCAAAGAAATCATCTGGGCGTCTGACGATACAAGCGTGGCGACTGTCTCCAACGGCAAGGTAACAGGAGTGAGTCAAGGAACGGCTAAAATAACGGCTACTTCCTCGACTGGAGAGAAGGGAGAAATAACGGAAGAATTAACCGTTACCGTTGGACCTCCTTTAAAAGGGACGTTTGCATGGGAATGGAAAGTCGGCGACGTCATTCCAGCCGCGGGCGTAAACTCTGTTGACCGCAATACTGAAATAGTCGACACTGATGGAACTAAATCTTCAGGTTCCGGCGGGTATATGAATTATTCTTGGTGGTCGAGCGGAGACGGCGCTCACGCGAAGACCGGCGACGGCAAGTGGAATATAGCGAATGGACGTTTCATACTGGGCGCGCCGAGTAATAGTCCGGCGACCACTGGTACTCAATTCGACACGAGAGGAGAACTCAATCTGGTAACGCCAATCAAGATAACGGTTGAGTACGACTCAGTTACGACAAACGCTAATAACGACTCTAACAACGCGTTCATCCTTTATCTGAACGCCAATGCGTCAGGCGCTACGGCTACTAATACTATCTTTGGACCCAACGCGATAATCGTTAATCACCTATTCCCACGCGACACGGACGACGACGGCGCCTTAATAGCGACGACGCACCCCGCCGGCAAACTCGAATACTACTTTGACCCGGCGAAGTTGACATTGGGAGGCGCGGCAGACGACGCAGGCATCGACAAGGACGAGGCGCTTTCTTACGCTACGTTGCAGTTCCGCTTCCCGTCCGGCATCACTGCTTCCGCAGTTACTAGATTCGCCGTGGAATACATAGACGCGGCAGATATACCGGTTGGGGAACCATCGACTACGGAATAACGGTCGATAATCAGTCGGCGCCCCGCGCCGATTGATTAACCTTCAAAAGCCCGTCTGACAGACGGGCTTTTTGCGTCATATAGCCGACGGCGAAGCCTGTTTAACGACTTCGCAAGGGGATTGCTCGAAAGTCGGCTCCGCCGACCCCGACAGGACTGCGTATGGCGTCTGTAGCAGTGTCTACAACCGAAAGATAAGAAAAAGATTTCTCATAATTTTTTCAAATATACATAATTTCTACACACTTTTCTCGTATCGTATATTACGATTTCAACGACGGTTTTGCCTGATGAAGAAAGATTGAAAGACTGTAAACAATGAGTTATTATTAATGAATACCCGCGGCGAGACCGCTGATATTGAAGGAGTATACAAAATGCAAACCGAAACATTATCCATCGGCGGCATGACCTGCGCGGCGTGCGCCGGCCGTATCGAGAAAACAGTGCGGAAAATCGAAGGCGTTACTACCGCCACGGTGAACCTTGCCAGTGAAAAACTGTTTGTGGAATATCAGGACGCGCAAACCCTTGACGG
>JAIRKH010000120.1 GCA_031260245.1 Treponema sp. | reverse complement strand
GCCGAAATAGCCCGTTACCTCGCTGAAGTCGACAAGCTCTACCGCGCCGGCAACGCTACCGAACACAGTTACCGCCCCGCGCTCAAGAGCCTGTTTGAGCATATCACCACCGGCTTGACCATAACCAACGAGCCAAAGCGTATAGCCTGCGGCGCGCCGGACTACATCGTCAGCAAAGACGGCGTTCCCCTGGGCTATATAGAAGCAAAGGACATTCCCGTAGGCGTGGATAATAAACAGAACAAGGAACAGTTTGACCGCTACAAACAATCCCTGGGAAACTTAATCATAACCAACTATCTGACATTCCAACTTTTTGTTGATGGAGAGTTGGTTACGTCGACGTCTTTGGCGCATGAAAACAAGGGGCATATAGCCCCGGACAAAAAGCAGTTCTCCACCTTTTTGGAACTGGTAGACAAGTTTACCGGATATTCCGGCAAGACCATTTATAATTCAGAACAGCTTGCAAGGGTGATGGCGGATAAAGCGAGGTTGCTTGCGGAAATAATCAAAGCCGCGCTTGCGGAAAGAGTAGATGACGATACCCTTTCCGGGCAATACGAGGGTTTTAGGAAAATCCTCATTCATAACCTTGAAGTTGATGAATTCGCCGATATTTACGCGCAGACTTTGGCTTATGGGCTTTTTGCGGCGCGGCTTAACCAAAATGACAACCAGCCTTTTACCCGCTATCTTGCCGCGCAACTGATACCCCAGTCAAATCCGTTTTTGCGGAAGTTTTTCAATTATGTGGCGGGAATAAACCTTGACAGCCGTATTACCTGGATAGTGGACGCGCTGGCGGACCTTTTTAATTGCGTTGCCGTAGAGGAAATTAAAAAAGAATTCGACAAGGCGTCGCAGGACCCGTATATCCATTTTTACGAAACCTTTCTTGCCGAATACGATCCGGCGATGCGGGAGACGCGGGGCGTGTATTATACTCCGCTCCCGGTGGTGCAATTCATGGTTCGGGCTGTTGATGACATTCTGAAAACCGAATTCCACTTGCAAAAAGGTCTTGCCGATTATTCTAAAATCAAACGCGCGGTTCCGGGAAAAGACGGAAAATCGGAAACAGTAGAGCTGCATAAAGTGCAGATACTTGACCCCGCCGCCGGAACCGGAACCTTTCTTGCCGAAGTGATAGACACGATTTATTCCTATTTTTCCAGAAACAAAGGTGCATGGCTTGACTATTGCAACGAGCATTTAATTCCGCGGGTGAACGGCTTTGAAATCCTTATGGCTTCTTACGCTATGGCGCATTTCAAACTGGACATGAAACTCAAGGAAACCGGCTATGCCTTCAAAGACAACAGCCGCCTGCACGTGTACCTCACCAACAGCCTTGAGGAGCCGCCCAAAGAAGTGCCGGAGTTGTTCATGGAAAAATGGCTTGCCGCGGAAGCGAATGAGGCGAACAAGGTCAAGCGCGACACGCCGGTCATGGTGGTGCTAGGGAACCCGCCCTATTCCGGTGAAAGCGCGAATAGCACCGCCGATGATTTTCTTGCCCCCTATAAAAAAGAGCCGGGAGGCGTGGAAAAGCTCAAAGAAAGAAACGCAAAGTGGCTCAATGACGACTATGTAAAGTTTATCCGCTATGCTCAAAACTTTATCGAGAAATACGGCGAGGGTATTTTAGCGTATATCAACAATCACAGTTTTCTTGACAATCCCACGTTCCGGGGTATGCGCTGGAATTTGCTCAACGCTTTCGACAAGATTTATATCCTCGACCTGCACGGTAATTCAAAAAAGAAGGAAACCGCCCCGGATGGAGGCAAGGACGAAAATGTTTTTGACATTCAGGTAGGGGTAAGCGTCAATATATTTATCAAGACGGACAGGAAAAAAGACGGCGCGTTGGCGGAAGTGTTTCATTATGATATATACGGGACGCGCGAGGCGAAATACCGGTTTGTAACTGAAAATACTATTGGGACAATCCAGTGGCACGAGTTGCAAATGGAGCCGCCCAATTATTTTATGGCGGAAAAGGATTTTTCTGGTAAATCCCAATATGAAAAAGGGTTTAGTATTCAGGAACTTTTTCCGGTTAATTCGGTTGGCATTGTAACGGGCCGGGATGATTTAGCAATACACCAGACCAAAGAGAGACTCATTGAGGTATTAAAGGATTTTTCCGCTATCGACACCGAGGAAGCCAGAATCAAATACAATCTGGGCAAGGACTCACGGGACTGGAGAGTCAAAAACGCTCAAAAAGACTTGACAGATTTTGACCAACATGATACAAATATAACAGAGATTAATTATCGTCCGTTTGATATTCGATGGACATACTACAATGGAAATTCGAGAGGATTCCATTGTATGGCACGGGCACGGGTCATGGGGCATTTTATTGCCGGAAAAAATATCGGGCTTCTAATTGGACGGCAAGGGCAGGTAGTAGGTACAATGCCCTGGAACTTAATATTTATTACAGAAAGTATTACCGATTTGAACATGTTTTATCGTGGCGGGTGTGTTGCTTTCCCTCTTTATCTTTATCCTAAAAAGGATGAGCTTGACAATGCTGAAGAATGTCACCTAAATCTAAATCCATCTATTGTGCAGGAAATATCCGCAAGAACGGGTTTGACCTTTACCCCAGAAAAAGACGATACGGAGAATGCTTTCGCCCCCATTGATATACTCGATTATGTGTACGCCGTTCTCTACAGCAACACGTACCGCGCAACATACAGGGAGTTTCTTAAAATAGACTTTCCCCGCGTCCCCTATCCTTCGAGCGCGGCGGAGTTTCAAAAACTTGCGTCTATCGGTTCCTTGTTGCGTGGACTGCATCTCATGGAAAACGTAAGCCCCGCGATGGATACAGCCAATTTTCCTGTCGCTGGAACAAATAAAATAGAAGCCGTACAGTACAAAGCGGAAAAAGTATACGTCAACAAAACGCAATACTTTGCTAACGTCCTGCCAGAAATATGGGAATACTATATCGGCGGTTACCAGCCGGCTCAAAAGTGGCTCAAAGACCGCAAAGGCCGGGTTCTGTCTTTTGATGACATCGAGCATTATCAGAAAATCATCACCGTTCTAAAGATCACGCTGGAATTACAGGCGCAGATTGACGCGGAGGTACAAAATACTTAGCAACCGTATGGCGCGGCGCCTTTCGTAATGATGGGGAGCGGCGGCAAGGTAAAATTCAGCGGTTGCTCATGTTTTGTTCACGAAAATGCAGTCGAATCATTCTTGGTTTCTAATAAAACGTCCAATATTCTCTGTTCGCTAAAAAACTGTTTTACGGAACAGCTCGCGATCGAGCATGGAAAGTATGAGGGTTGAGCCGATAGGCGTTTTGTAGGGAACCGCTAGGGCGCCGCCCAGAAAATTGGTTTTTAAGAGACTCAATCTGTCTCCGTCCGGCGTTAGAGCGGAAATCTCTACCCTGAGAGGGTAGGGGTTTCTGGGTAAGGCGTAGGTGAAGACGCCGAAAGTCTCCCCTTCTTTGGTTTCGGGATCGGTAAGCGTCAGTCTGACGCGGGTCGAGGCTTCAGTTTCTATGCCCGGCGAGGGCGTTTGCGCGACGACCACGCCGTCCTTTTCGCCGGATTGCGCGGGTCTGGAATCAAAGGTGAAATCAACGCCGGTCTTGCCTATTTGTTCAAGACAAGCTTCTATCGTTAGTCCTGTGAAATCTGGGGTTTTCATCGTCGCGTTTTCCGCGCCTTTGCTCACTACGAATTCTAACTCTACGGCGCTCGACACGGAGGTTCCGGGTTCGGGTTTCTGTTCTATGATGGTCCCGCTCGGTTCTTTTGAGAATTGCGCCATGAAAGGCTCTTTTATGGCGAGCAGCGGAAAGTCGGTTGAAGCAAAAAGAGTCTGAATCTCAGCCCTAACGTCGTCTATCAAACGTCCACGATAGTCCTCAACGGCGTTGAGGGTGATTCCTTGACTCACTACCAGCCGAATACGGCGTCCCGCCTTGACAAGCGATCCGGCCGCAGGATCCTGTTCGAGAATCAAGCCCCGCTTCTCTTGGGACGACCTCATCTGAAGCCGCGGATACAGCTCCTTTTCCTGTAATTCGAGCAGAGCGCTTATAACGTCCTTGCCCGCCACGTCTGGCGTCATGGTTTGTTCCGCTCCATGCACCGCAATAAAGAAGACCGCGGACCCTACAAGTATGGCAAAAACGCACATACTCAACGCCATAAGCGCAAATGTTTTTCCCGTCATATATTCTCCTAAATTTACAGGGATCCTAAAAATCGCGGATTTTAAAGATTCCTTTTTTTAAAAAGCTTGTTTCTTTTCTGCAAATATACTATGATACTATAATCGTGCAAAAAAGTGTAGTGTTTAAAAATATCGCAAAATAAAATTTTAAGCAACTTTTATTTGCGGGTATCGCTCTTGCGCTAATGATGGCTTCAAGCGGCTTTTTTATCAGGGACGTCCGCAATTGAGAATTATGATTATGCTTTAGCCGCTCAAGAGATAGAAAAAATTCTAGGATAGAACTATAGACGATATGAACAGACGCGAATATTAAAAGAATCCGCACGGTCTGTGATAAAATTTTAGAGATACGCTTGACTATTCTGTATTTACCGTATATTATTAGACGTTTATTGTATCATAGCTCAATATAAGGAGAAAAATAATGGCAGTTAGTTTATCAAAAGGACAGAAAGTTGATTTGACGAAAGGGAATCCCAATTTGTCAAAATTAACGGTTGGACTCGGCTGGGATACGAACAAGTATGACGGCGGAGCGGACTTTGATCTTGACGCTTCGGCGTTTTTGCTCGGAGCGAACGGGAAGATCCGTAACGACAGCGATTTTGTGTTCTATAACCAGCCCAAACATCCAAGCGGGAGCGTTTATTCAACCGGAGATAACCGTACTGGAGAAGGCGAGGGCGACGACGAACAACTCAAGGTTGACTTGCGGAAAATCCCCGCGGATGTGGCGAAAATCGCATTCACTGTAACTATCCACGAGGCGCAGGCGCGGGGGCAAAACTTCGGGCAGGTCAGCAACGCGTACATCCGTATTGTGGACGACGTGAACAATACTGAGCTTATGCGCTACGACTTGGGCGAGGACTTTTCCGTAGAAACCGCGGTCGTCATTGCGGAACTCTACCGTACTGGCGCGGAATGGAAATTCAACGCGGTCGGAAGCGGCTTCAAGGGCGGACTCTCGGCGCTCTGCGGCAACTTCGGAATTCAAATCTAATTAAATAAATGGAGGAAATATGCCTATCAATTTAACAAAAGGGCAGAGAATCGATCTGTCAAAGGACGGCGGCGGAGCGCTCAAGAAGGTCGTCGTCGGACTGGGTTGGGACGTGGCGAAAAACGGCCCAGATATTGACTGCGACGCATCCGCTATTCTGTGCGGCGCAAACGGCAAGACCATCCGTAGCGGAGACGTAGTATTCTACAACAACAAGAAGCATCCGAGCGGGAGCGTCTATTCCACCGGAGACAACCTCACCGGCGCAGGCGCAGGCGACGACGAACAGCTCGTCGTAGACCTGACGAAAGTCCCGACTGAATACGAGAAAATAGCTTTCGTCGTAACCATCTACCAGGCAAAGGAAAGGAAACAGCATTTCGGACTTATCGACAATGCCTTCATCCGCATCGTGGACGCCGAAACAAGCAAGGAAATAATGAGATACGACTTGTCGGAGAATTATCCGGGCAAAACAGGCATGATTTTCGGCGAAATCTATCGCAAGGACGGCAAATGGAAGTTCAACGCCATAGGGCAAGCCACAGACGACGGCAGTATCGTCAATATGGCCGCCAAATTCGGATACACAAACTTTAGGTAAGTCTGTTCCAAATAACTCCGTAGGAGGGTAACGCTTGAAGATAGATATGCGGCGCGGTTTCAAAGCGAAACTGACAGACGCGCTTGACCCAAATCAACCTTTTTCTGTGGAAGTTAGCATATCGGGGAACGCGGAATACGACTTCTCATGCTTCGGACTTAATGGTGATGAGAAACTTTCGGACGATCGCTATTTTGTGTTTTATAACAACGAGCGGAGCCCGAGAAACGAAATTTCCCTCTCTCAAACCAGTGGAAACGCCGTTTTCACGGTAAATCTTACGACTCTTCCGGCGCAGATTCAGCGCCTCTGCTTCACCGTCAACATAGACGGAAACGGTGTGATGCGGGAAATAGCCGCGTGTTGCGCGTCCATAAAACAAAACGGCGCCGTCGCCTTCCGACTAAATATGACGGGTAGTGATTTTCAGAACCAGAAAGCCATAATCGCCGTGGAAATCTATAAGAAAGAGCAATGGCGTGTTTCTGCTGTCGCCGCTGGTTTCAACGGCGGGCTTCCGGACTTGTTGCGCCGCTATGGCGGCGAAGTAGCGGCGGACGAGGCGCCGCCCATGGAACCCGCTTCCTACCAATCGTCGCCGCCTTCGGAGCAAACTTCCGCGTCTCATAATTCTGTCCCGCCGTTACGTCCATCGGAGCCGCCGAAACCGCGTATTCGGGATGTCGACGGCTCGGAATTCACGATATCAAATAATGATTGGGTTTAAGAAAAGGTTGTTATACCTTTCAGAACGCTTCCAAATATCAAAAGGGGTAGGTAATGAAAAAAAATTGGCTGTTTTTCATAGCCGCTATAGCGGTTTTGACGACTGTTGTAGGATGCGGTAAGCCGAGAGTTACGGGGGTTCAACAGCTCTATCCGGCGCCTGAAGGCTTGGAACCGCCGATAGGAACGGACGGCGCCGTCGCGAATCATCCTATATTCATATACTGGTCGCAAACAAGGTCTGAAAGAGGCTACATTCAAAACAGCCGCCTTGCGGTTGTGCCGCCGTCGGAATTCACCCATTTTCTGACGGCTTTCAACGAAACTTTGCGTTACGGGTATAACCCTCTTTATTATAGATTAAAAAAGCAGTCAAACAGTTTTATAAAATGGGAACAGATTGACGCGGCGGATTTTGACCCTGCAAAGTCTTCCTTTTACGATGCGGTTTTGGGCGGCGATTTTGAAAAGGGCGGTCCCCTTAAGATGCTCTATCAGGAAGGACTCGTCAAGGCGGACGATTTGACGGTTGTAGTAAGCGACCTTGAGGAGCAGAACCTGAATAACACGGCGCTTGCAGGCGCCATCCGCAACGGCTTGCTCGTTTCGCCGCGAAACGCGGCCGCTATTATCGCGCTCAAACTCCCGTTCAACGGCGAGAATTACAAACCTGACCCAAATAACTATAATAATATGATTAGCCAGATGATTCTGGGCGAAAAACCTCTTTACCTGATTGTTACCGGACTGAAATCAGCGGTAGACGGATTTGTCAAAAACTACACCGCCATAGCGGGCAGAGAAGGCGTGCAAAGCCGAATCGTCCGTACGGTTCAGGCGGACGATATAAAGCCGCTCGGCGCCGTGGACGCGATTTCCTTGCCGAGCGCGTCCCTCTCCGACCAGACAAGAATTGACCGCAACAACAAAAAGATCCTTTCTGATATTTGGAATATCAGAAACGGCGCAACAGGCGTCCCGGGTAAAATATGGAACCTACAAGATGAAACAATATCAATGGTAAACTACTTCGGCGTTCCTGATGGAAACGGCGGTATGTCGCCCATAAAGGAAATGCTGGACCTTCAGCTTTTCCGGTATAAGACTATCGGCGGAAACGCAAAAAACGGGCATAGACTCTGGCAACTGAATATAGCGTTCGCCTTGCCTGCGGGGAGCGATATCGCGCAGTTGGAGACAAGCGTGGAAAATTATCGGTATCTGACGGACGCCCCGGAATCGTCTGTAGACGATCCGAAAGACGGCGATAAGAAAAAGAAAAGCGCAAAGAAAACGCCGAAACAATCTGTCCCCGGAGTATGGACTGACGCGGGCGCGGCCGCTCTGTCTAACGATATTGAGGTCTCGATGAAACCGTCCGCTCTTGATTCCGATAAAACGGTCTTTTATGTGGTTCCACGCGACAAGAAAAGAGGCGCGCTGGAGTCGCCAATCGTTTGTTTTGACGCGGTGGCGACGCTGAAACGCCAGACCATTGTATCCATTCCCGATTGGGCGGCTGAATTCGACGATGACGACAAAGGCGGCGCGACAGAAGGTAAAACATGGAACTTCAAAGCCTTTGTCGGCTTGATTCTGGGGCTTGAGGCGGACGGTCAGCCGAAAACGCTGGAAACCCGGGACGAACTATTCAGAACGCCGGTAGTATTGTTCAATATGCCGACTCGAAATAAGAAATAGGAGCTTGTTCTTAATAGCATTTTAAGGAGGAATTTTATGAAGAAGCATACAAAAAATCTTTTATTCGCTTCGTTGTTGTATTTGGCGGCTTTCATCGCCATTATTCTGGTTTCCATGATAAGCGACCTCGGCATCGCGCTTTTTCTGGATGAAGAGACAATCGATCCTGATACGGTGATTTTCATAACGACCGTTTTCTTCACTTTATTTGTGTCTTATGCTACGTATTTCATCTTTTACTTGATACAACGTAAGTCCGCAAACGAAGATGTAAATGCGAAATCCTTGAGGCTTTTCCCGCGGATAATTGGCGCGGTCGTCGCGTCTGTAGTTTCCGCGGTGGTCCTATTTATCTGCCTTTCATGGATTTCGGACAGCGGCGAGGAAATATCCATTTTGAGCATGAACTACACGTTGACCGGCGTCATATTCGCCGTAATTCTTGCCGTCAACTCCATCAGTTTCATCCGTTTCAAACCAAGACTGTAGGATTTCCTTCACTCCTAAAAACATAAGGAGCAACTATGTATACTATCTTTGTCGCTCTGGGCGGTACCGGAACGCAAATCGGTTACGCGATAGGCAATATATATCCGTTGTTACAAACGGCGGGTATTTCGCAGTCCAAAGTTGATATGTATATTCTCGACAAGGACACGAAGAGCGGGATTTATATCGCGTGTAGCGACACGAACAAAAATTACGGGTATTACAAACCGCTTTTGCCGTTTAAGAGCTTGCCCGTCTGGAACTTGAAACTAGACGTCTATCAAGAAATGCAGGAAAAAAACGCTCTGCGAAATTCTAGTTACACGGTGATGGACCTCATCGGCGACGACAAAATAATGAGAGATTTGGCGTCTATGTGCTGGGTTAAAGACAAAAGGGACGAGTCCATAAAGGACGGCAACAATCGCGATCCTTCGCGGGGCAGTCTCGATGCGCATGTGTGCCTTGAATATCTGGAGGAAAGTTCGCTTTTCGAGGGAATCGAGAAAGTCAAGAGCGAACTTGGCGAGGCGGGTGTACGAGTCGTCATACTCGGCGGCGCGACTGGCGGTATGGGGGCTTCGCTGATTGTCCCCCTTGCGAAGCAAATTCGGGAAAAATGGCAGAACATCCGTATTGATATGGCGCTACTGGGGACGTATTTCGCCATCCCTCAACGTAAGGTTCAGCCAGGCGTATCGGATGTGGACAACATTGGCACGTCGTTTGATTCCTTCTATAGAGTTGCCGATCAAATGCAAGAACTCGCGGCGATTGCTGATAATTGGCGCGTCTATTACACGGCTATTCCGGAGTTTGACGATACCTGCGGTAAATTTGAGAAAAACGGCGCGGACAAGCGTAAGGCGCACCTGCTGGAGCTGTCCGCGGCGCTTGCGGCTTTCGCCCTTGAAAGCCTGCCGCCCGGTTTCTATCATACCGTTTTGAGTTACGATGAAAACGCCGCCGATTCGGGCGTGGAATGGGCGGAAATCCCATTCGGCGCAGAAATAAAGAAAACCGCCGAGGACTTTATGCGTCTCTTCAGCATATCGGCGGATATTCTCCTGCCTCTGTTCTCAAAAGACAAACAGGCGCTTAAAAACGACCCATATCTTAAATTTTACCTGAAGAAACCGGCGGACAGCATAGAAATCATAGAAAAAATGCGGGAAAAACTGAAAAAATGGCTGGACGCAGTCAAGCCGTTCTTTGATTTTTGGAATGAAATTCAGATTTACACGCGGCTCGGCAGAAAAGACGGCAAAACTATTGTCAAATTCTTCCCTGAAGAGGAAATGCGGGCGTTCGCGGGCGTCATCAATTCCACGCAGGCGCCATGGGAGAACAAGATACCGCTGTATCCGGAAACATGGAACAATTTCGCAAACGACCTGGAACCGAACAAGAAAGAGCTTATGACCGCGAAAGACGACCCGGACAAGCTGTTGACGCTTATGATTAAGGACGTTTACGAAAAATTGTCGAGGAGGGCGGCTTAATGAAGGTTCTCACATCCTACAAGGATACAAAGGAAAACTCGCCGTATCCCATAAAAAACAGTAGTCCGGATACTAGAGCGGGTATGAATAATTGCGCCGAAAAAACCAGAAAATACGCGAAAGACGCTGACGACGCGCCGCCGCCGGAAAATACGCGTTCTGACCCGGCTGACAGAATTAGACGGTGGCGAGAGGGCGTCTCATGGAAGGACTCCGAGGACCGAGACCTTGTGCGCGCGTCCTCGCTCTACAAGCAATGCGCTAAATTCTTGATTCGGTGCGTACTTTCCTCCGTCTATGGTGAAAATATAACCGTTGACGCCCGGAAAGCAGCGGAACTCAAACAAAATACGAGGTACCCGGGACGCTCGCGATTCGTAGACGCGGTCTTGGATGCGCTTGATATGGGACGGGACAGCATCAGAATCTTACGCCAAAGAGACGGCAAACTGATAGGGCTTTTGTCAAGCGCGGGTCCCATCCCCGCCGCAGAAGACGTGTTTGACCTGCCGGAACTGAACCTTGACGAGGACAACCTTGAAGTCCTCTTAAAGGACAAACTTTCTAATCAGGACAAGCAAATCTTACTTTACTGGCTTGAAAGTGTGGATGAGAATAGTTGCTGTCTATATAATGACCTGCGCGACATTCTCAAAAATACTGCGAAAGTTTCCCTGTCGGACCTCGAAAAACAGAGTATAAGCCGAATACTCGCCGTGTCCGAAAAAGACGGTTCCGTGGACTTTCCGGTCTTGAAGGAGCATAGCGATGCGATTCTGCACGAGAAAATCACCCTCGTCCCGATAAAGGACAACAAACAGCGTTTCGGCTACGGATCCCCTCCGCTTTACGTGGAGTCCGATGGACTCTGCTATGTATTTCTGCCTCCTTTCACAAAGAAAGTTATAGACGCGGTAAAAACAGAAAATTTTTCCATAGAGGACATCGAACTTATCAAAGACGGTCTGAAAATGGAAGGAGATAAACTTGTTTCCGTTACCGTGAGATGCACCCTGAAGAACGGCGGACTTTCACAGATCGTTCGAAAGACATACTCAAACGAGCAGATTCGGTTTGTCAAGGCTTTTCCTTCTCTTTCGGCTTACGGACCTGCTCCGAGAAACGGATGGATTGCGCGACGGAACGCGCCGCTCAAGGATTACCCGTCTCCGCTGAAAAGCGGTACAGAAGAGTCCTTTGGTATGAAGGACGTCGTGTTTGAGGATTTGCATTTTGAGGGGACCGGCGACAATTACGCGGTTCATCGCGGGGAAATCCCGAAGTGGCTTGGCGCTCGTGTGGAAGGCGGAGACTGGCTGGGCGCGATTCCAGCGCGCGCCGTGAAAGACGATGCCAATTGGCAAAGAGTCCCCAACTTCGTCCACTCATCCGCTCCTTCCGGCAAAATGATAGCTGTCGCGGACATCGGGAGTTCGCGAAGCGCGGTTCTGTTCCAAAAGGTCGGCGATAACCGCAAGGAATACACGCTTGTTGAAAACGGACAGACGTTGAGCGTTCCGCTTAGTTCCACAGATAACACGGTGGTGGACAATAACTTCGGCATTATGTTCTTTATGCCGGAGAAGCAGGTTAATGACGTAAAAGGTAAGACGCCGGTCGGGCTTCTCACTACAAACAAATACCAGAGCGAAAATTTGTCCGAACTTTCCCTCTACAAGTCCGGCAAGCTGATTCTGCTTGACCCAAAAAGCATAGCTGAGGCAAGCGCCCGCAAAATCCTGTCTGATATAAAGGCGGGCGCGGACCCCAAAGCTATGTTTCTACTTGCCCAGGGTATGCTTTCCATGATTATTGACCGCGCCGTTCATCTCGAATGTTCGGAAATAGAACTGCGCCTGTCTTACCTCGTTGAGCGTTACGCGCCTATGGAAAAGGCGTGGAACGATGCGGTGGGCGTCTTCAAGGAGCTTTTCCCGGATATTCATTTCAGTTACTACGATAGCAGAGGGATCAAAATTGAAGACAGGGTGAATATGTATCTGCCGGAATCGCTTGCCATAGCGAACCGATTGAAGAGCGACGACAAATTCCACACTACATCCGGCGCGGCTATCGTGGACGTCGGCGACTTCACAACAGACATTGCTCTTTTCCGCAATGACGGTGGACAAGTTACGCTTGAGGAGAATGGCAACGTGTCTATCCTTTTCGCGGGACGGCAAATCATCATACAGCCGATTTGGGACTACTTCCAGTTCTCCGGCGCAAAAGTCGAAAGTCTGTTCAATCCGTCAACGGAAGAAAGTAAACAGGCGGTCAAAAGACTTGAAGCCGCGCTTGAGACGCAAAAAAAGGAGAAAAAGGAGAAGACGCCGGACGACGTGCGTCGCGACATCCTTTGTCTTATGAACAATCTGCGGCGCGAGAAGATACCGCTGTCTCTGCAAAACCTCTTTGACGTCTGTTACCTCACGGAAATCGTCCTATTAAAGTGCCTTTTGCGGAACCGGGAAAAAGGTGAAGGGCAATACGACGTTCACCTTTTCGGTGGAGGAAGCGCGCTCATTAAGGACAAGTCAGAGGGTTTCGATTGGGGCGCTGTTTTGAAGCGCGACTGCGGTACGCAGAAGCGGAGCGGGGACGGCAACACGCTTGCCGAAGGCTTGCTTGAGGAAATACAGCCGGACTTGAGGCTGGCGGCGGGTAAAATGAAGGAATACGCCACGGAGTACCAGAGCGATAACGTGAAAACCGTGGTAGACGTATCGTTGACCGGCGCGGAACTGCAAGAAGGTTACATTCGATTCTTGAAAAACGCCCAAGCGCTGAAAAAATGGGAAGTGATGGACGCAAACAACAACCGCGTGTCGCCAGGCAAACTGTTTAACGTAAAAAAAACGAGTCCGGATGCGGACGGTGAAATCGACGATAACAGACTCTACAGCAGTTTCTACGACGCGGCGCGGGAATTCGCCGTGAAAGGCGCGTTTAAGGACAAGGAGATTATCAAAACCCTGTTCGCTTACAAAATCGCCTATTCGAGCGCGGTTGCTTTTTATTCAAAGGAGAGACGATGATTTCTTTTAGGAATTTTAAAAATTTTCATAGTTTTTTATTTATTTTCTTTTTTTTATCCATCTATGTTTTTGCTGACGAGACGGATGATACCAGAGTTGAGCCGCCTATTAAGGTACAATCAGATATGATCGACAGTTTTGCGGAATTAAACAGCGCGATTGAGACTTTGAGGGAAGACGTTGAGTCGCTAGAAAAAGGCGTTGAGTCATTGTCAAACGATATTAGCGGCTTGCAGGAAAAATTTGACGCGCTGGGAAAAAAGCAGGAAAAAAAGAGCGATCAAATTTTTATTCTGATACTTGTCGCCGTCGCTCTGTTAATGCTTCTTACGGGCGTATTACATAGTATCCTCTTGATGGAGATAAAAAAGGCTAAAGCCGCCGAAAAACAGGACGGTCGGTATGAAGATAAAAAAATCATACCATCCAAGGAACCGACTTATGCGTCAGACGGCGGCGGAGATATTTCTCGCGTTGCGGCGTCCGCGTCCCAGACGCCGAGTACAGCTTCCGCGCAAGCCGGTGGGACGCCGAAGGAACAGTCTCCTGTTGAGAAGCCGTCTCAACCGCCGCGTCCGGTTGACGAAACGCCTCTGCTTTATCACTACAAGGAAAAGCGCGAAAAACGGCGGACTGTCGATGTAGGAGACGTTTATATGGATGTGGACGCCGCGGTTTACCAGCGGTTCAGTCAAGGCGAGTATGTAAAACTCCTCTTTGAGAAAAGTAACAACTATCTTGCGTCCCCTTTCGTGCTTGTTGATGGTAAACTGTTGTATGTGAACTTTCACCAGTTCAACGAATCCCGCGAGATATCCAACGATATGCGCCCCATGATGGCGCATATCTACGATATTTCTGGATCGTTGCCCGGTTTTGTCAAGAGATGCGTTCCTGCGCGGGTCGTCTTCCAAGACAACAAATACGCGGTCGCCGTTAAAGGGTCCCTGTATATGGAAGCCTGAAGAATGAACGCATTGCGACTGGATAATCTCATATAAGGTTCCGGCGCCATGCGACGTTTTGCTATCCAGAATAAGGGCTTTGCGCAACAAAGACCATGGCTGACAAAATGATGAAGCGCGCGCAGACCTGTTATGCGCAGCGGGTATTTTGCAAGTAATTTTATTATATATATTTCAATTCATGGTAGTTATTTCAAATTTTGAAGTTCCTCAAACCGCTAACGCAAAGAAAAATATTGTTTCATGAGAAATTGTCGAGATGACGCTATAACGCCGCGTCGTTGCGGCAACCGCAAAAAACGCCGGAAAAGACGTCTGATTTGGCGAGGAAATGCGGAGACTGACCGTCGTTTGCACGGAGGTAGCGGAAGAGGCGGCGCCCCTACTGATTCAGGTATATTCACCGGAAGTCCTGATGTGTAGCTGGAAAGTTTTTGTCTATCGCGGACGTAGAGGGCTTCGCCTAGTAGCTGTCTTCTATTTTTTCTATACTTTCCATACTGTCTTGAAAGAATACAAGCATCTGTTCTACATCCGTCTTTGAAGTGTTTGATTGCTCTATCGTCCTGTCCAGAGTTTCCGCTATATCCCCGTATTCCTGAAAGCTTGTGTCTATAGCCGCAATATCGATATTGACGGCGGTAAGCGCTTTATCCTCCCCTTCGCTCAATGTCACAATCTTTTGTACCAGGGATTTTCCTTCTTTAACTTCGTTTTTCATGGCGTTCATTTTCTCGGAGAGGCTGTTAATATAGACGATAAGCTGTTTGATGTTTTCGGAGATGGTTCCGATGGCGTCTTTGGTGGTCGCCGCGTGCTTGCGAATCTCCTGGGCTACCACGGCGAACCCTTTACCCGCGGCTCCGGCGCGCGCCGCTTCGATGGACGCATTGAGCGCGAGTATATTGGTCAGTTCCGCGATATTATGGATGGCGGTCAGATTGTCTCCAGTAACCTTTGCGACGCCGTGCAGGGAGTCGGCAAGCTGAAAGGACTCGTCAAAGGTCTTGTCAATAATCGCAAAGTTATGCTCGACGTTTCTTATATAGCGTCGATTATCCTTGGACACATTCGCCAAGACTTCAGAGCTTTTCTGAAACGAAGCGTTGGCGTTTTTCATGACGCCAGAGACGCGGTTAAAGGCGCCATGTAGATAGATAATAGTGCTGTTTAGTATATTGCTTCGGGAGATAGTTTCAAACACCATTATCTTGAACTTGCTGTTTATGTAATGAACCAGCCGTTTCATCTTATGGCTGAACAAATCCCGCTTCCCGGCGGGTTTTTGTTGCGGCGCCGCAGGGGTTATATTCATGTTTAGCCTCCGAAAAAGACCGCGGTAAGGGTCTGATTATGATGGGTAAAGTATTCTTCTCCATAGGTATTAAAACCGATAAAGGAGAGTTTCTCGAATACGCGGTTGAAGTCCGGTATCTTTTTAAGTTCCTGGAGTTCAAGATATCGAAAAAGACAGTTAAATAACATCGCCCCCTGGATGTTCGGAAGGTACCGCTGTACATCTTCCAGGGTTTTACGGGCATGGGCGATTATATCTCCTCTTCTCAGAATGTGGACTCGTGTCGATTCATCTATGAAACAGAAAAATTCTAATCCTTTGCCGTCAATAACCCTACTTTCGCTCCGTACATAGACCGTATCGCCTATAACAATACCAACCGGGCGCTTGGCGAAATGACTCGGCGTGAGTTTATCGGGACCTGAAACGCCGATAGCCTTTGCGTAATATTCCGCGGCGTTCTGCCCTTCTATTTCCCAAACTATCCGTTTAGATGGATCCGCCTTTGTTATGACAAATGAGTCGGCGGTTGGAATGTAATGGACGTAGTGGTTGCAGTAAAAAGGTATCTTCATCTTCATAACCAAAACCACAGCTCCGTCGTCGGAACATTTTTCGTCCGCGCTCACCAGCGTTTTGACAAACTGAACCTCGTCCGCGGCCGCGCCTCCTACTAAGTTCAGATTGAAGCCCTTTTCATAGGTAAAGCGTTTGACGATTTCCTCCCCGCGGCACAGTCCGTCGAAAAGTACGATGCCTAAATAGCTATTCGGGTGTATGTTTCGGTAGCCCAACTTCCGTTTCAGCTCTTCAATCATTTTTTGGGCGACAAGCGCAGGGTCGCGCTTCACCCCTTCTTGCAGGGTGACGAAGGTCTCGGCTACTTCGTCGGAAGATAGAGACATAGCGACGACGCCTTTCTCAATCGCCCCGCTTGTACACCAGCCGCCTACCATTGAAGCGCCGACGCAGGCCGCGCGGGGGAAAGCTCGTTTAAACGCCTTGTGGGGTTCAAAACGCTCCATTTCAATCGAGAAAAAATAAATCACCGCTTTGACGTCCGGTTGAGCGATTTCCTTAATAAGTCCATCTATATCCCAAGACTGGCGGGCGGCTACTTTTATACTCATAATATCCTTCTTTACGAACCCCCCGTCATACTTTTCGACGGGAAATCAGGTGATTTTTCAGATAGGTTATACAATATAAACGAGACCAGCCAAGGCGGGGAATCGAACCCCGGACCTGCGCATTACGAGTGCGCCGCTCTGCCGACTGAGCCACCTTGGCGTAAGATGATTTATTTTACGAAAAAGATAAAAAAATGTCAAGCGTTAAATTTTGCCCCCTTCACAAAATAAAATTTCTATGATAGAATAACGCCATGTCTAACAATACGCTTATGCATATTAAAAGGCTTTTAACAGACAGCTATCCCCCTTCTCTTGAGGGCGAGCTTGCGGAAAACGTCGAATTGGCGGAGCTTCACGATGATATATGGGCGCTACGGGAGATTCTCAGAGCTTTTGCGAACGACGATTTTTCGGTGGACGTTAAGAGAAGCGGCGTTGTATTTGATAATTTAAGAACCCTACAGGAACATATAAATTCCATTTTCATACTGATGCAACTCGTTGAGCAGGGGAATTTTTCACAACAATATCCCCTTACAAACTCGTTTGCCGTTGCGTTTAACCGCATGATGAGTCAGTTCGATTCCACGCTTTCGAGCATGAAGGATGGGGAAAGGGCGTTGCAGGAACGGGAGTCTCATCTCAAGTATTTGGCTGACCACGACCCGCTTACCGGCCTCATGAATCGTAGGGCGTTTATGGAACGAGTACTTGGGGCGTTGAGGATGGCGGCGTTGAAGGGCGTATCGTGCGGTATTATGATGATAGACATTGATTTTTTTAAGAAATTCAACGATACTTATGGACATCTGGCTGGAGACGAGGCTTTGAAACACGTTGCTGAAGTGATAGGCCGCGCCATGCGTACGGACGATTTCTTGGGACGTTACGGCGGCGAAGAGTTCATGTTTTTTTTCTACAAAGCGGATAAAAAGACAGGCGTAGCTATTGCGGAGCGTCTGCGGAGAACGCTCGTTAATTCGCCGGTTCCGCTGGATGTCGGTACTGTGTCTTTAGCCGCGAGTTTCGGTCTGGCAATGGCTTCCGATGTGGAAGCTACCGTTATTGACGAGAAATTCATCGAGAAGCTCATCAAAAATGCGGACATCGCGCTTTATCAGGCTAAAAATACTGGAAGGAACAAGGTGGTCGCGTTTTAATATTCAAAAAAGAGACGGAATTTTTTCAAGAATGGCGGCGTAAATTGTTTGTGTTTTAAAATAAAAAAACGCTTGCTATTTGTAAGAAAAGTGGTATACTTTTATAAGCGAAATCAAAGAGGAGGTCTTATGGCAATAGATTTAACGGTTCTGATTGTTGACGATTCGCGCATCATGAGGAACACGGTGAAAGGAATGTTCTCCGAGATGCAGATGGTCTGTACATTTATGGAGGCAAACAATGGAGAAGAAGCGTTGGAACAACTTGGTATGACCAAGATTGACTTGGTGCTTCTGGATTGGAATATGCCCAAACTATCGGGCATTGATTTTCTCAAAAGCGTACGGGCGATGGAAAAGTACAAAGGTTTGCCCATCATCATGGTAACGAGCGAGGCCGCGAAGTATAATGTCATTGAAGCCTTGAAGAACGGGGCCACGGATTACATTACGAAGCCGGTTAATTCAAAACTTTTTATCGAAAAACTAGCCAAAATACTTAACAAATAAGGAACTATCTTATGGAACAGTACATTAAGCCGTTCATTGACGTCTGTATGGAGGTCTTCAAGCAGTTTATTGGGTGCGAGATAACCGCGAAGACCCCTTACTTTTCAGAGAAGGACTCTCTCGGAGGGGGGGATATTTCCGCGGTTATCGGATTTACCGGCGAAGCCCGCGGCGCGGTCATTATCTCTATGCAAAAAGGGGTGTCCATCAAGCTTACGGATATACTCACTGGAAGTCTGCATACAGTCATGGACGACGACGTCCTTGACGCCGTCGGCGAGATCGTAAACATCATAGCCGGTAATGTGAAGCAGAAGCTGGAAGAGGCAATGAAGATGGTTATTTCCCTACCGACCATCGTACAGGGAGCCGGGCATATCATCAAGTGGCCCGGAAATCAGGCGCGCATACTTTGCATACCGTTCAAGATATTTGAGAACGATATGTTTACTCTTCTGGTTGCTATTGAGGTGACGGGAGCCCGCTAAATAGGCAATAAGTATGAAACATGTTTTTGTTTTTAACCCTAAGTCGTTTCTCGACAAAGGGAAGATGGATTTCATCATTGACGTTATAGGGCAGTACTTCAGGAAGCAGGAGCATCCGCATTTTTCTATACAAATCTCGCACTTCCCCCGCGACGCGATAGGTTGCGTACGGCGGGAAGTGAAGATCGCGGAAGAAGGCGAAACGGTGCGGATCTACGCCATCGGCGGCGACGGTATTCTCTTTGATTGTCTCAACGCTATTATGGACTTTCCCAACACACAGCTCGCGTCCATCCCCTATGGGAATTCCAATGATTTCGTCCGTTCTTTCGGCGAAGGTCTGGAAGAGCAATTCAAGGATATTTCAAAGATAACGGACGGAGACGTTATTCCCACAGACGTCATCGCGGCGGGATTTAACTACGCCCTTAACTCTTGCACCATTGGGCTTGAAACCGCGGCTATTGTGAAAGCTAACCTCGTCACCCGTCGTTACAAGAGTCTCTTCAACCGATTTCCCTTTCTCTATGTTCCTTTGACGACCTTGTGTAACATAAACGGCGTCTTTGACCCTGATTTACTCAATCAGGAGTACGAGCTAATCATCGACGGCGTCGATTTCAGCGGATGCTACGCTTCCATCAATATCGCTAACGGTCCATGTTACGGGGGCAATAAGACCCCATCTCCGAAAGCTCGTCCTGACGACGGTTTCCTAAACGTAATACTCTTTAAAAGCATGGGAGCTATTCGGACGTTGATACGGTTAAACGATTTCTTGCACGGTAAGACCCCTGCGGACTGTAAAATCATCCGCGCTCAAAAAATCGAAGTGAAATCTAAAGCGGCGCTTCAAATTCAGCTAGACGGCGAAGTGTTTTTTGACACGAGCCTTACCATTCAAGTACAACCAGCGTCTGTCCAAATCGTAACTCTGAAAGGATTAACCTACGACAGATCCGTGGTAAAAAAAGGGAAAATATCTAATGGAAAAAGTCGGAGTAAATAGAAAGAAAGCTTCCTTTAGTCTTGCTAACATAGCCGCCTTTCTGGGAATCGTCGTTTTAGGTTTTTTCTACATCGCCCAAGGCGTGCAGAACAATGCGGACATCGTGTCTATGGGCTTCATGGGCTTTTTCTGCATTATTATTCCATTGGGGTTGCTGGTTATAGTTTTCGCGGCTGTTAAGAATTACAGAAACCTCGCTTTTGTCGTACCGTTGATTTTCTTCGTGAGCGTAACCAGTATTCAAACGGTGACAAACGCGTCTCAGACGCCTGCGGTATGGGATTTGTTCTATCTGCCGCTTTGTATCGCTACGTGTGTATTGAGCTGTCTCTACGACAATTTTAAGCAAACTCTAGCCTACAATGTGTTCCAGAACGTCCTGTTGGGCGTCATGACTTTCAACCGCGCGCCTTTTCTGGGACAAGGTTCAGAAAAACTTGTAATAAACCTATTCGGCGAATCCTATGAGGGAATACCCGTGTTGATAGTCGGATGGGGGGTATCCCTCATAGCTTCGCTTTTCATCACCGTCGCCTTCTACAGTTTGAAGCAAAAAGCGGACTTAGCGATAAAGAGTAGAGACTCCTTCAGAACCCTCATGTCCACAACTCCGAACTATATCGCTATGGTTGACAGTCAGAATCGCGTCATTTACATAAGCAATAACTTAGCGAAACTAGGGCATATCACCAATTCCGAATGGGTTATTGGACGCCCTGTGCTTGACCTTTTCCCCACAGTGGAACTCAAAGAGCTTGCCGGAACGCTTCTGCGAAAAACGTCTAACATCTACGAGGAAATGTGGGAATACACCCTGAACGGCGAACGCGGGTATTTCAAAGCATTGGGCAACGACCTCCCCGGGGATACAGGCGGCACTCTTATCAACCTGATGGACATGACCCACTTGGCGGAACGCGACGAAATCGCGGCGATGAAAGATAGCCTGAACATAGGGATTTTCTTTATGAACAAGGAATACGTCATCCAAGACAATCATTCCAAAGCCTTGTTTAATATAATGGGAGTGAGCGACTTCCACGGCGTCAAATTCACCGATCTTTTGGAAAAATCGGTTACGCCCAGCGAATTGCAGGCTATTTGCGATTATTTCGAGATGGTATTCCTCCAGCAGTTCGACCAAGATATGCTCAACGACATCAATCCATTGAATGAATTCCAGTACATGAGTCCGGAAACCCGTGAAAGGAAAATATTCCATGTGGAATTCATAACGGTGGACCGGGGACATGGTGAAATCATGCTCATGATATCTATCTACGATGTCACCGTCAGTACGGAATTAAAAAAACGACTCGCCGAAGAGAAAAAGCACCAAGAAGAGGAAATGCGGGCTATGTTTGAGCTTATCAATGTGGATCCGAGCGTTTTCAACGACTTCATCGACGATGCTAATTATGAATTCGGACAAATCGACCGATGTCTGCAAAACGACCGTCTGACCCCGCACGAAAAATTGATCGAAGTCTACCAGTCTGTTCATGCGGTAAAATCTAACGCGGTCATCCTAGGGCTCGCTACATTTGGAGAGAAGGTTCACAGCTTGGAGACCGTCATCAAAGGTATGCGCGAGAAAGAAGAGGTGGCTTTTGACGATATGCTCCATCTAACGTTGCAGATTGAAGATATTGCCAAAGAAAAAGAAGGGTTCAAGGACGTCATCGCAAAAATAGACTCCATGCGAACTGGCGGCGCGCAGAAAACCAACGACGACGTGCTTATCGAATCTCTCTCAAAGTCGGCAAGCCGCGCTTCGGAAGACCTTAATAAGAAGGTGAAGTTCGTGATAGATTCCCTGGATAAGGGCGTCATGACGCACGGTCCGCGGCGGCTTATGAAAGAAATTCTCATGCAACTCGTCCGTAATTCGGTGGTTCATGGTATAGAAACGCCGGAGGAAAGGCTTGCCAAAGGGAAAGACGAAACCGGCTCAATACGCCTGTCCGTCAAAGTGGAAAACGGCATGATTCACATCAAGCTCAAGGACGACGGCGGCGGTATCAACTTCGAGAAAATCAAGAGAAAGGGATTGGAAACAGGTTTTTTCAAAAGCGAGTCCGAAGCGTCTAATAAAAACGTTCTACTCAACGCTATCCTTTCGCCGGGTTTTAGCACTGCGGAAGCGGAGACGGTTCACGGCGGACGGGGCATCGGACTCAATCTTGTACGCGACCGTGTGAAGGAGATAGGCGGCAACCTCAAGGTGCAGACGGAATTGGGCAAAGGCACAGCGTTCCATATCTACATACCTGCATCAGCTGTTCAAGCGGTTGATGGGAAAAAAATGTCTTAAAACGCCGAGTATACCTTGTAAAAGAGGAGAACATTGAAGATAGAAATCTTCACATTTTGTGATTTCGTGCAGGAAAACGATGGGAAACTCACCATTATTGGCACATTTGATACTATAATCGCCCGCGCTTTTCCATGCGTTCATCCACAATTATTTGTTATCATACGAATACGTTTTGACATTTGGGAATTCTCAAAGCATAGGTTCCGCATTGAGACGCGCGACCTTAACGGCGATACATGTATGGACGCCATAAACGGCAACATGATCGTCAATGGCGCGGGTAATGCGACCGCCGTTTCCCATCTTATTTTTACCGTTTCTAACCTACGTTTCAAAAATAGCGGCATGATAAGTTTCGCGCTTTACATGGACGACCGAGAAGTCGCCTCCATCCCCTTATACGTCAGAAAAGGCTAATACTGGACCATTACTTTTATTTCGTCGCCATAGGCGTCTGCGACGAAGACGCTCTCCGTTTCTACGTCGCTCAGAATCAGACGGGAAATCGGGTCTTCTAGTTCGGACTGCACAGCGCGGCGAAGCGGCCGTCCTCCCAATTTAGGATCCCACACTTTCTTGACAAGTAGGGACTTTGCCGCGTCAGTTACGCTGAACCCGAAATTCTGAACTTTGAGTCGCTCGGCAAGTTCGGCAAGATGAATGTCTAAGACGCGGGCAATTTGTTTCTCGTTAAGCGGACGAAATACGATAACATCGTCGATGCGGTTGAGGAATTCCGGACTGAATATACGGCGTAGTTCTTCTTTAGCGGCCGCCTCGATATCGTCCTGTCTCGGAAATCCGTCCCCGACGCCGAAGCCGATCCTAGAACCGTTTACTTCGCGGCCGCCCGCATTGCTGGTCATAACGACGATGCTGTTTCTGAAGTTGACCGCGCGTCCCATGCCGTCTTTGAGCTCTCCTTCTTCAAGTACTTGAAGAAGGAGGTTGAACACGTCGCGGTGCGCTTTTTCAATCTCATCAAACAAGACGACGCAGTAAGGGGAGCGTCTGACCGCCTCGGTTAGAACGCCTCCTTCGCCGTAGCCGATATAGCCCGGCGGAGCGCCCACGAGCCGCGCTGTGTTATGTTTTTCCATGAAGTCTGACATATCAATACGGATGAGGGAACTTTCTGTACCGAAGAGGAACGCCGCGAGCTTCTTGGCAAGCAGAGTCTTGCCTACGCCGGTGGGTCCCAAGAATATGAACGAGCCGACGGGACGGGTGGGGGAGGATACGCCCGCCCGCGCGCGCCGGACCCCGGACGCGATACGACTTACGGCTTCGTCCTGTCCGACGACGCTTTTGTGAAGCTCGTCTTCAATCATTAGAAGACGCTTTGCCTCTTCCGCGCCGATTTCGGCGAGTGGTATGCCGGTTGCGTCCGCCGCGGCTTTGCGCACATGCGCCTCGGTGACGATAGGCTCTTCCGTGTAACGTTCCCATGCGATACGAGCGTTCGCTACCCGGTCCTGTAGGTCCTTGGCTTTGTCCCGAATCAAAACGCTACTTTCATAATCTCTGTTTGCCATGACGAGGTTTTTCTCCTCAATGAGATGGAGCATCTCAGCTTCAAAAATCCCTATTTCCGGCGGCGGCGCGACCGTTTCGAGTTTTCGTAATGCGCCCGCCTCGTCAAGCATATCTAGCGCCTTATCGGGCATGAAACGTTCCGGCATATAACATCCACTCAACCTCACAGCCGCGTTGATTGCCTCGTCTGTGTAATGCACTTTGTGGAAGCTTTCATAATGCGGCTTTACGCCCTTTAGTATCTCTATCGTCTCGTTGATGTTTGGTTCCTTCACCGTGACAACTTGAAACCGGCGTTCCAGCGCCGCGTCCCGCTCGAAGTACTTGCGGTATTCCGCGGATGTGGTAGCGCCGATACAGTGAAAATCGCCGCGGGCAAGGCCCGGCTTCAGCATATTGGAGACGTCGATCGAACCTTCGGAGTTACCCGCGCCTATGATGGTATGAATTTCATCAATGAAGAGGATGATGTTGCCCGCGCGGACTATCTCCTGTATGATTTTCTGGAGGCGTTCCTCGAATTCACCGCGGTATCTCGTGCCGGCAACGATGGATCCCATGTCCAAAGAGACGACGCGCCGCCCGGCGAGCGGTTCAGGCGCAGAATTAGACGCCAAAACCTGCGCCAGCCCTTCGACAATGGCGGTCTTCCCAACGCCAGGTTCGCCGACAAGCACCGGATTGTTTTTTGTTTTGCGCGACAGTATGCGGATAATACGCTCTATCTCTCGTTTCCGCCCGATGACAGGTTCGAGCCGTCCCTCCTTAGCAAGCGTAGTGAGGTCTCTCGCGGCAAACATATCTAAAATCGGAGTGAGCTGTTGGTAAACAGCAGGCTTATAATTGGACTGGCGGCTGTTTTGGTTGACGATAACGGTCTGGATTGCCACGCGCAAGAGGTCAACGCCAAAACCTCTTGCGTTGAGATAGTTTTGCAAAACCGAGTCTTGTTCCATCGCACACGCAAGCAGAATATGCTCGGTGCCGATTTCCGCGCTTTTCAAAGAAACGGCTTCAAGCCCGGCGGCCTCAAACATCTTCTTCGCCCGCAAAGACAAAGGCAATTCTCTTCCCAATACGACGCCGCCTATGTGTAGAAGGCTATTTTCAATAACCCGTCTGAAGTCAAGCATATCCACACGTAAGAAAAGAAGGGCTTTACACGCAACTCCGCCGGCGTCCTTTAACATGGCTATAATGATGTGTTCGGGCAGTATTTCATCTACGTTAAAACGGACGCCCTCTTCCTGCGCGCCCAACGAGACAATTCTTTGCATCCGACGTGTTAATCCTCGGAACATATTTTTCTCCTCCTCATCAGACGTGCGAATTTCTGACGTCTATACCGCGCCGCGTCATGATTTTATTTCTCCAATAAATATAGGTATTCTTTAACATGAATATCCCGATTTGATAAATTTCGGCAACCGCGAAATGTGTTGTAAGTTGTTTTCAAGACTTCTATTTTACCGATTTTTAGAAGCATTTTTTTCATTTCTTCAAGAGATATAAATCCCTCGGAATTAAAGGATATAAGCGTATATTTTGCTTTTATATTCGCAATTAATTCAGAGAGCGTTTTGGACGCTAATTGTTTTTTATTATACGCGGAACGATTCCAATTATTTGGAATACCCGAAATTCTACTGACGCTCGCGGGATATTTATTTTCAAGTATCAAATTAAGCATAAAATAATTGGAACCATAAGGATGTTGATTATACGGCGGGTCTAAATACGCCAAATCAACTTCCGGAGCTTCATTGACAATCGTGTTTGAGTCGCCGTTATAAACAAGAGAGTCGCAATTAAAGTTACTAAAAAGAGGAAACGGTAACATAATATCGCCTTTTATCCGTGAAAGCGCGTCTTGATTATTCCCGCCAAATTGACCAATACCCGCCGCTTTATTTTTATGAAAACTTTTAAACACGCCAGAAGTATTTGAGTGAACCGAAGCCTCTGAAAGCAAAGGCGCAAGAAAATATTTTCTATACTCTTGGTCAATTTCTTCAATCAGATTACGCGCTGTATCAATATACATCGCGTTTCTGCGAGTATAAAAGACGCGTTCTCCTATTTTGACGTCGTCGTCGTCTTTTGGAGAATATAATTCCGTAACAATACCAGCGTTTAAAGGTTTTCTCATTATTTTTTCTAAAAGTTCATTATAAACGCTTTTTAATACAGGTATATTCAAGTCCTTTCTATTCGACAAATAACATTCATTTGTGATTTGCGAATATTTCTCTAAATCATTAACCGCTAACAATCTTGCAAATTGCTTAAAATAACGCGCTACAATACCAGAACCGCTAAACACGTCAAACATATCCAGTTTGGTTTTATTCAAACGAGTCTGCGCTATACGAATTCCTTGAGTAATAAATGGTAGGAGAGAGCGTTTATTGCCAATACAAGTAATGATTTGTTTGGTTAGATAGCTTTCATCTTCACATAATACTTCAATCAAGTCAGAATTAACTCGTTTTGAACGGAATTTCGCCTTTCTCGAGACGGTCAAATCTATATCAGGTAATAGAGATGATATACCCATAAGAATTATTCTACAAAAGCTCCTTAATTTATAAGACGGATTAAAGGATATTTTTCTATGAGAATGTCGTATTACATTTATTCCGAATTCCGCTTAACTCTTTTCTCTCCTTATGTTATTAAACCACATGGTTTAATGATAATACCGCTTCGTTCTCACGCGCTTTTCTGGATTTTTTCCATCCGAATGACGTCAGGCGGCGATGATTTTTCAACAGTGTCTTGAGTGACGACGACCTTCATATTTTCTCTGCCGTACATGGAGGGGATTTCGTACATGATGTCGGTCATAAGCTTTTCTACGATAGAACGGATACCGCGCGCTCCTGTTTTCTGTTTGATGGCGGTACCTGCGATAGCGTTAATCGCGCCCTCAGTGAATTCGAGACGCACGTCGTCAATCGCCATTGACGCCTGATATTGCTTTACGATAGCGTTGCGCGGTTCGGTGATGATGCGCTTTAGATCTTCGAGCTTGAGTTCTTCAAGGCAAACGGTGATGGGTAGTCGTCCGATGAATTCCGGTATCATACCGAAATGGATGAGGTCGTCAGGATGAAGCGCCTCGAACAATTCCTTGCGGTTCTTCGCGGACTTATCGTCGAAATCCGCGCCAAAGCCGAGTGGATGCTGAACGACCCTCTGTTCAATAAATTTTTCAAGCCCCACAAACGCTCCGCCGCAGATAAACAAGATATTCGTTGTGTCGATGCGGAGCATTTCTTGACTCGGGTGCTTGCGTCCGCCTTGGGGAGGCACGGACGCAACCGTTCCTTCAATGATTTTCAGCAGAGCCTGTTGAACGCCTTCGCCGGATACGTCTCGCGTAATAGACACGTTTTCGCCCTTGCGGGCTATCTTGTCGATTTCGTCGATGTAGATGATGCCCCGTTCCGCGGCCGAGATGTTGTTACCCGCATTCTGAATGAGCTTGAGTAGAATGTTTTCTACATCCTCGCCCACATAGCCCGCTTCGGTGAGGGTGGTGGCGTCCGCTATGGCGTAGGGAACTTTGAGCTTGCTCGCCAACGTCTTGGCGAGCAAGGTTTTACCCGTACCAGTCGGACCAATCAACAACACATTGGATTTTTCGATTTCAACGTTATTCAAGTCTTTTCTGTTGTGTTTCGGTTTGCTTATACGCTTATAGTGATTGTAGACTGCTACAGACAGGGCTTTTTTCGCGTTTTCCTGTCCAATCACGAATTCATCGAGGTATTCCTTGATTTCCCGCGGCGTAGGTATTTGGTCCGTGAATTGCACGGCGACGTCTTGGTCTTCATCGGAAAGAATCTTTATGCATACATCAATACATTCGTCGCAAATGAAAACGTTATGGGGACCAGAAATGAGTTTCCGCGTGACGTCGCCGCTTTTTCCGCAAAAGGAGCAAACTTGCTCTTCGCGCATGGGGTTACGAAGTCTTGCCATTTTTCTCCCTTCTCAATATGGAATCCGCAACGCCATAGGAGACGGCATCTTCCGCAGACATGAAAAAATCTCTCTCCATGTCAGCGGCTATTTTCTCAACGTCTTTGCCAGCGCATTGGGCGAAAATATCAATGGTTAGTTTCTTCAGTCGGACGATTTCCTTTGATTGTATGCCGATGTCTCGCGCCTGTCCCTGGGCTCCGCCCCACGGTTGATGAATCAGCACCCGGGAAGACGGCAGAACCATGCGCTTCCCTTTCGCGCCCGCGGCCAGAATCAGCGCGGCCATACTCGCCGCTTGTCCCAGGCAGATTGTCTGCACGTCGCTTTTCACGTATTGTATGGTGTCATAGATGGCAAGCCCTGCGGTAACCGCGCCGCCCGGGGAGTTGATATAGAGGTTGATATCCTTGTCCGTGTCCTGCCCGTCCAAGAAAAGCAATTGCGCCACGATCAAATCCGCGGTTAAATCGTTGATTTCCCCATCTATGAAGACGATACGGTCCTTGAGAAGGCGCGAGTAAATATCGTAAGAGCGCTCGCCCAAGCCTGTCTGTTCAATAACCATCGGCACGAGACTATTCCCCATAGGGACTCCTTCATAGAAGGCTGTTTCAGACCGCTTCTTTCTTGAGAAATTAAACATCGGCGACCCCTTCTTTCTTTTTGCTGATGAACGATAGATACTCTTCTTTAGGACCAGTTTTTACGGTATTTTCCGCAATCAGTATATCAAAAAGTTTTCCCTCGCGTATTTCGTCCTTCAAGTAGTCTTCCATATCTTGTTTCTTATAATAATCAGTGAATTCCTCAACGCTCATACCATATTCTTTAGCCCTCTTTTCTACAAAGTCGTTGAATTCATTGTCCGCTATCTCAAGCTTCAAGTCTTTGATGATAGTTTGAACAACGAGTTGGGCCATAATAGTCCGCAACGCCTCAGGTCTCCAGAGATCTTCAAAGGAAGCAAGCCCTCCCGGGGATTTCTCTATTCCCTCCTTGAGTTTGTCAACAGGCGTATTGATTTGACGCGCGAAATTTCGCCATTGAGCGTCAAGCTGAACGCGTATCATAGATTCAGGAACGTCAATCGGGGCGCCTTCTAAGATTTTTCCGATAATCCCATTGATTTTTATCTCTTTAAGACGCTCGTCAAGCCGTTTTGTGAGTTTATCTTTGATATCGTTCTTTAGGTCCTCCAACGTCTTAAATTTTTCGTCGACATCCTGCGCGAAGTCGTCGTCCGCAACCGGAATCTTTTTTTCTTTGAGATTGACGACTTTGACGCGGATTTTCTTTGTTTTGCCTGCGAGTTCTTTGTCAGCGAAGTCTTCTGGATAGGTTTTAACAATATCCCTGGTTTCGCCTTTCTTCATTCCGACGATGTCGTCGTCAAACTTAAAGACGTTGCGTCCGTCGCCGATGGTGAACACGAAGTCTTCTCGTTCCGTACCGGAAACGACCGCCCCGCTTTCAGTTAACTCGCTGTAGTTCGTCGTCGCCACATCGCCCAACACAGCTTGCGCGTCTTCCGCCTTATCCAAAACAAAGGCGTTACGCTCGCGTACAGCTTCCAGCTCGCGGTTCACATCTTCTTCGGCGATAGAGACGTCGGGAATGTCGACTTCAAGCCCTTTCCATTGTCCTATGGCGAAACGAGGAAACACGTCGTATACCACCACGTAGGACAAATCCTTATCCAAGTCGAGACGCGGCGGTTTACCTTCCAAGGAAGGCTGTGAATATGCGAGCGGTAAGTTTTCTTTCGGGAAATTTTCATCCTCAAAAATTTCGGACATAGAATGTTCTATAATATGCCCGACAACTTCCTCCTTTAAAGCTTCTCCCGTTTTCCTGACGATGACCTCTTTCGGCGCTTTGCCTTTGCGAAAACCGGGTATCTGTAAATTTTTACTATAATTGGTTAAAATTTTGTCGTATTCGGCATTGACGTCGTCCTTGCCTACTACAACCATCATTTTAACTCGCGAATGTTCCAGATTGGTAATCTCTTTAGATATAATCACAATTTTTCCCTTAAGGTTTGAATGGAATTAGTTTTGGATATAGCTCAGAAGGTATAAAAAGTCTACTGGGTTGCGGATAACAAGGAACAAAGGCTTGAAATTGTACGAATAACAAACCTGCCACCCATTTCCGCGCCTGCAATTCCACTCTTATAGTAATCATACCATACGCGCCGACGCCAAAACTTTTTTTAATATATCATATTTCAAGGGAAAAGTCAAGAGAATAACGGTAATTCTACGCGGCAAGCGTTCGGAAAGCAATGGAGATGTAAGACAAGGAAGAGCGAAACAATATTATCGGTCGGAAAATTTTTCAAATTTTTCCTGTATTTGTTGAAAAAACTTTTGTTTTCATATATGATAAAGAGGTATCAAGGCATATCTAAGAAACCGAGATTTTTAGGTATACTTCGGAATTTTTGTAGGGGATATTAAAACTATAGTTTCTCAATATCTCCTAAAAGGTGAATTCTTATAATGAAAATATGGTTCAAACTTTTAGTCGGCGCGGCGCTGGGCGCGGCGCTAGGGGTATTTTTGCCTGCCGACAATCAGGCGGTAGGCGGGGTTCTGGAATGGCTCGCTGGTTTCGCCGTCAGCGCCGGACGGTATATGGTTGCGCCGATGGTAGTTTTTTCTTTGTGCATCGCTGTTTATGAATTGAGACGGGAGGGCGGTTTTTTTTCTATGCTGTTAAAATGCCTTGTCTTCACGGTAATAAGCGCGGCATTGGTAGTCGGCGCGGGGCTCGTGGCGACAATGCTCTTCCCCCCCGATCGAATTCCCATTACGCAAGACGGGCAGGTTGAAAATATTTCGCTTTCCATTCTTCAAAATATCGCGGACATCTTCCCGCAAAATATGTTCTCCGCTTTAGTAAGCGACGGCGTTTATCTATTTCCGGTATGCGTATTCGCCTTCTTCGCCGGGGTGGGATTGTCTTACGACAGGAATTTCACTAAGCCTGTCATATCCCTTGTCGACTCTCTTTCTCGTATATTTTACCACATCGCATTCTTCTTTTCTGAAATTTTAAACATCTCTCTTATCGTATTGAGCGCGTATTGGGCTTTCCGCTGGCGAGGTATCGAAAAATTATTGCCCGAATTCTGGAGTCTAATCGTTCTTTTAGCTGTGGTGAGCGTCTTGTTGGGGTTTGTTATATTTCCACTATTATTGTACCTCATCGTGAGAAACAAGCCGCGCCCGTGGGCTTGGGTCTACAGCTCCATATCTTCGGCGCTGTGCGCCTTCTTTTCCGGGGACGTCAACTTCACCTTGCCGGTAATATTTAGACACATGAAGGAAAGCCTTGGGGTCCGTAGGCGCGTAACCGCGGTGACCGTGCCGTTATTGGCCACCTTTAGCAGGGCGGGGAGCGCTATGGTCGCGGCGGTTTCCCTCATCGTCATCATTAAGTCCTATTCGAGCCTTGGTATCACCACCATAGACGTCGTCTCGATAGGATTACGCGCCTTTATTATTTCCTTTTTGCTTGCCAGGCATCCGGGAGACGGCGCGTGGACCGCGCTTGCGACGCTTTGCGCAGTCCACGGGCGAGGCTTCGAGTCGGGCTACCTCATCCTGAAACCTATCGCCTTCTACCTCATCGCCATTGGCGCGTTCCTCGACATTATGGTCGCTAATTTCGCTGTCCACGCCATTGCAAAAATCAACGGGCTTCAGGAGGACAAGGCAATGCGGCAGTTTATATAGGAGGAGGATTAAACAATGAAGAAAGATTACGTTATCGGCATAGGGGTTATCATTGTCATAGCCGCGCTTATAGTGGGCGGGAGCGTCATCAGAAAGGCGCGACTCCGCGGACAGGAAGCGGGGCGCATCGCGGACATCAGCAACAGTAAGTCGCCGCAGACCATAGACGATCTAAAGAAAACCATTGCGGCTTATGAAAAACAGCTCGACCAGTGTCTAAAGGCAAGCTCGAAGACTGCCACGTACTGGAAGATTCTGTCCACGCGACTGCAAGACAAGGGACAACACGCGGAGGCGTTGGAGGCGTTGCAAAACGCGATTAAACACGCGCCTGAAGACCCGGCTCTATTCTATATGACGGGTATATCCGCGGCGGTTATGGCGAAATCCGGCTTGGCTTTTCCGGGCGCGGAAAACAGCAAACAAGCTTATTTCACGCTTGCCGAAGAGAGCTACCTCCGTTCCATAGAACTCAAACCTGATTACGACAGGCCGCTTTACGGCATCGGCGTCCTTTACGATTTCGAGATGAACAAGTCGGCGGAGGCGATTCCCTATCTTGAACGCTACATCGCGCTGAACGCGAGAAACCCCGAAGGCGCGGCCGACGCTATGTTCGTGCTTGCACGGGCATACTACATCACGGGTAATAGCATAAAAGCGGCGGAACAATACGACCTCATTCTAAACACAAGCAAGAATAAAGATAAACATATACAAGCCGCGCTCTTGCGCCAACAAGTGTTTTAAAGAAGGAAAGGGCGCGCGCCAAGCGGACAAGGATATCGGAATCAAAACACGAACGCCAGAAATCTTGCTCGATTGCCACCGACGGCTTTCATGCCGTGGGGCTCTTGGGAGTCGTAGTACACGCAGTCGCCGGGTTCCAGTTCCATCTCGCGCCCGCCCACGGACACGAGGAGTCTTCCTTCCAGACAGTAGTCAAATTCCTGTCCAGGATGGGTATTCAGGCTTATAGGTTTGTCTTCCGTGTCCGCGCTTGCTTCAACCATGAAAGGCTCGGCTTTCTTCTGGTGAAAGTTGTACGCCAGATTCCAATAAGTATACATAGGACGCCTACTCACTTCAGGGGCTTTCCCCGCGCGCGTCAAACAATAGGTACGCAATTTGGACGCGGTTCCTGTTATGAGTTCCGTAAGGTCAACCTTGAAGCGCGCGGCGATTTCCACAAGCGCTCCTATGGGGAAATCTTTCTCTCCATCTTCCCATTTTCGGTATTCCTCCGCGTCAAACATCAGCTCTTTCGCAAGCGTTTCCGCTGAAATTTCTTCAATCTCACGCAAAAGTTTAACCCTTGTAATGATGTCGCTTACCTCGGACATTTTCTCTCCTTTGCAGGCGGAGCCTGCGATGGGCGCTCTCGCCCGCCAATGCAAGGCGGGGACAGTGTAGCCTCCTTTCAAACAACGCCCGTTACGAAGTCCTTAAACAGGCTTCGCCTGCGCTCTCGGCGCGCGTAACGGGCCGTTTACTCGGTTCCCAAGTTCTGTACGGTGTAGTTGACGATCATCCAAACATCTTCCTGCCGTTGAATATTATAGGTGTATTGCTTTTTCTCGACGTATCCGCCGACTTGAAACCATTCTAACACGACAACCGTTCCTTCCTCCACGCCATAGTTGACCCTTTGAACGTCGAATTTCATGGGAATAACGACGATGTCGCCGTCTACTTTGCTTTCTTGAAGCTCCGCTCTGTAACGGGTGAGCATCTTCAGTCTACCCTCTTCGGATTCCGTGTTCCATTGGCGTCTTCTCGCGTCGTCGCGGAGAATCATGGACTTGAGGTCCATATACAGAAAGAATTTCTCCCATTGGCTCTTCTGCCGCGCCGTAAGGACATAGGTTATCATTTGATCCGGGGAGAGTTTCTCTCGTACCAAAATGGCGTTGGTCTCAACGTCCATTGCGACGGGAACGCCGTCTTCTCCAAGTACCGTGGGGGGTCTTATGTTGAGAATAAGCCGATTGGAAACGATAGGCGACGCGCCCGATTGTTGCGCCGCGGAACTGACTCGTTTGAATAGTTCAGGATAGAGTTTCGCCTGCACGACGAAGGCGCCCGCGTTAAGCAGGCTGGCGTACTCGCGTATATCCTCAACAAAAGAAAAAGACTCGCCGGGCTCTATGGACACGGTTCTGAAGTACACCTGACCGGACTCGGCTCTTTTTCGCAAGAGCAGGTCCGTCTGCGGGAGCGGTCTGTTCATAGTTGTCCGCACGTCAAAATCAATGGAAAAAGCGCGGTCGTCGGCTATCTTGAAATAGAACGGATATGGATTATTATTAGCGATAGTGAGCAAGACGCGGATAGGTTCGTCTTTAGAACCTTGCACGTAATATACTTTTTTATCGTAAAACCTCATACTAAAACTAACTTGCGCGAAAACGCCTACGCCCAAAAAGAATAATGAGACGGTTAATAGATATTTCTTCATAGTTTTTCCCACAATACCTTATCGGTATATTTTGTACCTAAATTAAGAATAATCTGATAAAGGAAAGAGAGTTCGTCGTTACCTATCATTCTCTCCACCTTGCGGCGCGTCGAAATCGTCCTCGTCGCCTGTATATTCCGCCCAGAGAACGTCCGCGTGATTATCAATGTCTTTACCGTCGCCGGACGCGAAAACTCCCACGACGTTTCCCACGAAACCGCCCGCGTATTCCGTGCTTAAAATGGTTCCGTCGATACGGTCCGTCAGCTTTTTGAGCGAATAACGGTTTTTCCCATAGAAAAACGACAGGGAAAGTTTGACGGAACGAACGGCAAGAACATCCTCGCCTTCCCACGGCGCGTTTGCGACAACCGTACCTACTCCTCGGACGACGCGAACAAAGTCTTTGCCGAGCGTCTGATATATTTCCATCCGATATTGAAACTCTTCGTTTTGAAAGACGACCAAGCCGGCGCAGCCGCCCGCTTTAGGCGTCCACTCCATATTCGCGGTAAAGGTCCAATCCCTATGCCTTACCCGCCTGCCGGCGAACGCGGGATGCTCCTTGCCGTTCATAGTAGCCGCGACTGTGAAGAGGCGCAAATGTCCGTTGCGCATCTTCCAGGCGGAATCCTCTGGTCTTTTGGGCTGGCGCAACGTCAACCAATGTTTGGGCAGAGAGTCTTGAAAGAAGTCGCAGGCCGGTTCTTTAGGAAACGCGGACGCTTCGCTTTTCAGCGCGGGGTACCGCCGTTCTACGAGACCGCTCTTCGACGCGATAAAGGGCCATCCATCTTCCCATACAACCGGAACGAGAAAAGTTTCCCGTCCAAGGGGGCAGACCCTGGCGTCTGTAAAGGGTCTTGAGGCCAACAGAGCCAAGCGCCAGTTTCCGTCAGGGTCGTCGAACAGATCCGCGTGTCCTACATTGATAATGGGCGCGTTTTTTCCCAGATGACGGTGAGTCAAAATCGGGTTGTGAGGCGCGCCGGTCCAGGGACCCGTAACGCTTTTCGAGCGGGCTATGCAGACAGCGTGGTTGACGCTGGTACCGCCTTCAGCGTGGAGGAGGTAGAGCCACTCTCCGATGCGATAAATGTGGGGTCCTTCGGCCCATATACAATCTCGCAGAGCGCCTCGCCAGAGTCCGATACCTGTCCCTTTGAGCGAAAGAGAAGAAAGGTCAAATTCCGCGACATAAATTTCGCATTCGCCTTGATAGGTTTTCCCCTTGGGCTCGGAGTCGGTACCGACGTACCAAACTCTGCTGTCGAGCGGGTCAAAGAAGAGCGAAGGGTCTATGCCGGACGCGTCGAGCCACACTGGATCCGACCATGGACCGGCTGGATCCTCCGCGGTAACGATGAAGTTGCCGCCCTTGTCAACCAAGGTGCAAACCACGTAGAAACGCCCGTCGTGGTACCGAATAGTGGGCGCGAAAAGCCCTCGCGAGACGCTCGCGCCGTCAAAGTCAAGTTGACCGGGTCGGTCTATCACGTTGCCTATTTGTTCCCAATGCGCCAAATCGCGGCTGTGGAACACGGGGAGTCCGGGAAAATAGGCGAATGTGGAATTCACCAGATAAAAGTCTTCTCCAACGCGGCAAACAGACGGGTCCGGATAGAATCCGCTTAGAATAGGATTACGGTAGGTCATTTGTAGATTATACTGTTTTTGACTAATGTAGACAAGCCTTTTCCTTTTCGTTAAAATGTCCGTATGAAAAAGCCCAATACGCGCATTGTTTCGGCGTCCCTTATAACCGAAACGGTTAAACGCCTTTTTATTCAAGCTAACTACAATTTGCCTCTTGACGCGCGGGACCGAATACGGGAGTGTCGGAGAATCGAGCCGTGGCCCCCGGCTCAAGAGGCGCTCGACGCTATCATCGTCAATTTTGAGACGGCTTTTGACGTTATGCCTATTTGTCAGGATACGGGAATGGCGTGCGTTTTCTTAGAAATCGGGGAGCGCGTCTATATAGACGGCGGCGTCGCGGACGCGGTTGACGAAGGGGTGCGCCTTGCTTGCAAAGAAGGCTTTCTCCGCGCCTCGGTTGTGTCCGACCCTCTTGAACGGAAGAACTCTGGCGACAACACGCCTGCGCTTCTTTACATTGATATGGCGCCGGGCGGGACGGTGCGGGTGACGGTCGCGCCTAAAGGTTTTGGCAGCGAGAATATGAGCCGTATCGCCATGCTCGCTCCTTCGGACGGCGTGGCGGGTGTGGTCGCGTTTGTAATCAAAACAATAGAAGAAGCGGGCGCGAACCCTTGCCCGCCTATAGTCGCTGGCGTGGGTATAGGCGGCAGTTTTGACAAAGCGGCGCTGATAGCGAAAAAGGCTCTCCTGCGTCCGCTCGGACAACGTAATCGGAATCCAATCTACGCGGCTCTGGAAGAGCGGCTTCTCGAAAAGATAAACGCATTGGGTATAGGTCCCGCGGGCTTGGGTGGACAGACGACGGCTCTTGCGGTGAACATAGAAACTATGCCCACTCATATAGCGGGCTTGCCTGTCGCGGTCAATATAAGTTGCCACGCTATTAGACACGCGGCGGCGGTTCTGTAGACGTATGGGAGTGTCTGACACCAAGTTGTGTATGATACAAAAAAGTGTCTGACACCAAAGTAATTTTCATAACAAGCCCGTATTACAGGTATGAGAAGTTTGCGAATACTTATCTACGGAGCGACGTACCATGTTACGTCGAAAATAGACCACGACGACATGGGCCTGCTCGAGCCCCTGTTCAAGATATTATTCCTTTCATTCGTCAAAAAAGCCAAGCGGAAGTTCCATTTCCAGTTGTGGGATTTCTGCGTCATGGGAAATCATATTCATTTTTTGATAAAGCCGGGAAAAGACGCTAATTTATCGGAGATAATGCAATGGATAAAGTGTAATTTCGCGAAGGCGTGGAACAAAGCGCATGGGCGGAAGGGGCACGTGTGGGGGGAACGGTTCTACTCGCGGATAATCGGCGGGAGAGCGGACTTTCTGCGGACGCGGGAGTACATTGCGGAGAATCCTGTGAAGGCGGGGCTTGTGGAGCGGGCGGCGGAGTGGATGTTTGGGAGTTTATATCACCGCCTACATCGACAATCTAGTCTAATAGACGAGCCTGTCCTCGGCGACGTATGAGCGGGGCGACAAACAACAACAACAAGCGGTGTCTGACACCATGCGGTACCGGGCGCCATCCGCCTGCCGAATAGTCTCCTTATTTTCCCGCTTCGCTATACGCCATAGCCACAATTCTCTGCGCGGCTTCTGGTATTTCCACCAAGAAAACATTTTTTCCCTTACGAAGCTTCATTTCAATATTGGGCAGATTTTTCTCGCTCACCACCACGCGGAGAGGGACGCCGATAAGGTCCGCGTCGTTGAATTTCACGCCCGGACGCTCGTTTCTATCATCAATAAGGAATTCGACGCCCCGCTTTTCTAGTTCCATCGCAAGGATGTCGACAGCTTCTTTTATCTTTCCTTCATATTTGATAGGTATGACGACGACGTGGAAGGGAGCCACGGACATTGGCCATACTATGCCTGCGTCGTCGTGATATTCTTCGATGATTGATGCAAGAGTGCGGTCCACGCCGATGCCGTAGGTTCCCATGACGGGGATTTGGGACGCGCCGTTTTCGTCCAAGTAGCGCACGTTCATCGCCTTGGTGTATTTGTAGCCGAGCTTGAAAATATGTCCCAGTTCGTTGCCTTTTTTTTCGTAAAGCTCGCTACCGCATACGGGACAATGGTCGCCCGCCTTTACAGTACGGATGTCCGCCGTGAGCCAGGGTGTCCAATCTCTGCCGACCGCGACGTGGGCGTAGTGGAAGTCGGCTTCGAGCGCTCCTGTAACCGCGTCTCTCATGGCGGCTACGGTTGGGTCCGCAATCACCGGTACCGTTGACAGGCCGACTGGCCCGGCGAAGCCGACCGGCGCGCCAGTGATACGGACCACGTCCGCGTCGCAGGCAAGGCTCGCATCGCCGGCCTTGAGAATCGCGGCTAGTTTCACTTCGTTCACATCCAGGTCCCCGCGGATGCACACCGCGAAAAACGCCTCGTCGTAGACTTCCGGCGCGCCGGGCGCGACGCGGCGTTTCTTTAAGCCCGCGCATCCGGGAGCGTCGCTCAGGTCGCGTTCCACGTTCACGGCGCGGTACACGAGCGTTTTGATGAAGGAGCGGGCGTCCGTCTTTAAGAATTCGCATAATTCCACGATAGTCTTCGTATGCGGGGTAGAAATCTTCTCCATTTTCAAAGCGGCGTTTTGGGGAAAGTTAGGAGAATCAGGCTGACAGCCGGCTTTTTCTACGTTCGCCGCATAATCACACGATTTGCACAGGAGCAAAGTGTTATCGCCTATATCGCTTTCCACCATGAATTCTTCAGAATTCGCGCCGCCCATTGCGCCGGAGTCTGCTCTTACCGGTATGACCGTCAGACCGCAACGCTTGAATATGCGCCGATACGCCGCGCCCATCGCCTGATAGGTATTGTCTAGGCTGTCCTCGTCCCGGTGGTAGGAGTAGGCGTCTTTCATAGTAAACTCTCGTGCGCGCATAACTCCGTAGCGAGGGCGAATCTCGTCGCGGTACTTGGTATTTATCTGATAAACCGACAGGGGAAGTTGTTTATAACTGGAAAGCTCGTCGCGCACGATGCTGGTAACCGCTTCCTCAGCGGTCGGCGATACGACGAAGTCCGCGCCCGCGCGGTTTTTCACGCGAAGCATACTTTCGCCCATCGTCTCCCACCGTCCAGACTCTTTCCATAACTCGCCTGGCGTTATAACGGTCGGCTTGATTTCGAGGCATCCGACCGCGTCCATCTCCTCGCGGATTATCCGTTCCACTTTGCGGAAGGCGCGTAGCCCTAATGGGAGATAGGCGAACAGTCCGTTAGCCAACTTCCGCAACATTCCCGCGCGGAACATGAGCCTGTGACTCGCTATGACCGCATCGGCCGGGACTTCCCGTAGCGTCGGTATAAATATTTCTGAAAATTTCATAGTAGTACCATATAAAAAAATGGGCCTTTTATCAAGCCCTTATCGAAGATATGTGGTATGATACGTGGTATTCAAAGAGCGAGTACTTAAATGACGCGGAGCATACTAGAAGGTACGGCTTGACGAGACTCGCCTCCTATTAGAGACTGTCCCGCTTCCGCGTGAGAGTCATTCTCGGCAGTATGTAGAAAAAGAGCGTTTTATGTGATATAATTTGTGAGAACAGAACAATCATTCGTTCTGGTTCCGCTTCAGAAGTCGTCTTCTTATGGGTTTTCCTGTTTTTCTGACTTTTTAAAAGTCCGCGCCCCGAACGCCTCGCAACTTTACGACGCTGATTGAAAAGGCATTGCGCGACCCATTATTATAGAAGCGATGCGAAAGAATGGTTAAGAAAGGAGTAGCCAATGAAAGTACTTGCAATCAATGGGAGTCCGCGTAGAGGAGGAAATACCGAGACTCTGTTAAAAACAGTCCTTGGAGTGTGCGTGGACGCGGGGTTTGAAACCGAGCTGTATCAAGCCGGCGGTCGAGAGGTTCATGGGTGTAAAGGATGCAACTGGTGTCGGGAAAATAAAGGACGGTGTATCCAAAATGATTGGATTAACGAATTGTACCCCAAGATGAAAGCCGCGGACGCCGTTATTCTGGGGTCTCCCACCTATTTTTTTGACCTGACGCCGGAGACAAAGGCGGTTATGGACAGAACGGGCTATATTTCACGGTCTGACGGTTTCGCCTTCAATCGTAAAGTCGCGGCCGCTGTGAGCGCGGTACGCCGCGCGGGAGGAGTCGCTACGCTCGACTCCATACAACATTTTTTCTTGATTAACGGCATGATTATCCCCGGTTCTAGCTACCTGAATGTGAGTCTGGCCCGTGAGACCGGAGACGCGGCGAAAGACGCGGAAGGCTTGCAAACGATGAAGACTTTAGGAGAAAATATCGTGTGGTTGGTCAAGAAAATACACGGATAATCCATTTTCTCTGTGATCCTTATTGAAAACTATTGAAAAAAGTAGAATTATTCTCCTCTGTCCAATCCCGCTCGAACTGATGGATAGAGCGTTATGACAATCCCTAGTAAAAATCGCTACGATGTGGTATAATCAAGAAACAAAGGAGGAAACGTGTATACACCCATTGATTCAAAAGTAGATTTCCCAAAGCTAGAAGAGGAAGTACTGGCGTTCTGGGAAAAGGAAAAGATATTTGAAAGAAGCGTCCAACAGAGGGACGGCAAGCCATCCAAGGAGTTTATCTACTACGACGGTCCGCCTTTCGCCACAGGGCTTCCGCATTTCGGGCATTTCGTGCCGTCCACGATAAAGGACGTGATCCCGCGCTATAAAGCGATGAAAGGTTACAAAGTCGAGCGGCGGTTTGGCTGGGACTGCCACGGACTACCAGTTGAGAACCTCATCGAGAAAGAACTAGGACTCAACTCAAAGACCGATATTGAGAAGTTTGGAGTGGCGGAGTTTAACGAAAAGTGCAGAGAGTCGGTCCTGCGCTACACCGAAGAATGGCGGCAAGTCATCACGCGGCTAGGACGTTGGGTTGATTTTGACCATGATTACAAGACCATGGAAATCGGCTATATGGAAACCATTTGGTGGGTGATGAAAACCCTTTGGGAGAAAGGACTACTCTATGAAGGACACTACATCCTTCCCTACTGTCCGCGCTGTTCCACTGTGCTGTCCAATCACGAACTCAATCTCGGCGGGTTCCGCGATGTCCACGACCCAGCGGTTACCATTAGGTTTAGAATAAGAGGCTGGGAAGACGAATTGGGAGACGCGTCCGCCTACTTTTTGGCGTGGACCACCACCCCGTGGACCCTGCCCAGTAATTTGGCGTTGACTCTGGGACCGGACATCGATTACGCGCTTGTCAGAGACGGGGACGACGGCGCCTACTACGTCCTTGCGGAGACGCGCCTGCCCGCGTATTACAAAAGCCCGTCTGATTATTCTATCGTATGGAAGAAAAAGGGCAAAGACTTACTCGGCGTCGCGTATGAGCCGCTTTTCCCGTATTTTGCGTCCGTAGCAGGAGAGAACGCCTTCCGCACATACAGCGGAGACTTCGTGTCAACCGAAGACGGTACTGGTATAGTGCATACCGCGCCCGGTTTCGGCGAAGACGACCATCGCGTCCTGCAAGGAAGCGGCGTTCCCACCATCTGCCCCATCGACGCTGAGTGCAAATTCACCGCGGAAGTAACGGATTATCAAGGACGATTCGTCAAAGACTGCGATAAAGACATTATAGAACGCCTGAAACGAGAAGGCAAACTCGTCAAGCGGGAACAGATACTCCACGCTTACCCGCACTGTTGGCGGTGCGGTCATCCGCTTATCTATCGCGCGGTGGGATCATGGTTCGTCAACATACAGAAAATAAAGAAAAGTATGATAGCGGCGAACGAGAAAATCTACTGGACGCCGGAACATATCAAAGAAGGGCGATTCGGTAAATGGCTTGAGGGCGCGAGAGATTGGGCTATCAGCAGGAACCGATACTGGGGCAATCCATTACCCATTTGGCGTTGTCCTGATTGCGGCAAGACCGTTTGCGTAGGAAGCATAGCCGAACTCAAGAAACTTTCAGGCGTTGAGCCTACGGACTTGCACAAACATTTCGTGGACGAGATAACGATTCCCTGCGAGTGCGGGGGACTTATGCGCCGTACGCCCGAAGTGCTTGACTGCTGGTTTGAGTCTGGCGCAATGCCCTATGGACAGGTCCATTATCCGTTTGAGAACAAAGCGTTCTTCGAGGAGCGGTTCCCGGCCGACTTCATCAACGAAGGGCTTGACCAGACGCGGGGGTGGTTTTACACGCTCACCGTTCTTGGCGCCGCGCTTTTTGACAAGCCCGCGTTCAAGAACTGCATAGTTTCTGGATTAGTCCTTGCGTCAGACGGCAAGAAGATGGCGAAAAGCCAACGAAATTACACTGACCCAATGAAAGTGGTAAATCGATTCGGCGCGGATGCCCTGCGCCTCTTCCTCGTGCATTCGGCTGTGGTAAAGGCGGACGACTTGCGTTATTCGGACGAAGGGGTGCGGGACGCGCTCAAGAGCGTCTTGATTCCCCTATGGAACGCGTATGCGTTTTTTGTTACCTACGCGAACATCGACCATGTAACGCCGTCCGCTCCGCCGAGTCGTCCGTCTAACCCGCTTGATAAGTGGATATTATCGGTAACCGAGTCGCTCGTTGAAAACGTTGAGTCCGCGCTTGAGGCTTACGACCTTTCCCGAGCGGTCGATCCGATTATCAATTACATTGATCAGTTGAATAACTGGTATATTCGGCGTTCGCGGCGTAGGTTCTGGCGTTCTGAAAACGACGACGACAAGCTCGAAGGATACGCCTGCCTGTACAGCGCGTTGAAAACGCTTGTCATGGTAACAGCGCCGTTCATTCCTTTTACCACTGAGGCGATTTGGCGCAATCTGCGTTCCGACCAGGACGCGGTTTCGATTCATCTGACGAACTTCCCGCGAACAAACGAGACGCGGCGAGACGCGGCGCTTGAATACAAGACCTCTATGGTTCAGCGGGCTGTTTCTATGGGCAGAGCTTTGCGGTCGGCGCATAATATAAAGACGCGACAGCCGCTCGAGACGGTGGAATTAGTTACTCGCGTCGCGGATGAGAAGAAGGCGTTGTTGGAAATGGAAGACGTGATCCGCGAGGAGCTCAACGTGAAGCGGGTTCTCTTCCGTGACGATGAAGCCGACTTGGTAACGTATGAAGTAAAGGCGAATTTCCGCGCGATGGGCAAGGAGTTAGGCAAAGATATGAAGGCGGCCGCGGAACGTATCGCGCGTTTGAGTCAGTCCAACGCGCGGGCCCTACTCGACGGAACGACTCTGACCCTTGAGGTCGAGTCCGCGGACCATGGTCTGCGCCGTTTCGACGTTACGGCCGACAAGCTCGACATTCGGCGTATTGAGAAAGCGTCTTTAAGGGTATTGAATCAAGGAACGCTCACCGTTGGGCTTGATACCGAGATTTCAGAAGAGTTAGCCCAAGAAGGGGACGCGCGCGACCTTATTCGCGGGGTACAGAACGAGCGCAAGGAGTCTGGCTTCGCGGTTACCGATCGTATCAACCTGATAGTTTTTGGGTCGGACCGCTTGAAGAAGGCGTGGGACGCTTTTTCCGCGCTTGTATGCGCGGAAACCTTGGCCGCCGAGTTTGAATGGAAACGAGTCGACGGCATGAAGGAGATTTCTGCGGACGAGGAGACGTGGTTCGTGAAGCTACATAGGTTTTAGCTATGATGGATATAACAGCGGGTTACGACCGGGAGGAGTTCATTGACTTTTTGCGAGACAGGTTTCTGCCCGATGATTTTGAGACCGCGGCGACGGACGTCAATATAGACAAAAAGAACGCGTTGATTACCATCGCGACGAGACTCGGCGTCTGCGCTTCGATGGATTTAAGCGTGTATGAGTTCAGGCGCACGTATACGCGCAACCCGCGCGTGATCCTTTCGCGGGAAGCCTTTTCCATATTAGAGCGTTACGACAAAACCGCTTCAGACGCGCTCGCGGTTTTTTACAACGAAGACCGTTAACTGGCGACTCTCCCTTGTCGCCAGCGAATACAGCATGGGCGTAAACTGTTCTTGATTGAAAACTGCATATTCGGCGTAGATATTCAGCCCATTGCGGTTCAGACAAGTAAGCTCCGTTTTTTTATATCGCTTACGGTTGACCAGAAGACAGGAGGAACCAAAGAGAACAATTACAACGTGATTCCTCTACCCAATCTTGAAACGAAGTTTGTGGTTGCTAATTACACAGAGATAAAAGTATTAATAGTTTTGTTTTATTCATAGAAAAAGCGTATTATTTACAATCAACTATGGGTTTATTATCATATATTATACCCGAAAATATAATTAAAACTGACGATTATGAAAATATAAGAAAATTTATACTTTCTAATTTCTCAATCATACTAATTCTGGATTGCGGCAAAAAATTTGAAAAAGTAATAGGTGAAATGATTTCATTACTTATCTCAAGGCGGAACGCCGTCTACAGACGAAACGTTAGCCGCCGTTCCGACGTTTTGGAGCGCCTTTATTCCATGTCTTTCTTTCTTCCGCCGCTTTATAATTATAAAGCGGTTTAATAATTTTTAATATTTTCGCAGTGGGCGTTATATTATCAATAATATCGTCTATGTTTTTATACGCCATTGGGCTCTCGTCAATAGTCGCTTTATTAACTGACGTTGAATATATACCTTCCATTGATTTTTTATAGTCTTCTATTTTTAGAACCGAATACGCTTTCTTGCGACTCATAATCCGTCCCGCGCCGTGAGGCGAAGAGAAATTCCAATCGGCGTTTCCCAACCCCTCGCAGATAAGACTCCCGTCGCGCATATTTATAGGAACAATGAGTTTTTCGCCGTTTTTCGCGGATACGGCGCCTTTACGCAAAATCATCGCGTCAGTATCAATGTAATTGTGTATTGTTGAAAATTGTTCATGCTGTTCGTTTTCGGGAATATGTAAGCCGTTCACAATTATTGACATCATCGCCTTACGATTAAGTAAAGCAAAATATTGAGTTACTTTCATATCATTAATATAATCATCAAAGAGTTCGTCGCTCACATAAGCTAAATCTTGCGGAATATCCTTCAATATTTGCGACTGAATTTGCTTTATATTATTTTGTATTTCTTTTTTCCGCCCTTCTTTTTTTAAATTGTTTATATATGTTTCAATATCAATTTTGCGATTTCTATTCTGTTGCCGCCATGCCTCTTCTTGATAATATTCCGCCACTTCTTTACCCAAATGCCGACTGCCAGAATGAATCACAATATAAAGATTATTTTCGTCGTCTTTATTTACTTCGATAAAATGATTACCGCCCCCAAGCGTACCAATACTTTTCTTTGCGCGGTTATGATTAATAATTGGACAATGTATTTTATTGAGAAATATTTTTTCTGCATATTCATGTTCATCCTCGCGAATATCCATACCGCTTGGAATATTTGAACGAATTATTTCATCAAGTTTGACAGGATCAAATTCTTTGACAAACGGTTTATCGCCTTTTATAACCAACGTCTCCATTCCACAACCAATATCCACGCCCACAAGATTAGGAACAATTTTATCTGTAATAGTCATAGTTGTTCCAATAGTACAACCAGCTCCAGCGTGGACGTCTGGCATAAGCCTGATTTTGCTTCCGACAACAAACGGCTGATTACAAAGAGTCTCTATTTGTTCGCGCGAATAGTCGTCTAGTGAACTAGTGAATACTTTTGCGATATTATATTTTCCCGCTATTTCCAACATTTATACGCCTCATTTTCATCCTAATATATATTGAAAATCTTGTCAATCCTTTCCGCCGCGCTTCCTCATTTATTGGAATTGCGGAAAGGACCGCGAATAGATATACTCTCGGTATGGAACGCTGTTTATCTCTTTACATTCATATTCCTTTTTGCGCGGGACGTTGCGGCTACTGCGACTTCTATTCGACGCGGATAGGATCTTTTGAGGACGATTTTGAGGAAATACGCGAAAGGTTCGTCGAGCGATTGTTAGAAGACGTCCGTTCAAAGCTTGACAGGGTAGCCTCTGTACCGACCGTCTATGTGGGAGGCGGTACTCCCTCGGTTCTGCGAGAGAGTTTGGGACGGCTTCTTGAAGGATTGGGGCGGCTATTGCCGAATACGCCGCTTGAGTTTACTGTGGAGGCTAATCCCGAATCAGCGGACCAAGCCTTTTTTAGGACTTGCCGCTCAAACAACGTTACCCGCGTGAGCCTCGGCGTCCAGACGCTTTCCGAGAAATCGCGCAAAGCGGTGAACCGTCTCGGAGACGCCGATATTGTTCGGGACAGTCTTGAGCGAGCGAGACGTTTCTTTCCCCGCGCTTTTTCGGTTGACCTTATCGCGGGACTGCCTTTTCAGGACGCGGCGGTCGTACAGAGCGACGTGGAACAAATCCTCGCCTTTGAACCCGCTCACGTTTCCCTCTACAGTCTGACCCTTGCCCAGGGAACGCCGCTTGAGAAAAGCGTGAGAAAAAACGCGGCTTTCTTCCAAAGAATCGACGACTTGTGGCTTCTTGGCAAGGATTTACTCGAACAGGCGGGCTATACGGCTTATGAGGTTTCCAATTTCAGTCTTAAAGATAAAGAGTCCCTGCACAACAAACGCTATTGGCGCATGGAAAACTGGGCGGGCGCGGGCCCCTCGGCGTCTGGCACCATGATTGACGATGAGACAGGAACAGGCGTCAGGATCACCGTTAAGGCGGATGTCGCGCTCTATTTGGAAAAAACGGAACAAGACGTGGAATATTTGAACAGGGATACGCTTATAAAGGAGAGTCTGCTCATGGGTTTCCGTTCCCTTGACGGGCCGGACGAGGCTCTATTTTTAAAACGTTTCCACAAGACGGTCGCGGCTCTCATTCCCAAGACCATAGGCGCGTGGCGGGACAAAGGGCTTTTTGAACAAGACCGCATCGCTCTTACTAGAGAAGGAATTCTCTTTTTAAATCAGTTTCTCGCGGCGGCTTTTGTGGAGATTTCCGACTAGAGATTTTTTTGACGTATAAACCGCGGCTTAAGAACGCCGCGGCTTACGGCGGATACCATAAGCCGCGGAAGCCGTAATTAGGAACTTTAGCCCCTGCCGCGCTACGGGCTTGCGTCAATATCTCCGACATATCCGCATTCGTATATGTCCTGTCCCGCGTTTGTTGTGGAACTCATAACTGATTGAGACGGCGTTCAAAGCGAATCGCGACTATCTTTTTGAAAGCAGTTTCCTGCTCCAGAACGATCCCGCCAGCTGGACTAGTTCTACCAAGACAAGAATGACGACGACAGCGGCTATCATAACGCCGGTTTGGAAGCGGTAGTACCCGTAGTTGATGGCGAGAGTGCCGAGTCCGCCGCCGCCGATAGCGCCCGCCATGGCCGAATAGCCGATGAGGTTGATGATAGTGAGGGACAGACCTGATACAAGCGCGGGCAGAGATTCGAGGAGCAGTACTTTAGTGATGATTTGCAAGTTGCTTGATCCCATTGCCACGGCCGCGGTAACGACGCCTGAATCCACTTCGGAAAGCGCGGATTCCACGATACGGGCTACAAAAGGAGCGGCCGCTATAGACAACGGCACAATCACCGCGCGGGGACCGATACTCGTCCCCACGATAAAGCGGGTGAATGGAATCAACGCTATCATCAAGATGATGAAAGGGAAGGAGCGCAGGATGTTTACGATACGCGAAAGAGCGTTGTACATGAGAGGACGCGGTTTTAAACCCGCAGGCGATGCGTAATAAAGAAAAGCGCCCAGAGGAAGCCCCATGAGGCTCGCAAAAAACGTCGAGGCAAGTGTCATAAAAATGGTTTCCAATGTAGGCGCGGGGAGAAGTTTGAGAATTGCTAACATAAAAGTTCCTTTGCGGCTTGAGACTGCGGATTGGTGAACACGTCCGCGACCGGACCTTGTTCCACAATAAGACCGTCGTCCATAACCGCGATTTCCTCGCACACGGTCGTTACGACGGACATTTGGTGCGTGACGATAACGACCGTGAACTGGAGTTTTTTGTGCAGGTCCTTGATGAGCGTGAGAATCGACCGCGTGGTTTGCGGGTCAAGCGCGCTGGTCGCCTCGTCGCAGAAGAGCGTATCTGGACTCGCGGCAAGCGCGCGCGCAATGGCGACCCTTTGTTTCTGACCGCCTGAAAGTTCCTTCATACGAGACTTTCTTTTATCCGCGATACCCACCATATCAAGCAGTTCTGACGCGCGCTCATGTATCATCTTGCGGCTCATACCTGCGATTTCAAGCGGATACGCGATGTTGCCGAAAGCGTCCCGCGAACTTAACAGATTGAAGTTTTGGAATATCATGCCCATCTTGCGGCGGTATTCCAACAACCGCCCGCCAGTCAGCATATCAACCCGCTCGTCCCCATAGAACACTTGACCCGCGGTCGGCCGCTCCAGGAGACTCATCACGCGGAGGAGACTCGACTTACCCGCGCCGCTCTTCCCGATTACGCCGAACATACTCCCATTCTGCACAGTGAGGCTCACGTCCTGCACCGCGACCACGCCGTCATACTCTTTCTTGATATTTTTTAGACTTATCATCGTTTCTCCGCTTTAGACACGGCGCAAGTATACGCCGCTCGTTTCGTCATTATACAGCTTAAGTATATTATTTACACCGTGTAAGCTCAATTCGTTGACTCTTGCAAAAATCATTTTCCCATATCTGCAAACGGAACAAGCGCCGTTTGAGCGTATAATCATATCATAACAATAGCCTAACTCGATAAAAGATTCAAGCGGTTCAAGGTTTCCGCCGAGGGGATTTCTTGAAGCGCTAACCGATTGCTATTTTTGCGGAGATATATTATAGTGCTAACAAGGCATAATGATGAAAGTAGGAACCTTACTGATCCATAATGGACATGAAACAGACAAAACGCTCGGTATACCTACCGGGGCGCTTGGGACGCCTATCTATCAGACTTCGACGTTTGAGCAGGGCGATTTCTTTAAGAGCGGGAAAACGCAGGAATTTGACTACGCGCGGTCGGGAAACCCGACGCGCAAGGCGCTTGAGGAAACCATAGCGGCCTTGGAGGGCGGGGCGCGGGGGTACGCCTTTTCCAGCGGCATAGCGGCCGTCTCTTCCGCGCTGGGTATTTTCGCTGCCGGCGACCACGTAGTCGCCGCGGAGGATATATACGGCGGTAGTTACCGTATGTTCAACACCTTCTATAAACGATGGGGTTTGGAATACACAGCCGTCGACGCAAGCGACCCAGACAACATAAAGAAGGCGCTTAAATTCAACACCAAAGCCCTATTCTTGGAAACGCCGTCCAATCCCCTCCTGAAGATAACCGACCTCCGCGCATGTCTTGACATAGCGCGTTCCGCAGGGCTTGTAACCATCGTTGACAACACCTTTATGACCCCCTATCTACAGCGTCCCCTAGCCCTCGGAGCGGATATTGTTATTCATTCGGCGACGAAGTTCTTGGGGGGACACAGCGACGTGATTTCCGGGCTTGCCGTAACGCGGACCGAGGAATTGGGGAAACGGCTCTACGCGGTACAGAACGGCTTCGGCGCGGTACCTGGTCCGTGGGACTGTTGGATTGTTCAGCGGGGAATAAAGACGCTCAAGGTACGTTTGGAAGCGCAACAAGACGCGGCAATGCGGCTCGCCCTTTGGCTCAAGGAACAGCCGAATGTGGAGGCGGTCTACTACCCCGGACTAGCGGAACATCCGGGACGGGCTGTTCACTTGGCGCAGGCGGACGGCGCGGGCGCGGTTTTGTCGTTCAAGACCCGTACAATCGAACAGGCGCGTCGTTTCTTAGCGAAGACGAGACTCGCCGCGGCCGCGGTGAGTCTCGGCGGGGTAGAAACCATAGCTTCCTACCCTGTCCGTATGAGCCATGCGGCTATCCCGCCCGCGGAACGGGCGCGGCTCGGCGTTACGGACACGCTCGTCCGCATATCAGCCGGCATTGAGGACGCGGACGACCTGATAGCCGATTTCAGCCAGGCGCTCGAATAAGGAGGAGATATGCCGCGTAGAGACACTATTCTTGTTCATGGGGCGACGCCGTTTGACGCCGCAACAGGCGCGGTCAGCGTCCCCATTTACCAAAGCGCCACGTTCAGGCATCCAGCGCTCGGCGCGTCTACGGGCTTTGACTATTCGCGGGTGGACAACCCCACTCGATCGGAATTGGAGAAAACCGTCGCTCTTCTCGAGGGCGGTAAATACGGACTCGCTTTCGCCAGCGGTATGGGCGCAATTTCCGCGCTCATAAAGCTTTTTCGCCCCGGCGACCACATCGTCGTGTCGGAAGACCTCTACGGCGGCACGTTTCGGCTGTTCAACGAATTCTACGCGCATTACGGGTTCTTGTTTTCGTGGGTAGACACAAGCGACTTCTCCCGCGTAACAGCCGCTCTACGTCCGGAAACAAAGGCGATATTCATCGAGACCCCGTCTAACCCCATGATGAAAGTGTCAGACATACGACTCTGCGCGGACCTGATTCACCAACGCGGCGGCTATCTACTCGTTGACAATACCTTTCTGTCCCCGTATTTTCAGAACCCGCTCGCTTTCGGCGCGGACTTCGTCGTTCATTCCGGCACGAAATACCTCGCTGGACACAACGATACGGTCGCGGGCATTATCGTCCATTCTTGCGATGCGTATGACGAGCCTCTACGGAGTATTCAGAGGAGCGAAGGCGCGACGCTTTCGCCTTTTGACGCGTGGCTTGTCATACGCGGTATCAAGACGTTAGGAGTCAGGATGGAACGGCAAAGCGCCAACGCGCGACGCATCGCATATTATCTGAAAGAGAACCCGCGCGTGGAAAAGGTCTTTTACACAGGGTTTGAGGATCATCCCCAATACGCGCTTTCTCTAGCCCAAGCGCGGGGGCACAGCGGCATGGTTTCTTTTTACCTCAAGGACAAAGCCGATGTGCCAGTGATACTCCGCAACGTTAAAGTCTTCCTCTTTGCGGAGAGTCTTGGGGGCGTGGAAAGCCTCGTTACCTATCCGTGGGAACAGACCCACAACGCCATTCCAGAGTCCATGCGCGCGGCCGCGGGCGTTACCGACAGACTCGTCCGCCTCTCCATAGGTATCGAGGACGTGGACGACCTAATCTCAGACCTGGACGCGGCTTTCTCTCCAAACAGCACGGTTTGAACGGGCTCTTTAGGCGCCTTCTTTTCTCCCCACCAGCGCGTTGTATGTTTTTTCGTCAAGCGGATAGAAGTGTATTAAGACGATAGCCCCGATGAAAATGAGCGCGGGTATGGGACCGATGATGAACCTGATAGCCCGAATCGCGCTGTCGCTTTGAACCGCGTCCGCGACGTAGCCCCCAAGCGACAGAATCACTCCGGATAAGAACACGGATAGGGACTGCCCCACCTTGGCGACAAAGGTCCAGATGCCGTAATACGCGCCTTCTTTGCGCTCGCCAGTCTTAACCGCGTCGTATTCTACCGCGTCCGGCGCCATGGCGAAGGGCGCGACGTAACTGAAGCCCACCCCGATACCAGCGAAGACCATTATCCCCAGAAAGAAACCCTGTCCCAGTATGTGTCCGAGCAGGAAAATCGCTAGACACGCGACGGACAATACCGCAAAACAGATTTGATAGACCCGCTTCTTGCCAATTTTCTTGGAAACAAGCACGGAGATAGGGATACAGACCATTGCGGTAAGCAACAAGACTACCATAGCGGGCGTGGCAAGCGCCTCGTTATGGTAGACGTATTTGGTGTAGTAAACGAGAACGCCCTGCAAAAAAGTCAAGGCGCAGAGGTGAAGCGCGTAGGTGAAGAGTAGTATCAAGTAAGGCTTGTTAGTAAAGACCTGCCGATAGGTGGCGAAAAAGCTCTTTGTGGGCAGATCTTCTTTTTTGCGCGGGGTCTCCTTCACGCCGAAAAAGGTGAGAAGCGTCGTAATCATTATGACGCTGCCCAGAACGAGACCGACCGCGGTCCATCCGACTCTTTTGTCAGGCGCGAAAAGTCCCACGATGGGCTGAACCGCGGCCGCGCCGATGATGGTGCCGAAGACCGCGCACCCGAATCGGTATCCGTTGAGGCTCGTGCGCTCGTGGTAATCGTCCGTGAGCTCAGGCGTGAGAGACGAGTACGGGATGTTGATGACAGTGCTTGCCGTGTTGAGAAGCACGAGCGCGACGGCGGCCCAAGCGGTGATAATCACGGGGTTTGCGGGCAGGTAGTCAGGTTTTGTGAAGAAAAACCACATGGTCAGGAACATAGGGACCGCGCCCAAGAGGAGGTAGGGACGCCGCCTGCCCCATCTGCTCCGCGTTCTGTCCGACACGTAACCCATGACTGGGTCCGTTATCGCGTCCCAGAATTTGCCAATCATAACGGCCGCGCCCGCCAGAGCCGCGGCGAGACCTACAGTATCGGTCAGGTAGTTCAAGCACCAGAAACCGAGAGACGTGAACAGCAAGTTGCCACCCAAATCGAAGATACCGAACCCAAGCTTTTGTTTAACGGTGAGTTTATTCATTGTTTCTCCTTAATACCCACAGTATACTCAAAAGAACGAAACCTAACAACCCGCGTCCGCCCGTCCCAACGGTGTCTGACACTTTCGGGGCGCCAGACACTTTTACGTTTTCGGTGTCAGACACCCGCGCCGACACGACCCCGTCCGCGCCTAGCGGTGTCAGACACTCTCTGAAAGAGTGGTGCCAAAAATGTCTGGCGCCGTGGTGGAAACGGTGTCTGTATGGATGGGTGGCGGGTGTCTCTGCAAGCAAAAGTGTCTGGCACCGTTGGGGGGGGGGCGCGGACGGGGTATGAGTGTCTGTGAAGCGGCGCGAAAGCGTCTGATACTGAAAATGTCTGGCGCTGGCGTGCGGACGGGTGTCTGACACCCTGAAAGAGTGGTGCCAAAAGTGTCTGGCGCCGCGGTGGAAACGGTGTCTGACACCGTATGGATGGGTGGCGGGTGTCTCTGCAAGCAAAAATGTCTGTTGGGCGCGGACGGCAGAAGAACAGCTCCGCAGGCGGTTGGGAGTAAAAAAGTAAGGGTAAATTCGTCTGCTTGTCTAATCAGCGTTTTCTTTATATACTCTAAAAACATGAATAAGTTTATATTTGTATCGGGAGGCGTGTGTTCGAGCCTTGGAAAAGGCGTCGCCGCATCCGCTCTGGGCGCATTGCTCGAAGGTCGAGGCTTGAATGTCCGTATGGTTAAGTGCGACCCTTACATTAACATAGACGCGGGCACTATGAATCCTTATCAGCACGGCGAGGTCTATGTTACCGATGACGGCGCGGAAACGGACCTGGACCTGGGCAACTACGCTCGTTTCACTAATAGTCCGCTTTCGGCCGCGAATTCTATCACTACAGGGCAGATTTACCACTCGGTACTTGAGAAGGAGAGGCAGGGACGCTATCTGGGTCGATGTGTACAGGTTATTCCTCATATCACGGACGAAATTAAACGAAGAATCCTGGCGTCTCTGGACGCGGACACTGACGTGGTCATCGTGGAAATCGGTGGTACCGTAGGCGATATCGAGTCTATACCGTTTCTGGAGGCCGCGCGTCAATTCATTCATGAATATGGGAAGGAAAACGCGCTTTCTGTACATCTCACGTTGATACCGGAAGTAGGGGAGGGCGAGCTCAAAACCAAGCCTACTCAGCACTCGGTCAAAGCGATGCAAGAAATGGGTATACAGCCGGATATTCTGATTTGTAGAGCGCCTGATATGCTCGACGAGCCTATGCGTCTGAAGATAGCTATGTTTACTAATGTTGAAAAGAACGCGGTTTTTACTTCTTATAATGTTGACACGACTATTTACGCTATTCCTCTTATTTTTTTTGAGCAAGAGATGGACCAGGTCGTGTTGAAGAAGCTTGGCGTGGAGAGTCGTCATTCGGATTTGCAACCATGGCGAGAGATGATAGCGAAATTCGAGGCGCGTAAGGGTATCGTCCGTATCGGGGTCGTGGGTAAATATATGGAGTTGCACGACGCTTATAAGTCTGTTTACGAGGCGCTTTTTCACGCGGGCATTACAGCGGGCGTGGAGATAGAGTTGGTCAAAATTGATTCTTCTTTGCTTGAGCCGGACGGCGCGGTGGATGCTGTACTGAATGGTTCTTTGCCTTCGGCGGCTCGCGTAAACGGGAGGAAGGTGGACGGCGTGCTCGTACCAGGGGGCTTTGGTCAGCGGGGTATAAACGGTATGGTGAACGCGGCGGACTGGGCGCGGCGGAATAGGATTCCGTATTTCGGTATCTGTCTCGGTATGCAAGTCATGGTGATTGAATGGGCGCGTAATGTGATGGATTTCGCGGATGCGGATTCTAGCGAGTTTAATCAGGATACGAAGCATCCTGTGGTGAGTCTCTTGGAAGAACAGATTGACGTGAAGAACTACGGCGGTACTATGCGTCTTGGGGCGAGTGAAACTGTTACCCGCGAGGGGTCAAACTTGTTTAAAGCTTATCAGGATACCCATATTTGGGAGCGGCATAGGCATCGTTACGAGTTTTCCAATAGGTACCGCTCTGCGATGCTTGAGTCTGGATTGTTGCTCACGGGTTTTACGTCTGATAATGGGCTTGTGGAATGTGTGGAGTGGCCCGACCACCCGTGGGGTCTCGGCGTACAGTTCCATCCTGAATTTAAGTCTAAGCCTACGGCGGCCGCTCCGCTTTTTCGCGACTTTGTTACGGCGGCGCGGGATTGTAGGGTCTCATAATCATTCGCCATGGTTAAAATGTAATGGGAAGGCGTCCATTTTTGGAAAACAGTCCCTTTTGATAATAAATGAAACAAGTTTTTATTAGTTATTCGATGTTTACTTTTCTCTTTTCTCTAATCGCTTGTTCTTTTGACTATGGGTCAGCAGCGGTAGAGGATAATGGTCAACCGGACATCATGATGAACGATGTGGAGTACGTGCGAGTGAGAGACGGGGAGCCTTTAGTTCGATTTACCGCGGGAACTGCGGAGCGTTACGAGAAAAGACAGCTCATGGAATTGAAGGAGCTCGCTTTCGAGCAGTTCCAGAAACGTGGGGAAGAAGTAACTGTCGGAGGCGCGATAGGCTCCGCGCGGATTGAAATTGATACTGGTAATATCCAAATGGACAATGGCATCACTATGGATATACAGTCTGAAGACGTTTCCATTAAGACGGATAGTCTGAAATGGGAAGACAAAACTCGTACGGTCTCCGCGGATATGGAAGAAGACGTCAACATATCCCGTTCCGACGGTACTAGTTTCACTGGTAAAGGCTTTTCCGCAAACACGCGGGAGCGGACTTGGTCTTTCGCGTCCGGCGCCAGCGGAGTCTACTTCCAAGACGACGATAAGGAGAATAAAGATGAGAAAAAATAATAGTCAGGGAACAGGTTCGTTATCTGAAACATGGGCGAAAGCTTCTCATAGTAGACCTGCGTTTCTTATGTTTCATCCCTTGTTATTCCTCCTTGTTCTGTTTCCTCTTTCCGCTGATACTTTTACTTTCAAAGCCGACAGCATGACCGGCGCGCGCGCCACAGGCAAGGAAATCACGGTACTGACCGGAAACGCCGAAGTTCATTCGGATAAATTGATTCTGCAAGCCGACAGGATAGAGATTCAAGGAAAGAATAACGAATTCATTGATTGTACGGGTAATGTTTCGGGGAGGGAGGCGGAAAAGGAAATATTCTTTAAGACGGATAGGCTTCGTTACGACCGAAACCTCAAAATCGCCCGTCTTGAGGGAAATTCCACGATGGAAGACAGGAAAAACTCCATCGTGGCCAAAGGGCGTTTTATTGAATACGACGACCAGAACGATTCGGCTATTTTTCAGGTTGGCGTGCGGCTTTTCAAGGACGACCTCGTGTGCCGCGGACAATACGCCATGTACCGGCGCAAAGAGAAATTGCTGAACCTCTCCGGTTTTCCTGTCGTGTTCAAGAAACGAGACGAGTTCCGCGCGGATCGTATTCGTGTTGACCTTGACACCAACGACGTTACTATGGAAGGCGCTGTCTCCGGTCAAATAAAAGACTAGAATTGCTAGAAAAT
>JAIRKH010000119.1 GCA_031260245.1 Treponema sp. | reverse complement strand
TTATCGAGGAGAAGGTTTCGCAGTTGACCGCGATAAACGCGGCCGGGTATTCCGTCGCGCAATACTTGACGGATAAGGGAGTCAAGAACGTCGTCGTCTATACGGAGGCGCGGTATTGGCGGATGGCGGAACAACTACTGATGCAGTTGCATATAAATGACGGTATCAACGTTAAAGGCGTGACGAGTCAGACGCCTTTCTCAAGAACGCTTCCTGTTAGTAATGTATTTCCTGTGGTAAACTCGTCGATGATAAACGTGTCGTCTCTGGCGCAGGGCGATACGCTTGTCGTTATGAAACCAGACGGCGACGCTGAAATCGCCAAAGCCTGCGCGGTCGGCGTTCAAGTCTTGCAACTGCCGACCATGCTTGACGAGATGACGCGATGGGCGTTCTATGACCGCCCCATATCAGACTTCGTTAGACGGCGTCCAGACGTCAGGCTGGTAAGTTTTAATTTCCCGCGTTTTCCCTGGTCAGGCGAAAGAAGCAAGAACGAACAAACGGCTGTTGATAAGGGTATCAGTTACGGAAATTATCCCGAAGCTGTAAAACAGGGCTGGTCGACGTCCTACGCTGAATTCGGTTATAGCGTAGAAGAAATACAGAGTTTCAATAAAGCCCCCCAAATGTATTACAATGAGTGTGGAGTGCGGGTTTACAGAGACTTCGCAAGCAAATATCTAAATATGGTCAACGGACATCGGGTTACGGTTGGACAGCCTGAAACCCCTCTGCGAACGATATGGACGGTCGGTATCTGTCATGTTCGCGGCACTAACGTCCCCGACCACGGAACCATCGCTTCGCACTTGCAAGCCCTGTGCAATAAACGCGAGCGAGAAAGAAGAATAGTCGTTGAGAACTACGGCTTGAATATTTGGGGATATGAAGCCGATATGTATAAGACGTTAAACAGTCTTCCCATAAAGGACGGCGACATTGTTCTGGTTTCAGGCAAAAAGCCCGTGTTCGGGAGTTATCCTTTCTTAGACTTGACCAATATACTGCAACGCCCGCACAACTACGGCGAGGTCTTCACCGACCCCAATCATTTCAACGAAAACGGTACGCGCGCCATAGCGGACGCGCTCTTCAAGTTCTTGCAAGAGCATAGCTTTTTTGAGAATCGGGCCCCCCCCCCCCATATCGTCTTTACCTGTACCTACCATTACGCCGCCGCCCATGTTCGGTATCCCGCAAGGCGGCGTAACTCAAGCCTCGCGTCTGCAAACCCCATACGCCAAAGAACTTGCATCCTATAAAACGCTCCTCAAACAGACGCGCGACCAGACGCTAGGCAAAATCGGCGCAATCGTCATGAACTGCAACCCCTTTACCCTCGGACACCGCTACCTCGTCGAATACGCCGCTCAAAGGGTCAAATACCTTTATATCTTCGCGGTTGAGGAAAACAAGTCCATATTCCCCTTCAAAGACCGTTTCGAACTCATCAAGCAAGGCGTCTCGGACATGCCAAACGTAACGGTACTGCCGAGCGGAAAGTTCATCATCAGCAGCCTCACGTTTGTGGATTATTTCAATAAGTCCGAGATACAAGACCGTGTGATAGACCCCTCGCAAGACGTGCGGCTGTTTGCGGAGGAGATAGCGCCCGCGCTGGGCGTTACGGTACGGTTTGCGGGAGAAGAGCCGTTGGACAAGGTAACGCGACAGTACAACGAGGCGATGGGGCGGATACTGCCCGAATATGGGATAGCGTTTGAGGAAATACCGCGTATGGAGACGGACGGCGAAGTCGTGAGCGCCAGTCGTGTGAGGGCGTTGTTGGAAGAAGGGGCTTGGGCGGAGGTAGCGGGTCGGCTAGAGCGGCTCGTTCCGAAGACCACGTTGAACTATCTGGAGAAGCAGGCTGAACATAGAGAGTCGATTTAGTCGATTTATCAGTACCACATCAATTTTCTACAGAAAATTTCAGATTATTCTTGACAGAAGGAGTAAGATTTGTTATAATGAAACCGCTTTCTATAGGAAACCACGGTATGTGGTAAAAATCCTTCAAAGCTTCATTGCACCCCCGCCACAAGCGCGAAAAGCGCGTCATCTAAACAACCGCGAGCGGGGGAGAGGAGAAATTATGCTGTTGTGGGATGCGCCTAAAGCGGCGTCATTCACAGTCGCCAAGGTAACGCTTGGCAAGGAGCTCGGCAAACAGCTTGCCGACATGGACTTCACGGCTGGCGCCGAAGGCGCCGTCGCGAGGATTGGATTTTTCCACGGCCCCCCGCAAATACGGCTTCGTGGTTATGACATTTTGATACGGCGATTCGAAGCCGCCGGTATTGAAGTGGAACCAGTTGGGGATTGGATCGCGGCGCATGACGCGACGTATCCTCCTGGACGGAGGCGCATGAAGAAATTCGGCGCCGTCAGGAAAGGAGGGCGTTGTGACCGCTGTGAATAGAATCGCCCTCGCCGGTAACCCCAACTCCGGCGCCCCTGTCTTTTTTAACGCCCTCCTGGGCGTTACCGCTGAAAAATTGGAAAGCGCCGTCCATCGCGGCGCGCGGCGTTATCGCTTCACTGACCTAACCGGTATCTACGACCTCACCGTCTACTCGGTCGACGAGGTCGCGGCGCGAGACTTCATCCTTAACGATGGTATTCCAATAAGGACTAAGGAGGTTTACTATGCCATTGTCATATTCAAGAAAGGGTGAAGGGGTCGTCGTCAAACGGATAAGCGGTTCTGAAGCCGTAAAAAAACGACTGGAAAGTCTGGGCTTTACCACCGGCGGTATTGTAACGGTCGTGTCCGATCTGGCTGGAAACCTTATCGTTACGGTAAAGGATTCCCGAGTCGCCATGAACCGGGAATTGGCAAACCACATTTTTGTATCGGTCTGATACGGGAGAGGATTGTCCTCTCGCCGCAGATAAAATACCTGAAAAATCAAAAAGGAGCATTTTATGGTAACGCTACAAACGGCAAAACCGGGCCAAACTGTTAGAGTGGTCAAACTCCACGGGCAGGGGCCGGTAAAACGCCGTATCATAGATATGGGTATCACCAGGGATACTGAAATCCTGGTACGCAAAGTGGCGCCTCTGGGAGACCCCATTGAGGTGAACGTCCGAGGCTATGAACTTTCCCTACGGAAAGCGGACATCGACATTATCGAAGTGGAGGCTTGAAATATGAGTATCAAAATCGCGCTGGCGGGAAACCCCAACAGCGGAAAGACGACTCTTTTTAACGCCCTTACCGGTTCAAATCAATTTGTGGGTAACTGGCCCGGCGTTACCGTCGCAAAAAAGGAAGGACGCCTCAAGGGACATAAGGACGTAACCGTCATGGACCTGCCGGGAATATACTCCCTGTCCCCTTATTCTCTTGAGGAAGTGATTGCACGGAACTATCTGCTTGAGGAAAAACCCGATGTTATTATCAACATCATTGACGGTACCACTCTGGAGCGAAATCTGTTCCTCACCACCCAGCTTCTGGAAATGGGAATTCCGGTGGTGGCGGCGGTCAACATGATTGACGAAGTAGAACGTTCAGGCGACAGGATCGATTTTACGAAACTGGAAAAAGTTCTAGGTTGCCCTGTAGCGGCGATCTCGGCGCTAAAAGGCGCGGGCGTCCCGCAAATGGCTGAAAAAGCGGTCGCGGTCGCGGAACAGGGAAAAGCGCCCAGGAATATCGTCGCCTTCTCGCCGCCCATCGAAGAGGGCATTGCGGCGGTCTCCGCGCATATCGGCGATGTTGAGGCGGACAAGCGGCGTTACTACGCTATTAAACTACTGGAACGAGATGAAAAGATTATGCAAAAACTACCTACGCCGGCGGCGGAGGGGATTATCGACAAGACGGAAGAAGCCTGCGGCGACAGCCTTGAAAGCCTGATTTCCGAGGAACGCTACCGGTTTATCAGCTCCGTCCTTCCCGGTTGCTATCAAAAGAAGCGGCAGGGAGAGGAAAGCGTATCCAACAAAATCGACCGGGTGGTGACAAACCGCGTTCTTGCGCTGCCGATTTTCGCCGTAGTGATATTCCTGATATACTTCGTTTCAGTTACTACCGTGGGAACATGGGTTACCGACTGGACCAACGACGGCTTGTTTGGCGAAGGTTTCCACCTTTTCGGTATTGGCTCCTCCGCCTTTGAGGAGGCCGCCGAGATGGGAGACGCCGACCCCGCCGAATTTGGCGTCTGGGTTCCCGGTATACCTGTTGTGATAGGCGGACTGCTTGAAGCCGCCGGGACTGCGGACTGGCTTTCCGGCCTTATCCTGGACGGCATTGTGGCCGGCGTGGGCGCGGTACTCGGTTTTGTTCCCCAAATGCTGGTGCTTTTCCTCTTTCTCGCGGTACTGGAATCCTGCGGATATATGGCTCGTATCGCCTTTATCCTGGACCGGATTTTCCGGCGTTTCGGACTTTCGGGAAAGAGCTTTATCCCCATGCTTATCGGCACCGGTTGCGGTATCCCCGGCGTCATGGCTAGCCGTACCATCGAGAACCAGGCTGACCGCCGCTTGACGGTGATGACCACTACCTTCATGCCCTGCGGCGCGAAACTTCCGGTCATCGCTATGATTTCAGGCGCGGTCTTCGGCGGCGTCTGGTGGGTCGCCCCCAGTACCTATTTCATCGGTATTGCCAGCGTCATTATGTCAGGCGTCATCTTGAAAAAGACGAAGCCCTTTAGAGGCGAGGTTTCTCCTTTTGTTATGGAACTTCCGGCGTACCGCGTCCCCGGCGTAGTAAACGTGTTCCGCAGTATGGGGGAACGGGGCTGGTCGTTCATCAAAAAAGCGGGGTCTATTATTCTCCTTTCGGCGGTTATTATATGGTTCCTCTCAAGTTTCGGCTTTACTGAAGAAGGGTTTGGTATGGTGGAGAATATGAACGACGGACTTTTGGCCGCGCTCGGTTCCACAATAGCCGTCGTCTTTGCGCCCTTGGGCTTTGGCACATGGGACGCTACGGTAGCGACTATCACCGGACTTATCGCCAAGGAAAACGTCGTCGGCACGATGGGCGTGCTTTACGGCTTCGCGGAAGTGAGCGAAGAAGGCGAGGAAATGTGGGGGGTTTTCGCGTCTCACTTTACCGTCCTTTCGGCATACGCTTTCCTGCTCTTTAACCTCTATTGCCCGCCCTGCTTTGCCGCCATCGGAGCCATCAGGCGGGAGATGAACAACGTCAAGTGGACGGCCTTTGCCGTGGCGTATCAGCTTGCCTGGGGCTATGTACTGGCGCTCATCGTGTACCAGTTTGGTAGCTTCTTTAGCGGGAGCGGCTTTAGCGCCGGAACAGTCGCTGGTATCGCGGCATTGGGACTGTTAGTATGGCTGTTAGTACGCAAGCCGACCGAGGCGAAAGCCATACGGCGCCGTGAAGCGTTAAATCCCGCCGCGTAAGGAAAGGAGACGGTAAATATGGGTACTATCGTGGTAGGAACAATCGTTTTTGCGGTACTCGCGGCGGCGGTTATCCGACTGGCGCTCAACGCCCGCAAAGGGAAAACCAGTTGCGGCTGCGGTTGCGCGGGTTGCGACAAAAAAGTTCCAAAATAATTTTTGAGAAGTTAAACAGCGCGCGCAAAAGCGCCAAGCGCTGTTTTTAAGCCTTAACCAACAAGCGGCGGGGTCGCAAGCGACCCCGCCGCTTGTTATGTAAATAAATTGGATACTCTCTGTCTTCAAAATTGGAAGCCTGCCCATTCATTAAAGTTAAATACGCCCCCGCTTCTTACATAAAACCCCTTTGGGGAACCCTCTTGACATTACGCTTGGGTTTACCGATACTTGCTATAAATCGCCAAGCGTGTATAATGTAGGAAAATGACAAAAGAAGAACTAGAATACAGAGTAGGCGCGCTCTTGTATATGCCCGCCCTCTACCCAAACATAGCTGAAAAGATAGCAAATGGACGGTTTCGGGACGTCAACTCCTTTGCGTTTTGTCTTGAAGACTCCATCCAGAACGCAGTCCTTGACAAGGCGGAACGCGCCTTGCTTCATTCGTTACATTCTCTCAAGCGGATCGCGGACAAGCAAGACGCGCCGCTCTTGTTTGTCCGCATCCGCGACCCCCTTCACCTTCAGCGGTTTCATGAATCGCTTGGCAAGGACTCAAGCCTCTTGACAGGGTACATCCTCCCGAAATTTGACGAATCCAACGCGGGCGACTACGTTAGAGTCGTCCGCGAAATGAACGCGGGCGCGACCGAGCCTGTGTTTGTCATGCCGATTCTGGAAACGGAACGCGTCGCTTGCGTAGAAACGCGCCGCGGCGCTCTTGGGGCGCTTAAACGTTCCATTGACGGCATGAGGGAATATGTTTTGAATATACGGTGCGGGGGCGCCGACTTCTGTAACATCTTCGGGGTTCGGTGCGCGCGCTCCCAGACCATTTACGAAATCGGGGTTGTTCGGGACATTCTTATAGACATTCTCAACTACTTTTCCCGCTCCTATGTAGTGTCCGCTCCTGTATGCGAGTTCTTTGAGAGCGATACGTCTGACGCATGGAAGGAAGTCTTGCGGAAAGAGACTCGGTTAGACAGACTCAACGGCTTTGTCGGTAAGACGGCTATTCATCCTTCACAGGCGCCTGTGATTGCGGAAAGTATGAAGGTCTCCCAAGCCGACTACGCGGACGCTCTGCAAATCCTGCATTGGGAAGACCAAGAACTGGGCGTATCGCGCGGCGCGGACGGCCGCATGAACGAGGTGAAGGTTCACGATACATGGGCGCGGAAGACGCTCCGCCTCGCCGAGGTCTACGGCGTGGCGTCCGAAAGCTTTTAAAAGAGGGGCGCGTTTTCCCTAAACGAAGAGCGGCGGACCGTTAGCCGCTCGCCGCGCCCCCCTACGCGGAAGCCCCGCGGAGCGGGTCTCCCGCTACCCCCCGAAAATGAGGACAGACCTCGTAGCAAGTCTCCAACAAGCTTTGTCTGCCGCCTGTCTTGTCTAATAATCAGAATATCGCTATACTGGAACTGGAGATGAAAAAATTCGTATGAAAGACCGTTCTTTAATACCAAAAAAGAGAGATACTTTATATGTTCGATAAACGTATAGACCCGTCCATTGACGCGAATACGCTGTGGATGATGCTCGCCGCGTCCGGTACTGGACTTTGGGATTGGCGCATTGATAAAAACACCGCCTATTACAGCGACGAATGGCTTGCCATTGTAGGTATGCGGCCGGGCGTTTTTGAGCCTCGTATAGAATTTCGAATCGGACGTATACATCCCGACGACGCCGCGTACGTCCAGGGTGAATTGGACGCCTTCCTGCGCGGCGAAATTAGAAACGCCCCCTATATTGATTTTCGTATGAGACGCGACAATGGCTCGTGGGCGCAGGTGCGCGAGACGGTTGGCGTAACGGAGCGCGACGCAAACGGACGCCCGATGCGAGTGACAGGTATGATGCGCGATAATACCGCGGCCAAACTACGCGAGAAACGCCTTGAGGACGAATGCCGATACCACACTTCAGTCGCGGATATAGCGGGCCTTATGAGCTGGGAATGGGATATTGTAAACGACCGCCTCACGTTTCGGTTGCGTTACAGTTTAACAGATAACAGCAGATTGAATCCCCTCGAAAATAAACCGTTCAAGGAATTCCTCCAGCTTGTACATCCTGACGACGCGCCTCTGTACCTGCAAAACTTGACGGAATATCTTGAAAAAGGCGAAGGCGCATTCGAGCATGTCCTCCGCATAATGGGGTTTAATAAACAGTATATCTGGGTCATACTCCATGCGGCTGTCATAGAATGCGACGATTTCGGCAAACCGACGAAACTGATAGGCAGTACGCTCAATATTGACAAGAACATCCGCACCGAATCCGCCCTACGCGCCGCGCTTGAGGAAAACGCCCGCCGTTGCGATAGCCTGATGGCAGATATTGAACGCTCCGAAAGAACGCGTAAGACGATGTTTAAAAACAGTCCGTTTGCATGCATCATGTTTAACAGCGATTTTCATGTTCTTGACTGTAATCCCGCCGCGCTTAAATTATTTAACTTCTCGCATGAAGACGATTTTAAACGCGACTTCCCATCGTTCATCATGTCGGCTATACCAAAACGCCAAGCCGACGGTAGAGAGTCCATACCGCTTTCCCGTCGGCTTGCGGCCGCGGTCAGCGACGGCGCTCACGAGTTTGAAACCGAACTGGTATTAAACGGCGAACAGTACCCGTTGAGCGTTATAATTAAAAAAGTAGACTATATGGACGATTTTGCGCTGATGCTCTACGGCGTTGATCTGCGTAAACAACGCGATATGCTCTCATCGCTTCGTCTGCGCGACAGACTGCTTGAAACTCTTAACCAAATGGCGGTCATACTTATGACGTCCAAAGACGGTATCGCCGCGGTACTGGAAAAGGCTATCGCTAGTCTGGGCACGGGCGCGGACGTCGATTCAGCCTATATATTGAAAAACAACGAAGAGAAGGACGGCGTATTGGGCTATTCGCTTGCCGGCGGCTGGATGCGGAAAAAGAATCGCTCCTACGCGCTTCACGGAACCTATGACTCCTTTCTCCCCGGATGGCGCGACACGCTCGCCAAAGGCGAAATATACAACTGCCGCGTGTCAGAAATATTCGAGAACGAGGCGGATATATCAGACTCCATATCAGATACGAAGATTTCATTGAATATTCCGCTGTTTATCGAAAACGCGTTCTGGGGGACAGTCGGGTTTTCGCGCGCGAGTGAAGACAAGCCGTTTATCAAACTGGAGGAGGATCTCTTGCAATCCGCGGGCATACTGATAGCTTCCGCCGTAACGCGCGCGGCCATGACGGATAATTTGCTGGAAGCTAACCGCGCCGCGCTTGCGGGCGTTCAGGCGAAAACTAATTTCCTCTCCCACATGAGCCATGAAATACGTACGCCCATGAACGCCATCATCGGTATGACCACGATCGCGCAAAAAGCGTCCGATATATCGCGTATACAGTACTGCCTGAAGCAAATCGAGAATTCATCCCGGCAACTTCTGGGCATCATCAACGACGTGTTGGATATGAGCAAAATCGAGGCGAATAAACTTGAGATAAGCAACGAAGAATTCGCGTTTGAAGATATGATACAAAATGTGGTCAACGTCGTTCAGGTAAAGATGGACGAAAAAGGACAGGAATTCTATGTGAACGTAGAAAACGTCTTTACTCGCGCCGTTATAAGCGACGAATTACGCCTATCGCAGGTACTGATAAATCTCCTCACCAACGCAAGTAAATTCACGCCCGACAGCGGCAAGATATCCCTTTCGATACGTCAGACGCCCATAGACAACGATACCGTGCGGTTGCACATCTCGGTCGCCGATACTGGAATCGGCGTAACCGACGAGCAAAAAACGCGGCTGTTCCACTCGTTTGAGCAGGCTGAGAGCAGTACCACCCGCAAATACGGCGGTACCGGATTAGGGCTTTCCATATCTAAAAGCATAGTCAATCTTATGGGAGGCGATATTTGGATTGAGGACAACCCGGGCGGCGGCTCGAAGTTTGCGTTCGAGATTATCGTCAAGTGGGGGAAAGTATGCCGCTTTAACAAGTTGCCCAAAAACCTGCGCCGCGACCTGCGTATATTGGTTGTGGACGACGACGTCAATACGCTTGATTATTTCGAGAGCGTGCTCGCTGGGTTTTCCTTGGAGTGCGACAAGGCTTCTTGCGGCGAGGACGCCATAGCCCTGGTGGAACGTCGGGAGCAAGACGGTAAGCCCTACGATTTGACCTTCGTCGATTGGAAGATGCCGGGCATGGACGGGGGGCAAATCGCTCAAGAGCTAACGCGCATTACGCGCGGCAAGTCGATTGTCGTTATGATTTCCGTGGCAAGCCAAGACGAGGCCTGCGCCGCGCTCAATCCCTTGGGGCTTAATCATTTCCTGCCCAAGCCGCTTCTGCCTTCCACGCTCTATAACACGATACTCAGTTTGATAGGATATACAGGACAGAATAACGACGTGGACAAGGACGAAACGTCGTCCCACGACTGGAGCGGCAAAAAATTGTTGCTAGTTGAAGACGTGGAAGTAAACCGCGAAGTCATTATCGGCGTTTTGGAAGACGCGAGGATAACGATAGAGTGCGCCGAAAACGGCGCCCGCGCCGTTGAGATGTTCGATAAGAACGACTACGATATTGTGCTTATGGACATACAAATGCCAGTTATGAACGGCTTCGACGCCACGCGCGCAATACGCGCGTCCGGAAAGCCGAGAGCCGCAACCTGCCCGATTATCGCTATGACCGCCAACGCATTCAAAGAAGACGTCCGCGAATGTATCAGCGCGGGTATGAACAACCATATCGCAAAGCCCATTGACGTCAAGCGTCTATTTGATACGCTGTCAGACTATTTAAAGTAAGACGCTTTGGGGACAGACCTCGTACGGGGGGATCCCAAACATTCTGGCGTCAGACGCTTATCCGCCTGCCTGATTAGGGGTAGCGAAAGACCCGCGTAAGCAGGGCTGGAGCGTAGGGGGGCGCAACCAAAGGATTGCCGTCAGCCGACCTCGTTTAAGGAAAGCGCGCCCCCCTCTTCTCTTGATAACGCGCGATGGTTAGCAAACGCGTCTGTCCCAGAGTCGATAGCCAGACGTTCTTTATCTCTTATCTTTTATCTTGTTATAGGTTACAATGAGGCTATGAGATACATAGACCCCCTTGCTTTCGGAGGAAAACTGCTTGAAGTTGAGAAGCCCAGTCGGTATTTAGGCGGCGAATACGGACGACTCGCAAAGCCAGACGCCGCGTTGCAAACCGTCGTCGCGTTTCCAGACCTCTATGAAATCGGAATGTCCAATCAAGCGCTCCGCATACTCTACAACGCCTTGAACGCCCTGCCCGACGTATCCTGCGACCGCGCCTTTGCGCCCGCAATGGACTTTGAGGCGCTCCTTCGCGCCGAGAAAACGCCCCTTTACGGACTAGATACCGGCGTCGCGCTCGGAGACGTCGACATACTCATGTTCACTCTGGGATATGAACTCGGCGCTACGGAGATTTTGACGATGCTCGACCTGTCTGGAATTCCGCTCCACTGCGAAGACCGCGCGCAAACAGACCCGATTATTCTTATTGGCGGGCCGTGCGCGTCAAATCCCCTTCCCCTCGCGCAATTTGTGGACGCGTTCTGGCTTGGCGAAGCCGAAGACGGATTTTTCGCTCTGGCGGGAGAGTTGCGCGACGCGAAGATAAAGGGAGGAAAACGAGACGATTTGTTGGAACGCCTTGTATCGCATCCGTCAGTGTGGTCGTGGAAAAGGCGCAACGAAAAGAAGACGCGGGCAATAGATAAGGATTTCGCTCTGCGCCCAGCGTCAGCCGCTGTTTTTCCCATTCCCAATATGAAAGTCGTTCAGCATCACGGGGCAGTTGAGATAATGCGCGGGTGTCCTAATGGGTGTCGGTTTTGCCACGCGGGTTTTTGGTATAGACCAATGCGGCAGAAAACGCCGGACGTCATAGCGCGAGAGGTCGCCGACTTTGTGAGAAAGGGCGGATACCGCGAAATAAGCCTTTCATCCCTTTCCAGCGGCGATTACCAAGGCGTCGAGGCGCTTATTGACCGACTCAACGCCGAATACGCGGCCGCGCGCGTGTCGTTTCAGCTACCATCGCTCAAGGTTTCCACGTTTTCCTTGCCGCTTCTGGATAAGATTTCCGCGGTCCGCAAGAGCGGGCTAACTTTCGCTGTTGAAACGCCAGACGCGCGGCGGCAGAGCGCGCTCAATAAAGACGTTACTCTTGACCAGACGACGGACGTGATACTTGAAGCGCGGAAACGCGGCTGGCGCGGCGCGAAATTCTATTTCATGGTGGGGCTTTCGGAGAGCGAGGACGAGGCGGAGAATATAGTCGCTTTTGTAAAAGAAACGGCGCGGAGGACGCGGACACATTTCAACGTGAACGTCGGCGTATTCATTCCCAAGCCCCACACCCCCTTCCAATGGCTACGCCAAATAGACGAGGAGACCGCGCGTAAACGTCTTAATCATATCCGCGATAGCCTGAAGCCGCTGGGACATCGAATCGGCGTTCAAGACCCGTTTGTTTCAATGATTGAAGGCGTTATAAGCAGAGGGGACGAGCGGGCGGGAACGTTGATTGAGAGCGCGTTTAGGCGCGGTTGCAGACTCGACGCATGGAACGAGCATATCAAACGAGACGTATGGCGGGAGCTTTTTGCGGAAAATAGGACGTTTGTCAATGAGACGCTCGCGGAAAAAGACGCGGACGCTCCTTTACCCTGGCGCAATATTATCAGCGGCGTAAGCGATTCTTTCCTCAAGAAAGAACGGGACAAGGCTGCGGTAAGCGAAAAGACTCTGCCGTGCGAGGAATATTGCCCCCATCTCTGCGGCGTATGCGGTAAAGAAAATCGCGTCGTGAAGAATTCAGTCGCGGGAAACGCGGACGCGGGAGATTCGCTTCCTGTGTTTGAAACGCTGAAGAAGACGCCCGCGAATTCCCCCGCATACCGCGTTATCTTTACTTTTTCTAAGAAGGGGCGGGCGGTTTTTTATTCGCATCTTGACGTTATTGAGATTTTCTCGATGGCTTTGATACGCGCGGGTCTACCGGTGAAGTTCTCCGAGGGTTTCAACCCCCTGCCGCGTCTTGAGATCGCCGCGCCTCTGTCGCTCGGCGTTGAGGCGGAGGGGGAGCTTGCCGCCATTGAAACCGAAGTCTTTGTGGAGTCCGGCGTCTTTCTTTCGGCTTTCAACGCGCAACTCCCCCAAGGGCTTTATGCGGCGGGCGCGGAAAATGTCGTCGTTCCTTTTGGCGCGAAAAAGCGCTCGATGGCGTCTATGGTACGGGGGTTTTCTTATAAAAACGGCGATACGGTGGACTTTGTCGAGCCAGCGGATGAAAAAGCCTACCGCAAGGCGCGGGGGGATAGTCTTTTCGGATTGGTACGCACCGCGACGCTTACAGACAGTATATAAAGAAGGCGTTTTTGAGATTATTAGAAAGTTTGTTAAAAGAGAAATGGAATAACCGCGCTCTGTGGAGGCTTTTGTGGCCGCTTATCGCTGAACAGGTATTGTCTGTTACGATAGGAATAATGGATACGGTGATGGTAACGTCTGTGGGGGAGTCCGCCATATCCGGCGTGTCCATAGTAGATGCGGTTAATATGATTCTCATCATCGCGTTCAGCGCTTTAGCCACAGGCGGCTCTGTGGTGGTGAGTCAATTCATCGGGCGTCGAGACGAAAAGCGGTCGCGGCTTTCAGCGAAGCAACTCATGTACGCAAGCGCGGTTGTATCCTTGCTCATCATGATATTTACCCTTGCGGCGCGACGTCCCCTATTGCGTCTCATTTACGGGCGAATCTCCGCGGACGTTATGAGCGCGGCGGAAATATATTTCCTATTGAGCGCTTTGAGTTATCCATCCCTCGCCTTGTACAACGCGGCCGCGTCCCTGTTCCGCAGTATTGGGAACAGCCGCGTACCCATGCTCGTAGCCCTCATGGTGAACGTAATGAACGTGGGAGGCAACGCCCTGCTCATATTCGGTTTTAAGCTGGGGGTAGCGGGCGCGGGTATAGCGACGCTGGCGAGCAGAACGGCCGCGGCGTTAGTTTTGACGATAATGCTTATTGCCGACAAGGAAAGCCCTATCTCCCTGTCCGGCGTTTTCAAGGTTCGGCTCAACATACCCATCGTCAAAAGCATCTTATATGTAGGCGTCCCTAGCGGACTGGAAAGCTCTATGTTTCAGATAGGTAAGGTTCTTGTTTCCCGCATATTCACTACATTCGGAACCGCGGCTATAGCGGCGAACGCGGTAAGCGGCGCGGTCAACTCCTTAACGTTCATGCCGGGAAACGGATTCGGCGTCGCCGTTCTCACCGTTGTTGGTCAGTGCGCGGGCGCGAAGGACTTCGAGTCCGCGAAGTACCTCACGAACAAGCTGATGAAACTAGCTTATGCGACAGTAACGGGCTTCAGCTTGATTATCCTTCTGGCGCGAGTCCCTATCGTCGGTTTATTCGGCTTGAGTCCAGAAGCCGCTCTCATAGCCAAGAACCTCCTGCTCATTCATTGTATTATGTCTCCTCTTTCATGGCCCGCCAGTTTCACGTTGCCCAACGCGCTCCGCGCCGTGGGAGACGTTCGGTATTGCATGGTCGTCTCAATCGCTTCCATGTGGATAGTGAGAGTCAGTTTCGCGTATCTCTTCGCGTATGCGTTCCATATAGGACCCGTAGGCGTATGGACGGCGATGACGGGCGACTGGTGCGTCAGGGCGGTATTCTTCGTGGCCCGCTGGCGGAGCGGAAAATGGCGTACCAAAACAGTCATCCCAGATTAATCGCGTCCCGTGCTCCACAGACTCAAAGAACTCTTGTTTTGAACGGCTCAAACGTGCGTGCGACTCATGCTCCCATTCCCGTCCGCAGGATTCCCTCGCCTTATTGAGGAACGTCGGTCTGGAGAACGCCCGCTCAAGACGCTCTTTTAGAAAGATATTCTTGAATAATAGAGAAATTAAGCGTATAATCCCTTTCATGTATCAATCATTTATCGGACTCGAAGTCCATATTCACCTTTTGACAAAGACGAAAGTCTTTTGCGAGTGCCGTTCCGCTTTTGGGGACGAACCTAATACTAACGTCTGCCCTGTATGCCTTGGGTATCCGGGCGTTTTGCCCGCGCTCAACATTGAGGCTCTGCGAATGGGCTGTATAGTCGCCAAGGCGTTGAATTGCCGTATCCCAGAAAAGACGTGGTTCGAGCGTAAGCAGTATTTTTACCCGGATATGACGAAGAATTACCAGATTTCCCAATTCGCTTCACCCCTGGGACAGGAGGGCTACGTTGATATTGAGGGCGGCTGGGGCGTAAAGCGCGTGCGGATTCACGAATGCCATCTTGAGGAAGACGCGGGCAAGATGATTCACACCGGCGCCGCTTCCCTTCTGGACTACAACCGCGCGGGTGTGTCCCTCTTGGAAATCGTTACTGAGCCAGACATGGAGACAGGCGAGGAAGCCGAGGTTTTCATCCAGCAACTGCGTCGTATGGTTCGTTACTTGGGCGTATGCGACGGCAATATGGAAGAAGGTAGTCTCCGCGCGGACGCTAACGTGTCCATCAACCTCCACGGAAAAGGCTTGGGACGCAAGGTTGAAATCAAAAACCTCAACTCGTCTCGCTTCGTGAGGCTGGGGCTGAACTATGAAATAGGGCGTCAATCAAAAGTATTGGACGCGGGCAAGGCGGTCGTACAGGAAACCCGCTTGTGGAACGAAAACCGAGACCAGACCGAGTCTATGCGCCGCAAGGAGAACGCGCAGGATTATCGGTATTTTCCAGAGCCTGACTTACCAATTTTCGCGCCGGACGCGGCTTTTCTTAAATCGGTAGACGATGCGTTAGTAGAATTTCCCCTTCCGCGCCAAAAGCGCATGGTCGCGGAATACGGGCTTTCTAATGAACAAGCCGCTCTCCTTTGCGAAGAAAAATCTTTCGCGGATTACTTCGAGGCGACGGTCGCTGCGGCTCGCGCCGCGGAACGCGACGCCGAGAGACGCGCTCAAATAGCGAAGAGTGTAACGAATTGGCTTTTAACTGACATAAAACATATTCTTTCGCGAGAAGGCGTCTCCCTGATGGACATCAGCGCGCTGAAAATCACGCCGAAACGTCTCGCCGCCCTGGTCGCTATGGTCGCTAATCACGAAACGTCTATGAAAAACGCCAAACAAGCGCTGGAACTTATCCTTTCGGAGGATAAAGATCCAATGGATATTATCGTTGAAAGAGGATGGGGGCAGATAACAGACCCAACGGAGATAGGACGCGCGGTCGCGGAGGTGGAAAAAGAAGAGGCGGAAACCGTCAGGGAATTGTCAATCCTTATCGCGGACGCCAGCGTCTCTAAACGAGCGCGTTCTCTCTCCGCCTACCTCACGGGCAAGGTTCTCGCCAGAACAGGCGGCAGAGCGGACCCGAAACTCGTTGGAGAACTGGTAAGGCGAATGATCGAAAACCAAGCGATTTGCCCGTCGTCCCTTGCGCCTTCTATAGGCGAATAGAGGATGCCTCATGGATTTAACAGGAATTATTACAAGAAGCGTCGCTATAGTGTCGCTCTTTGTCGGGGCGCCATCGATAATTTGCTCGTTTATCTATAAGAATATGAAAAACAAAAGAGAAAGAGAGGTATGTTCTATGAAACATACGCCGGGAAAAAATAGAAGAAATTTTTGGTAAATACATAACAAGACACGGTGATTCGGTTTCCTCAAGAGGCAGGGATATGCAGTTTACCATGAATGATAAAGTATTGGTATTTAACTTTAACGGCAGAAATCGTTTGGCCGGTATAAGAATAGTAAATGTCAAGTAATAAAACAATGATTCGCCCAGATGGGTACGCCGTAAATCTCGATAATATGCAGGCGTCTGACGCCCGCTTGAAGTCGTCAAGAGTGAGGCTCGGAACGGCGGGAAACGCGTCCCTTGACAGAACGGCGCGATATACTATATGGCAATCCCGCGGTCCCCTCGTAACCCGCGTAAACAAAACAAGGAGTTTTTATGTCCCTTCAAACCCGTTTCCGTTACATCGATATAATAACGGCTTTCTTCGTATTCGTTCTGATTGTGAGCAACGTCGCGTCTTCGGCGAAGATCATTGATTTAGGAGTTTCAATTCTCGGCGTCCGTTTAGCCTTTGACGGCGGCACGCTCCTATTCCCCCTGTCCTACGTGATCGGCGACGTGCTTACCGAAGTCTACGGCTTCCGTCCCTCCCGCCGCGTCATCTGGACCGGATTCGCCATGCTCGCCCTGTCTTCGGGCTTGTTTCTCGTCTTGCGAATCCTGCCCGCGGACGCGGAATGGGAGTCCTACGCCGGGCAAGCGGCTTTCGACGCGATATTAGGCGGCATGAGCAGCGGCGGAATCGCTCTGGCGAGCCTTGCGGGTTATCTTATCGGTGAATTCTCCAACTCAATCACCTTGGTCTGGATAAAGAAAGCCACAAACAGCCGCTTTCTATGGGTCAGAACCATCGGCAGCACCCTGGTCGGGGAATTCCTAGACAGCCTCGTCTTTGTTCTCATCGCCTCTTTAACAGGCGTGTTCGGGTGGGAATTGTTCAAGACCTTGGTTTTGACCAATTACCTGTTCAAGTGCGTGATAGAGGTTCTTATGACGCCAGCGACCTACCTTGCCGTGTTTCAGCTAAAGAAACGCGAACGAACTTTCGTAGAAAGCAGGCAGGGCGAATAACCGCCTTACAAACCGCTTTAAAATATGATACAATATCTCCATGAAAGTTATGTATGTTTTTCTACTGGCGTTCCTATTAGGATGCGGCTTCGTGGAAAGGGGAAAAATAGACCCATATTATCTCGTTGGCTCAAAGGAACAGCGGGAACAGCTCGGCAGTCTATTTTCACTGTTGAACGACGACGGCGACGAGCTGTTTTCCCTGGTTCGGGAAATCGCCAACGCGTATGCACGGCAGAAGGAATACGGCAGACTGGTTAATTTTCTCGGTTCGCGCATAGAAAGCCGTCCCAACGACCCGAACAACGCTTATTATCTGCTTATGACCGCTTATGCGTATACCCAACAAGAAGCCTATCCTGTCGCAGAGTTGTACTTTGATGTCATCGTGAAGAATTATCCAGACTTGCTTGTTCAAAGTCGTTCGATACACCTTGTCTGCCTAAACCAGTTACTTAACATAGTGCGGGATCCGGAACGCCGAATCAAGTATTACAGGAAGCTCATCGCTGATTTTCCTAACAGGACTGAGTTGGGCGAGGATTACTTCATGTTGGGGCAGGCTTATGAGCAGACAGGAGAGTGGAACCTTGCGATTCAGGCTTATACTCAATTTCTCTCTTTCATAGACACAGACATTACCGGGTTCCCGAACGCGGACAACTACGCCAAACGGCTCATTGATTTCAACAACTCGCCGAAGGATTGGACGTTTGAGTCTTTGAACAGCATAGTAAGCGCGGTGCAGTCGGCCATCAACGCGGGAGATAGTTGGAGGCTGTGGTCATACCGCGCAAAGGTCAATTTCTTCGCGCGGTCTTGGGCGCAGGAGGTTTCCGACGACTCCGGCATGGACGATTTCAATCTCCAAGTCTTCATGCAAGGTACAAACGTCCAATATGCGCCCACGCTTGACCCTAGTTCAAACGCGACTGAAGCCTATCTCAAGACATGGGGCTGGAACCAATCTCTCTCGACATGGTACCTGTATTTCAGAAAGATATACTTTCCTCTGGATTCCAATATCCACGGACGTTGGGAATGGGCGGGCGTCTATTACGGAGAAAAATTCTAACAGAAGTATTAAACGTACGCGGACAACCCGCAAAAAAGATGTCCACGGATTACGCAGATTACACTGATTTTTTGTGGCGTCTGACGCCGCGCCTCCTTCGCTTCTCGCCCCCCTTTTCGTACAGCGCTTGACGGAAAGAAAAAACATAGTATAATGAAACCAATAAACCAGAGGAGAGGAGAAAAACATGAGAAAAGGCTTGGTATTTGTATTACTCGCGTTCACGGTACTGGGCGCGTACGGACAGGCGAAGGAGCTTGCGCTGCTGCCGTTCACCGGCGAGCAGACAAGCGACGGCAAGTACATCGTGTCCGCGTTTGCGCGGCAGCGGGAATTGCGAGGGGCGTTCAGCAAGGTAACGCTGGTAACGCGGACGACGCAGGCGTTCCTGCGGTTCGAGCAGCGGTTTCAGCGGATGTCCGGGTTGACGGACGCGGACACGATATTCGAGCTGGGGAAGCAACTGAACGCGTCGCACGTGATGGCGGGTTATATAACGAAGCTTGGAACCCAGAATCTGGTATTGGTGAGCGTTCTGGACGTGGAGAGCCTACAGCAGATAGCCGGGGACTATCGGGCGTATAAGAACATCGAAGAGGTGGCGGACATGATACCAGACATGGCGCGGAAACTGGCGCGGTATGTGGGGCGGGACACGAGCAAGCTGCCTGGGCTGTCGGTGCCGCCGTTTGACAGCGCGAATGGGGTGAACGAGAGCGACGCGCAGGTACTGGCGCAGATACTGGCGATAGGGCTGGCGAATGGGAACGTGTACGCGGTGCTGCCGAGGACGGACAGCCTGCAAAAGGTGCTGGAGGAGCACAGTCGACAGCGGAGCGGGGAGACGGACCAGGAGCGGGTGAAGCGGCTTGGGGCAGGGCGGAACGCGCGGTATGTGCTTGCGGGCTCGGTACAGAAGCTTGGGGATACGCTGACGGCGTTTACGACGGACGTGCTGGCAATGGACGGCTCTTTCATAGACGGATATGAGGAGCGGTATCAGAACTTCTCGCAGGGCGTGGATTTGATGCCGAAGCTTGCGGCGGCACTGAACGGGGAACAACCCGTTATGCTGAGCGTTATGCTGAGGGTGTTGAATTATTACGATTTAACATCAGGAAACTGGTTTTTAGACGCTGAAACGGAAGTATGGCAGAAGTTCAAAGCTGATCATCCGAACATCACCATCGAACGCGAAGATTTGTCAATCTACGACCCCTTCCACAATAAGGTTGAGGCGTACGCGGCATCCGGCAATTTGCCTGATGTACTCTATGCTTGGCCGTCTGGACGTTCAACGACTCTGTACCGCAATCGCCTGCTCAAAGACCTTACGCCGCTCGTCCAGAAAGACGGTCTGTCCGCGTATTACCACCCCTTGGCGCTTACTCCCTCTCAGTTTGCAAACAACTATGTAGGCATCCTGAGCCTCGGACTTACATCCAGCCATGCGTTCTATGTAAATAATGCGGTGCTGAAAGACGCGGGGCTCACCCCTGCCAAGACCTACGCCGAACTCGCGGCGCAGGTTCCTGTACTCAAGGCGAAGGGGTATGAAACCGTTCTTATGGCAAACAAAGACACGTGGGTCATGCAGGCATGCCTCTTCTCCCTCATCGCCGGACGTTTCGGCGGCGAGGGCTGGGATCAGAAAATACTTAACGGTCAGGCGAAATTCACGGATCCGGACTTTGTAAACGCCCTTAGATTCGTAAAACAACTGTACAATGACGGCGTTCTTTCCAAATCCACCTTCACCACGGACTACGGTACTGTTACAGAGCTGTTCGCCTCCAAGAAGGGCGCGTACCTCATTGACGGCGACTGGCGCGTGGGGGCGTTCATCACCGACCAGTCCACCGGACAGGCGCTCATCTCCCCGGCCGATCAAGAAGACATTCTCATCACCGTATTCCCGGACATTGAAAGCGCGAAGCTCAACAAATCCACATCCGGCATCCTCGGAACCGGCTGGGGCATCAGAGCCGACATTCCCGAGGGATCCGCACAGGAAGCCGCGGCTTGGGAACTCGTAAAATGGCTTACGGGCAAAGAAGTCCAGTTGTGGTGGGTTGAGACCGGCTACATTTCTACACCCAGCCGCAATGACGTTGACCTTTCATCGCTCGAACCCATGCAGAAAGCGATTGCAAGGTTGCCTAAGGAATACAGCACTTCTACATCTGTTATAGACGGCGTGTTCGCCGGACCTGTTTACACCCCGCTCAACGATGGACTTCAGGCTATCGGTATGGGAATCCAGACTCCGGCGCAGGTTGCCAAAGCCGTCCAGGATGCGTTTGACGCATGGAAAGCCAGCAACTAACAGACGCCGCTTATCAAACGGCGCGCGTAGTTCATTGTCTAGTTAAGTAATACGAGCCGCCCTTACAGGGCGGCTTTTTTATGTTTTGGCGGCCTTG
>JAIRKH010000082.1 GCA_031260245.1 Treponema sp. | reverse complement strand
CCCGCTTTCCCCGCTCGTCCTCGTCAAACTAACGACTTCGCATGGGTCTGAAAGAGGGCGCCGTCTGCTGAGACTGTTACCCGATAGGTTGGAAATTTTGTTACATTGACGGCGGATCTTGTTCCAGACGCGCGGCGTCCTGATTGGGAAAGGGAGTGTCCAAGCGGATGTTGGGAATATACGGCGCGTGGAAAAAACCGCGGCTTTGCGCCATGCGAGGTTGAGTTGCGCGAAGACAAAACGAAAATGGAACCGTTTGTATACTAGTACAGAAAGATACGGGGGGGGGGGGCACACGCGGAAATATAACCGCAATGAGAAATCAAACTTGAATTCACTGTCCGCATCAGTATACCCCCTTTTTACGACTGCGCTTGCTGTTATGCCGCGCTGTTCCTTTTGAAACAACCCTATTTTATATTGTTTTGAAAAAATATTCAAGCTTCAACGCTAAATTTCCCTTTGAGCGGCAAGCCCTGTCAGAGCAAAAAAGAAACAGACTACTGTTCCTACAGCAAACACAACGAGCGAATTGACAAAACCTATGCCGATAACAGACAAGATGCTCATTTTATTGATAAACGCCCGGCACATGAGAACGAAGATGTTAAAAACAAAGGGTAGAATCAACAGCATGGGAATTCCTATGAGTTGAGGCTTTCTTTTCACGCGGAAACGCCAACCTAGTATGATAACCGATACGGCGATAGGGAGAAAAACCGCGGCCTCAAAGATACGATAAACAATATCGGCTTGGAAAACCTGCGGGATATAGCCGTAATCGCCGAATTTTCTTTCGGCGCGGAAAAGCTCGCTGATGAAAAAAGAGTCTAATCCCCGCCGTACTTTTGACAGGAGGATGAAGTTCTCATAATTAATGTCTAGCCTTATTTGGGCGTTTTCAAAGAGACTCGCGTTCACTCCTGTTATTACCGGGTCAAACTGTTCGTTGTTCTCTACGGCGCGTAACATGAGGAGGAGGCTCTCGTTATCCGCCTGTGGGAGTATCTTGCAATAGGGCGTCTTAACTTGACATAAGACGCGGTTTTCATGGTCAATCGCGTCAATTTCAACGTTCCGCCCATAAGCGGCGTTTGAAAAAAGCGTAAGATACCCGATGCGTATCACGACGCGGGCGTTTTGAGCAGGCAAAGAGCAGAAGGCTGACGGTATGATTTCTCCAAGGGTTAATTCTTTATCACTGAGAAAAAAAGCCGAAGACGCGACTTTCTCCTTGCTTAACGCGAGAGAATTTGCTATATCAGGGTCCCCAGGATTCTTCATGGCGAGTCCATAGAAAATATGGTAAGCCTTGAGCCAATCTTCATCGCCTATCGCCAGATAGCCGTTCTTTTTTTCACGGTAGAATGCGGAAGCTTCGGACTCTTGAGCCGAAGTCCCCGGCTGATTTATAGCCTCCCATGCGTTAGCCTCAATGAGAACAGCCTGTCTGTATTCGGGACCATTCTTTTTGGCGAGCCGCGTTCCCACGCCCGCAAGCCAATACGCGTCGTAAAACCGCCTTTCGTCTAACGCCTTCCGCGCCCAAGCAAGCGCTTCGGCGATATTCATAGGATCGCGCGCTTCCTGTTCTTCAGGATTTTTATCGCTTCGGGCTTCTTGAAATTCTCTAATATTATATAATTTTCTTGATTCGTCCGCCGCGTTTGCGAGGCGCATTTCAGCGGCGTTTATCTGAATCTGTTCTGCTAAAGACTTTATTTCCTCGCTCTTCGCCCAAATACGTTTACAAACCAACATGGATTTTTCCGCGTCTAGCCATCTTCCCTCATTGGCTTCCTCTTGAGCGGTTTTCTTTGACTGGCGAAAGAGATCTCCGTTAAATATCAAAGTTCCCCGGTAATTTTGAGAAAGCGGCTCGACGAGGAAGAATAACGCGCCGTACAGCGCGGCCACGCAAATAGCTGTGACGACCGTCGTCCTTATGAGCGAAAAAAAATACGGGGAAAAACGAGGGAAAGGCTTTATGTCCTCTACCCGAATCCCAAAGGGAACGACAAGTCCCGCCAAGGCTATTGCGGGGAAAAACGCGCATACATCCAGTAAGCCCGTTATGAGCCGCCATTTGACCGCATATATAGGTAACGGCGCGGACGCTCCGGGCGATACATAACGGAACGCCATAACCGCAAAACAAGACGCCGCGACGTAAGCAGCGAAAATAACGGGAGACGGTAATTTTTTAGACGGTCTTTTCTTCATAAACGCTTCTTTTTTTGCCTTTTTTGACGAGATAAACCACGCCGGTCGCGCCTATAACGAATAAGCCCATGGTACAGAAAACTAAAGGGCTTATGAGAGGAGCGGAGATTTTACCGCCGACTAGCGAGAGTAGAATTCTTTGCGTACGGCTTGAATTTATAAACAACTCAAATATTAATATTCCTCCGAAAGCGGCGAATCCAAAGAACAGGTTTGCCAAAGCCCACGCGCTTAAATCCATGATGAAACGCATGGAAACGAGCAGAACGACGAGTCCCGCGGTATATGCGGCGATATTGACAAATCCTGTTTCTTGTAGTTGGTCAAGATTTTCCGCGAGACGCAAAAAATCACTGGCGACGTCCTGGACGAAAAGAATTCTGTCCGCTCTGAAGGAGAGAGGCTTCGCTGAATCCGACGCTTGCGGCGTCTCATCAAGCTTCAAAGCGGCGGCTAACGGAAGCGGCGATTCCGCGGTAAGAAGCGCTGATTTTTGCCCGTCGTCCGCTGTCATAATGAGTCCGTCTCTTGCTAAAGAAACAGGTTTTCCTGTAATATACGGATGCGGCGGAATTTGAGCGGTCGCCCATACGGATAGGACGGTACATCCGACAGCCAAGAGGAAAATGGTTACAATAGAGGGAATAATTCGGATTTTCTTCCGCGCCGTATAACTCAATCCCAATAAAACTGAAAGGTAGAGCGTGAACGGGATTCCCGCGCGCGACGCTTCTAAAAATTCCCAAAAAGAAAAAACAGGCAGTGTTACCATGTTTGCGTTTATTTCGCTTATTTGAAAGAAAGACGCCGCCGTCCATATTACTAAAATAACCGCGAAATAGAGACTAAAAAGGTAACACACTCTCGCTATGCTTTTCACAGTATAAGATTAGCATATTGTACGGCTTTCTTGCAAGCCTTTTTTGAAAGAAACGCTTCAAACCGTCTCACAGACTATACGGTCTGAAAATCTGGGTAACTTTTTCCCCGTCTTCAAAAAGAGTTCTGACGAAAAGTCGGTTTTCCAAACGAAGGCGTTCCCACAGACCGTCCTTTTGCGCCTCTATTGCCATAAGAATCAAGTAATCCCGCGCCGCGTTTTCTCGTATTTGGGTGAAGAGGTAGCGTCCGGAGGGAAGCTCCATTTCCCCTGTTTCCGCTCCTTCTGTATTAGGAGTTACAGCGAAGCCATGAAATATCAGGTTCCCTATCAATCTATCCGCTTGCGGTTCAACGCTTTGGGCTTCCAAAGGGTCTAGCTCAAAGCAACGCATCTCTTCAGCGGCGGCTCCGGCTTTTTTCGCATTTTTTCTATAAAAAAGCGGGTTGCAAAGGTAAAGTTTTAAGACGTTCATGTCTTGTAGTCTATCATATTTTTAGCCAAATTGGGTATAATAGAATTCGCGTCCGTCCTGTTCGCCTGGAATACGCCAATTTAAAAGCGGCGCCGAATTACGCAAAATTTTGGCGGCGTATCGATTCTTCGCTAAAATCGTCAAACAAGGGGATTAAACATGAGAAACTCGTATAACCGCGGATTTATCTATCGCAAGCGTTTTACGGCGAGCGCCGCGCTCCTTTTTTTGTCTTTTATTTCCGTTCACGCGGAGACGTTGACGGACGCATTGGGTAGAACCTTCATTTTAAACGCGCCGGCTACGCGGGTTGTGAGTCTTTCCCCAAGCGTAACGGAGATACTGTTCGCTCTGGAAGCCGGCGGACAGACGGTTGGCCGTACGGAGTTTTGCGACTATCCTCCGTCCGCCGCGGCGATTCCTTCAGTGGGGGGCTTTTCTGGCGCGACTGTAAGCGTTGAGAGAATCGCTCGGTTGAAGCCCGACTTGGTTGTTATCTCGGCGGATATGCACGAGAGGCTCGTCTCGCTATTAGAAGCGCTTGGAATTTCAATATTTGCGGTCGAGCCGCGTAATTTTTCCCAAGTATTCAGCTGTATCGAGACTCTGGGGCGTTTGACGGGACGTGAAAAAGAAGCGCGCCGCGTCGTCGGCGCGATGCAAGCGCAACTTGCATCGGTGGAGAAATCGCAGGCAGTCCGCGTCAAGCCAAGGGTATTCTGGCTTTTGTCAGACTCTCCGTTTTTAACGTCTGGGAAAAACACCTTTGTCAACGAAATTATAGAGAGAGCTGGTGGAATCAATATATTCGCGGACAGGGAGGAGTCCTGGCCGTTGGTAAACGTCGAACAGATACTCCTCCGATTACCCGATTGGATACTCTCCACGACCGATGTCTCTTTGCAGAATTCTCTCAACTTCAATCAATTTAAAAACATACGGAAAGCCCGTTTCAACCCCTCTCTTGTCTACCGTTACGGGCCCCGTCTCTCAAACGCTGTACAGGAAGTCGCCCGCGTTTTATCACAGTAGAAAAGGCTTGCCTTCTCCCGCAATCACTGAATCCCTATGATTTTCCGCAGACGCAGAAGGGTTTTTGCGGCGATGGAGCGGGCTTTCTCCGCGCCTTGAGCCAAAGTCGCGTCCAATTTTGCGGGGTCTGCCATGATTGCGTTGAAACGCTCTCGCAAGGGGGTAAGTTCGCGGTTTATCACACGGAAAAGCTCCTCTTTAGCTTCGCCCCAGCCCATGCCGCCTTCACGGTAACGGGCCGCTAATACCGCTTGTTCTTCGACGCTCGTAAATAGTTTGTATAGCAGAAAAATTTGAGAGCCGTCCGGGTCCTTGGGTTCTTCGACGCTTTGGGAATTGGTAACGATACGCATGATGAACTTTCGGAGTTGTTTCTCCGTACAGAACAGCGGAATAGCGTTATTATAACTCTTACTCATCTTGCGGCCGTCGAGTCCTGGAACCACCGCGACGTTCTCTCGTACCAAGGCGGAGGGAATCTTTAATCCTAGTCTGTCTCCTTCCGCATCTGCAACGTCTCTTCGCGCATAGTTAAAATTAAACGACTCGGCGACGTCTTGAGCCATCTCCACGTGTTGCGTCTGGTCCTTACCCACAGGCACCACGTCAGAATCAAAGAGGAGAATATCCGCGGCCATGAGAACAGGATAGGTGAACAGTCCCATATTCACACCCGCGTCCGGGTCTTCTCCTTTTTCCACATTCGCCTGAACCGCGGCTTTGTAAGCGTGGGCGCGGTTCATAAGCCCTTTGCTGGTAAACGCCATGAGAAGCGTGGCAAGTTCAAACGTCTCTGGTATGGAACTTTGTCTGTAAAAGACGACTCTTTCAGCGTCAAGTCCGGCCGCAAGCCAGCCCGCGGCGACCTCTCTGATGTTCGCCGAAAGCACAGCCGCATCTTTGACGGCGTTGAGCGCATGGTAGTCCGCTATGAAATACCGCGCCTCATAAGTTTTCGCCAGCTCCAAGGCGGGCTTTATCGCGCCGAAATAGTTTCCTATGTGGAGATTCCCAGTCGGCTTTATGCCTGTAAGGGATACTTTCTTTTTTAAAGCTACCATGCCAAACAGTGTAACAAAAAGGATATTCCGTGTAAAGAGGTTAAGAGAGCGGCGCCGAATCGTTATGAAATAAAGAAATATTTAAACAACCTGCGACTGTTGCATTATAAAAAAAAATGTAGTATGATATTAAAAAGGGAGAGATTCTTGTCGATAATAAGTATATATAATATATATGTTTATTATCAGTCTTCCGATACTATAAACCGTATAAGGTCAAGTAAAGGTCAAGTTTTGGAGGCAAAAGTGAAATACCACGTATTCAAGAAACCCAAGCGGCTCAAGAACGGCAAGATCGTGCACCGATGGTATTATTACTATCTGGATGAAAACGACAAGCAGATACAGAGAGCCTGCCAGGGATGCAAGACGCGGCAGGAAGCCGAGGATTATATCCGGACGTTATGGATCACGGACGGAGCGAGAGAAACGCCCCTTTTGATAAAGGATATAGCGGCGGAGATGTTTATACCCGGCGGCGTACACATCAGTCGGCTTGAGCAGTTAGGGCGCCTACTTGCGCTAGAGTCGTTAGCCAACGCCCGGCATTTTATCAAATTGATAATCGCCCGCTGGGGCGATCGGCCGCTCGCGTTCGTTAATCCGACCGAGGTGACCGAGTATCTCTTCGGAGTGGAGCGTTCCGGCAGTTGGAAGAATCGGTATCAAAGCATATTCGGAGAATTGTATACTGAGGCGCAGTGGCGCGGGTTAGCGATACAGAAGCCGCGATTTCAGAACTTCGCCAAGAGGCCGCGGAAGGCGGACGTGTTAACGACTGTCGAGTTGCAGAGACTGTTTAGACTGGAAAATTTTAATTCTGACACGTTTTATACGATGTTTCTGCTGTGTCTTTCTGGTGGGTTGCGACTTGGAGAGGCGCGTGCGGTGCGCCCGAAACAAATACTATTTGAGCGGAAGGCGCTGATTGTAGATGGATTTTGCAAACAGGATGGGACGCGGACGGCGTATAACAAGACAGGCTCGCCTGAGAATCCGCGTTTTCGCGTGGTGATGATTTCCGAGGTTACGCTTGGAAAGGTTGCGGAATATCTCGCGGCGCGTCCGGTGGCGGAGGACGATTTTCTTTTCACAGAGAACGGCCATGCGATAAAGCAAATCCGCGCGGAGGATGCGTTCAAACGGGCGGTCGCGGCGGCTGGGATAGACGCCGCCGGGCGGAAGATAGTCTGCCATTCGTTGCGATATACGTATGTGACGCGGATGCGGCGGGAGTTGCCCGCGGAGATAGTGCGGAAGATGGCGGGACATACGTCGCTTGAGATGACCGACTATTATACGAACCGCTTGGCGCTAGACGAGTCCATCGCCGGCTTGATAGGAGCGGACGCGGCGGCGGACAACCTGTTCGCGTGATTTTTTCTCACTCCGCCTGTTATATATAGCCCGTTACGTTCTGGCGTAGCGGGCTTTTTTATTTATTTATTTAATAACTTCCTAAAGGTGTTACTTATTACATTTTTTTTATCATGAAAGTTAAAAAGTTAAAAAAAATAAATAATCAAAGGTGAAATAAAAGAATGGAAAAGATAAATTTATAAAAATAGAACCTCTGCCTTTTTGGGCTATCGAAAAATGTAACGAGAAGAAATAATGTAACAGCGGCGCCCGTCTATAAATTTTAGTTACTGTGGGGTCCCCACCGGGTAAGCAATTACTCGGCAAGCCCCGCGTTCTTTGATTTGCCTGCCGAATTTTTCCATAGGTCAACAAAAAGGCGTTTTTTTAGGAAAAAGTTAATAGCCCTTGGACAATCAAATAGGTTTACTAGAAATATATGGAAGTAAAACCTGCGGAGTTTGCGCGGATATGCGGGGTATCGCCGTCCGTGATTTCGCGGAGGATAAAACACAATTCGCTGGCACGGAACGTTGCGGGCTTGCTCGACACGGACAATCCGGTGAACGCCCGCTATATGGCGCGGCGGCGTCTGAAACAGAGTAAGGAAGCGCTGGCGGACTATGACGCTTACGCGGCCGAACAGAGCGTGAACACGATCAGCGCGGAGATATTTGACGAGTTCTCTGTCGAGCGGGCGACCGGTCTGCCCACGAAACTGCTCGGCATGAGCATCCGCGACCTCGTTGCTCGTTTCAAAGGCATCGAGGGACTGGAGCGGTATATCAAGATGCTCCGGGATTTGACCGCGGCTGAAGAGAAAGACCAGCGGACACGAGAACGCCGTCTGCAACTGGTGGAGAAGGATTTCGTGACGGCGCGGGTGTTCCGGTATCTGGACGAGCTGATGCGGCAGGTTCTGGAATACCCTGAGTCCGCAGTCGACGAGCTGATTTCACTGGCTTTGTCGTCCGGCGCATCCGCACGACAGGGCATTGTACTACGGATGGAGAATGGGCTGTCCAAAATCATCCGGGACGCGAAAGGACAAGTGGCGAAGGAGTTCTCCGGCTTGAAGGCAAAGTATCAAAACGCGGATACCGGCTTGGATGAGCGTATCGAGGAAATCAAAGAGCGACTGGCGGAGGATGGCGATGACTGACCTGGTTGAGGCGGGAGACGTTGATTTCATTCTTGAAAGTTTCGGCGCGTTGACGGACTCGCGGTCGCACGAGTTGCCGAGTGCGTTCGTGGAACGCGTCCGCTATCTGACGGCGGATTTGACGCCGTTTCCGGGCAGATTTTCGTTTGATCGGTTTCCCTATTTCCGCAAAATCGTGGACTGCTTTTCACCGCTCGACAGTACGCAGGAAATCGTGCTGATGAAGGGCAACCAGATGGGCGCGACGACTGCGGTACTGGAGACTGTTTTGCTGTACAATATCATGAGCGACCCAAAGGCGCAGATGTATGTGACGGCGGACGCGGGGCTGATGCGCACGAGCGTACAGGTGCGGATAGAGAAAATGATTGACAACGCGGGAGCGCGGAATTTGATTTTCTCGCAAAGCCGGAAGAAGAAAGGAGCGCGCAACACGGGCGACACGGCGAATGCGAAAGAATACCCTGGCGGGTACCTGCACTGTTTCGGCGGCCGCAGTCCGGCGCGGTTCCGCGGGATGTCCTATCCTGTGGCGCTGGCGGACGAAGTGGACGTGTTCCCGGACTCCATTCCCAAAGAAGGCACGGTGGTAGACCTTGTGCGGAACCGTACCAACGCCTACACCGGGAGCAAACGAAAAATTCTGTGGACATCCACGCCGCTGGTCAAGCAGACGAGCAATATCGAAAGGCTTTACCATCTGGGAGACCGTGAGAAGTATTTCGTGCCGTGCAAGCATTGCGGGACGATGCAGGAGCTGGTCTGGCATGGCGAAGACAAGGAGACCGGTTATCGCTGGGGCGTTATGTGGGAAAACGACGGGCGGTTCATGCCCATGATTGGGACCGTGGGCTACAAGTGTCAAAATCCGGTGTGCGGCAAGCTAATGAAGAACTACGACAAGGCAGTCATCATTCCGCAGGGCGAATGGCGAGCGACTGCGGAACCGCTGAATCCGGCGGTCAAATCGTTCCATATCACGCCGTTGTACAACCCACCCGGGATGTATTCATGGGAGGATATGGTTCTGCAATGGGCCGAGTGCTGGGACATCGAGAAGAACCGTCCGCGGGACAAGGAGAAATACCGGCTGTTCCGCAACACGAAACAAGGCTTGACGTTTGAAGATTTTGGTATGCAAATCAACGCGGAACGCGCCAATCAATACCGGCGCGCCGGCTTCGTGAGTCGGAGGCTGGTGAACGGTTTCGTGGAGATTCCGAATGAAATGGTAACAGAAGACTGCGGGTCGCCGGTACTTATCGTCATCGCGTCCGTTGACGTGCAACCCGATAAGCTTTATGTTGATATTAAAGGGTACGCGGACGGCGGAGCGACTTGGACGTTAGAATTCTTTGAAATCAAGGGGAAGACGGCGGACTTCAACGGTCCCTGGGACGAGCTGGATACGGTGTTGAGCGAGCGGCGCTACAGCGGCACAGACGGTAGGGTTTACGGCATCCAGATTGCGCTGGTGGACTCTGGGTACAACGCGGAATGGGTTTACAGTTACGCGGGGCGGCATTATGCGGGCGTCTACGCGTGCAAGGGTTTCGACTACCTTGCCGCGGGCGAAACGTATCAGCTCTTTAGCCGGGGAGCGCTTGAGCGTATCGGACAGGCACAGGCGTATAAGATTAATACAGGGAAATTGAAAGACCGCATAAGCAACGCTCTGATGTCGTCGTTCTGGAAGGGCGGGGAGTTTCAGCCTGCGTGGTATCCAAACTTCCCGGAGGATTTTCGGGACGATTATTTCCGAATGTTCGAGGCGGAGAGCAAGACGGAAGTGCGGGACGTGCTGACGAATCAGTTCAAGAAGACGGTGTGGAAACTGAAATACGGCGCGGCGAACCACGCCTTTGACACGTACGTGTACAACCTCGCGGCGCTAGAGATTTTCGCGGAGGATTATTGCCGGCGGGCGCTGTGCTTGCCCGCCTTGAACTGGGCGGCGTTCTGGGACGCGGCGCGGCAAGGCGCGTTCTTCACCGAAGGACAGCGTGGGTGAGGCGGGCATTGAACCGATGGATCGATGGACTTCCGAGAAAGAAATATCTTCAACTGTCGTCATCATATTCACAAGTTAAGTAGGGATACCAATCGTCTTTCTCTTTTTTGTATTCGCCTCCCCACCAGCGTACAAGAAAACCATAAAATATATTTCAAAATATGATAAAATGTCAATCAGTTTTACGAAGAACTCGCGTTATCATAAGTTTTCTCACGATATAAATTTTTCTAAAGAAATCTGAAAAAGTCTAAAAAGTTAATAGCATAGGGGGCTTATCCCCGCTATGCTGTCTGTATGTTAGTAGATCCGAACAGCCCTGCCGCGGGACAGACAGCGCGGCAATTTTGGGAAGACGAGTTGCAGAACAGTCGCGTGATGCTGGCAGATGTGAACGCGCGCATCCACCGGCTCGAAATCGAGAGCTACACTCTCGACACCGGACAGACCAACCAAGCGGTCAGGCGGAGCGGGCTGGAGGCGCTCGTCGTGGCGCGGGCGCGCCTACTCAAGGAAATCGCGGAACTGGAGGCTCTGCTTGACTTCGGGATCCCATCCGGGCCCCAGTGTGTGCAGGTGGGAACGTGGTAGGATAGAGACATGAAAGACAACCATGACACCGGGCGACTTGACGATGTGTTAGCCTACTTTACACGAAACGCAATCGCGGATGTGTTTGACGGCGACAAGTACCCCAATAGTTTCGGCGCGACCCGCGACTACCTTTGGGAATACGGCGTGGACTATTACACTCTGCGCCGACGCTCCTACCAACTATTCGTGGAGAATGCCTATGTCGCGGGCATACTCAAGCGGATGCTCCGCAACGAGATTTTCACCGGCATCGTGCCGCAGGCGTCCCCGCTGTCGTCCATTATTTGGGCGGCCAAATCCCCGCAAGAACGAGAACGCCTGGCAACCGAGTATTCGGAAAAGATGACCGAATCCTTCATGGTTTACGCGGCTGATTACAACGTGTTTGATTATAAGAAACAATTGACTTTTGGAGAGTTTCAGAGTCAGTGCCGGTTGGAGGCGATTCTGTGCGGGGACGGCGTCATCGTGGCGCGAATCAACCCGCAGACCGGCTTGCCTTACTGGGACTGGGTGAACGGCAATTACGTTATGACGAATCTTGAATACACGGCCAAGGCGGGTAACCGTGTGGTGCACGGAGTGGAGCTTGACCGGCACGGGCGGCACGTCGCCTACCATATCCGCGAATGGGACGGAGAAGAGTTCAGGTGGCGGCGTGTGCCTGTGTTCGGGGAGAAGTCGGGCAGGCAGATTTCGTGGATGATTTACGGCGGAGAGAAGCTGTTGACGAACGTGCGCGGCATCCCGCTATTGGGGAATGTACTGTATATGCTGAAAGACCTAGACCGGTACCGGGACGCGGAAGTACGCGCGGCCGTGGTGAATTCGCTACTGCCGATGTTCATTTCGCGGGAAAAGGAAACGATTCCCGGCACGAGTCCGATAGCGGCGATGGTACGGTTCAAGGCGCCCGCGCCCGGCACAGCCATGGCGGTCGACGCGGCGCAGGCGCCGGACAAGCCGCGCCAGCCCTTCGTAGAACTCCTACCCGGCACGGTGGTTGACCGGCTTGCGGCTGGGGAGAAGCCGGAGAGTTTCAATACCCAGCGTCCCAACGTCAATTTTGGCAAGTTTGAAGAGGCGATTATTTCTGCGATTTGCTGGTCGAACGAGATTCCGCCTGAAATTGTGATGCTCAAGTTCGGCGGCAGTTATTCCGCGGCGCGGCAAGCGTCCAACGAGTATAACATCACGCTGAAATACCGGACATTCAAGAACGCGAAGGATTTTTGCCAGTTGATATATCAGGAGTTTATCATCCAGTCTGTTTTACGGGGGGATTTAGCTATACCGGAGTTTAAGAAAATTATGTTTGACCCGGGTCAGTGGAAAGTCCGCGGCGCGTGGCTCAAGTGCGGATGGGCAGGGATTTCGCGCCCGTCGGTTGACATCCAAAAGGAGTCTAAGGCGCTACAACTACTGAATCAGAACGGTTGGGTGACGAACGACCAGATAGCCCGCGAGTTCAGCGGCATGGATTTCCGCGAGGTGCAGAGCAAGCTCGCCCGTGAACGCGCCTTTATGTGGAGTTACGGCTTTGAACAGCGGGACGCGGATACAGCGGACGTGGAAGCAGAAACGTCAGAAGACGCGGACAGCGGGTCAACGGACGGCGCGGCGGGAAATAAAGCATAGACGGGTACCGCGGCTTTGCCGTAGTATAATCCGGTAAGAAGTCGTTTAGAAGCGACTTGCGTTAACGCAAGTCTTAAAAATTACAAGGAAGGAGGAGTTGTGGTGAATATAGATGTATCGATTATACTGGCGCTTTTGGCGATTGTTGGGTCGTTTATCACCTACATAACCGCGGCGAACAAGTTGCGGTTCGAGGTGACCTTGCTGAAAGAAGAGAGCAAGGAGCAGGCGGTATTGATAGAGGCGAATAAGAAAGACCTCGCGGACTTGCGTGAGCGTGGGAGCATCAAGACGCGGCAGTTGGAGGAGCGCGTGGTCGCGCAGGAGCGGAATACAGACAGTCTGCGGGAGAACCTGGTGACCATCCGAGACGGGGTGAACGAGCTGAAAGCGGAAATTCGGTCTATGAACGAGCGATTTGCGGTATTCGGCTTCGAGGAACGGTGGAGCGGCACGAGACAGCGGCGTGGAGGCAGGACGGTATGACCGGTATAGAGAGCGGATTGAGCGCGGCGCTGGCGCAGATGATAGGCGTTGCGGCGCTAGAGACGGTCGGGTCTATTGAAGTGCTGAAGAACTTCTTTCAGCCGCGGAGCAAGAAACTATGGACCGTGGTGATGGCGCCGTTGGCGATAGTATTTTGCCTGGTTTACCACTATCTGCCCGTGTGGGTGAGTGCGGGTGTGCTGACGGTGTGCGCGTGTCAGATATGCTACGACGTGGTGTTGCAGACCTTTAAGCGCATCGTGCGCGGAGTCGGCGGCGGGGAAGTCAAGACCGGCGATAGCCATACTGTTTATGACGGACAACCCCCCGGCGTGGACCGGGGGTAGCGGGAATAGCAAACGACGCCCGCTGAGAGATTATCTAAGCGAAGAGGATTTATGACAACAGGAATTATCGTTGCAGTACTGCTAGGCGTGTTACTCGCCAGTCACATCATGGCATTCGCGTGGGGGCGCAAGAACGGCATAGTCGAGGAGCGACTCCTGCGGGAACAAGCCGGGATGCAGAAGATTCAGGCGGAACGCGACTGGAATAAAGAGAAAGAAAAGATTATGGAGGATGTATTCGGAGATGCCGAAAAGAAGAAAGCTGATTTATCAGTCGGCGATTCTGGGCGCGCTCGGTTTGACCGTATTAACGCAAGCCTGCGCGAGCCGCCGGCCGGAGACGCGAGTTGAATATGTCTACGCTATGCCGGCTGTCCCGGCGTTCCCGGTCTTTCCGCCGCCCGACTGTGTGACCTACGATGAAGAGTCGGACATGGTGGCCATGCCCTTGTGGTATTGGCAAGAAGTGGCGGAGTATAAGATAAGCATGGACGCCATCCGGGAGTATATCACCGCGTTGAAACGCGGGGAGGAGGGTCAGGATGTATATTGAGGAGCGGCTTCTGCCGTTGAATCCGTTTTCGCGTCCGGGTAAACCGCTAAAGCCTGTACGCGGGGTGGTACTACATTGGGTGGGTAATCCGCGTACCACCGCGATCTTCAACCGGAATTATTTTGCGAGTTTGAAGAATCAGAAGACCGGCGCGACGGCGCGGTATGCGTCCGCTCATTACGTCATCGGGCTGGACGGCGAGGTCGTCCGGTGCCTGCCGGAGTCGGAGATGGCATATCATGTGGGAGCGGAGCGGTATACGAATCTGGCGCTTGAGCAGTTCGGCGCGTACCCGAATAATTGTACGCTCGGCGTCGAGCTGTGCCATAGAGATTGGGCGGGCGAATTCACCGCAGAGACGTTGGAAAGCTGTATCGAACTGGTCGAGGATTTGCTGTACCGGCATGGACTGACAGCGGAAGACCTGTACCGGCACTTCGACGTTACCGGCAAAGACTGTCCGCGCTATTTCGTACGGCACGGCGACCGATGGGACGCGTTCAGACGAGACATCGACTCTGCGGCCGCAAGAGTCCGCGCCGCGATGTCTAAATGACCGCGAACTTGGGCTCTTTTCGAAATAGAAATCCACTCCGCGTCGTTGAATTTAAGCCCGCGCATCTTACGCGGGCTTTCCATCTTTGGACGTCCCGCGCCGTCCCGCGCGCCGCCCCATCCTTGCTTTCCCATAGGACATCCTATAGCAGGATACGGATAACCGCGCAAATTCCCATTACCGCCAGACAAACCGCGATAAAAATTTCCGTGCTTTTTTTCAGTATTCAAAAATTGTCTATACCTTTTTTTCACTTTTTTTCAAAAAAATTATTTTTTCTCTAAAAAGTTAATAGCTTGAGGGCTTTAATGACTATAAAATAAAGCGAGATGAAAACGATCAAGATACACGGCACAATCGGCGGCTGTAGTTGGTGGAATGAAGAGTTCTTCACCGCGAAGAGCGTCCAAGAACAACTAGACGGTTTAGAAGCCGGCGAAGAAATCGAAGTGACGGTGAACTCTGTGGGCGGAAGCGTCTACGAGGGGATCGTGATATTCAACCTGCTTCGAGACGCGGCCAAGACACATCCGGTATTCGTGCGGGTCATCGGTGTAGCAATGTCAATGGCATCCTATATTATGCTGGCGGCGCGTTCCGTCAACCGGGACGCCAAGCTCACGGTCAGTGATAATTCGGTCGTGATGATACACAACCCGTGGACGGTTGCGGGTGGCGATTACCGCGAAATGGCAAAAGAAGCGGAGTATCTAGAGAAACTTTCCGTGCTTTACGGAGCGGTTCACGCGACGGTTTCCGGCTTATCCCTGGAGGTCGTTCGCAAGGCGATGGACGATGAGACCTACTATGTGGGTAGAGAGATTGTAGATGCGGGCTTTGCAAACGACTTTGAGCCGATTGCCGATGACGACGACGGCGATGACAGCGACGTAGCGGCGCGGCATCAAGTGTTGACGGCAAAGGCGCAAGAACGGTTTGAGCGATTCACCAAGACCGCGTTGGAGAAAACGCCGGCGCGGGCGGATTGGCAAAGAATCGCCGCATTATTGAATGAGAAACCCTTTAAGGGGGCTGGTTCCCCCGTTGCAATAAATGGTTTAAGAAAGAACAATCTTTCTGCGGATTCTTCCGCGGGGTCGGTCTCAGGTCCTTCCGGCGCCCGCGGGGAACCGTCTTTTCCCAAAGGAGGTATAATGAGTCCTGAAGATCTACAGGCGAAAGACAAAGCCTGTTATGTCGCGGTTTTTGAGCGAGGCGCGGCCGAAGGAGCGAAGTCCGCGGTTGAGCAGGAGCGTCTGCGGGTTGCCGTCCATATCAAGATGGGCAGGAAAGTCGGTAACATGGAACTTGCGGTGAAGTTTATCGAGAACGGTAAGAGCGCGTCCGATGAGGATGTGAACGACGCTTACTTTGAAGCCGCGCTTGCCAAAAGCTGTCTGGACGCGCGGCAGGCAGACGACCCGCCGCCCTTGAATCTGGCGGGCGGGGCGGACGATGATGCGGTAGCCAAGGCGTTTACGCTCGGCGCTCAAGGCAAAGGTATAGGAGGCAAGACATGGCGGGAGTAAGATTTGATACCGTTACCGGTAATAAGGTCGTTGGCATTGGGGACAACAGATTCGAGCAAGGGACGATAACGCTGGCGGCGGGAGCGGATGTCGCTGCAGGGACGGCGCTCAAACGCGCGGGCGCGAAGTTCGCGCCCGCGGAGGACGGGGACACCTTCGTGGCGGTTATGCCGTTTGACTTGAAGAACGACGGCGAGGCGTCGGCAGATTTAGGTTTTCGCGCTATTGTCGGCGGGGACGTGCGGAAGGACGCGCTCACGGTCGGTGGCGCGCCCATTACCGCGGCGCAGGCGGATGCGCTCCGGGGCTACGGCATCTTTGCCGTTCCGGTCACGGATCTGTCTCGTGTCAATCCGTAAGACTTGCGTTAACGCAAGTC